>NZ_JADFUD010000063.1:0-46621 GCF_054820065.1 Bradyrhizobium sp. UFLA06-06
GGAATTGCAGCGAGCCCGCAGCCTGGCTGCCGGAGACGCCGAACGCGGAGACGATCTGCTCTTTCGACAATCCGAACAGCTTGGCCGCCGCCGCGGCGGCGCCATAGGTGCCGGCGGTCGCGGTCGGGTGGAAGCCGCGGGCGTAATGCGAGGTCGGGTCGAGCGCGTTGCCGAGCCGGCAGCACACTTCATAACCGGCGACGATCGCGGTCAGCACGTCGCGGCCGGAGGCGCCGACCATCTCGCCGACCGCGAACGCGGCGGGCACCACCGGTGCGCTCGGATGCAGCGAGGAATCGGCGTGGGTGTCGTCGAAGTCGAGCGAATGGCCGAGCGCGCCGTTGAGCAGCGCGGCGACCGCCGGGGTCCAGGTCTTGGTGTCGCCGAACACGGTGGCCTCGCCCTTGCCGTCGAGCGCCAGCGCCTCCAGCATCTTCATCAGCGAGGGCGTCGATTCCGCGTCGCGCCGGGCGCGGATGGTGCTGCCGAGGAAATCCAGCGTCAAAACCTTGGCGCGCTCCAGCACCTCCGGCGGAATGTCGGAATATTTCAGGTCGGCGACATAGGCGGCGAGCGTTGCGGTTTCGTGGGCCATCGTGTTTCCTCAATTTTGCGGCGCAGGGTAGGCGGGCAGGTCAGGCCTTTCAAGCCACCTTGCCGCCGCGGGCAGCTGCCATGCTCCAGATCGGTTAGCTTCAGGTCGGTTAGCTTCAAGTCATGTAACACGGGCCTTTCCTTTGATTGCGGATCACGGTGCATGAGGACCTTCGCAAAACGCATGTTCGACCAGCTCTGGACCCGCAAGACGCAGCTGGCGCTGGCGGTCCGGATCGCGTCCGCCGGCGTGGCGGCCTATACCATCGCGCTGGCGCTCAACCTGATGCTGCCGCTCTGGGCGGTGCTGACCTCGCTGATCGTGACCCAGATGAGCGTCGGCCGCTCGCTGAAGGCCAGCCGCGACTACATGCTCGGTACCATCGGCGGCGCCGTCTATGGCGGCGCGATTGCAGTTTTGATCCCGCATTCCGGCGAGGGCAGCCTGCTGGCGCTGCTGGTGCTGGCGATCGTGCCGCTGGCCTTCATCGCCGCGCTCAATCCGAGCCTGAACTCTGCGACGGTGACGGCGGTGATCGTGCTGCTGCTGCCGACGATGCATCACTCCAACCCGCTGGATTCCGCGATCGACCGCGTCCTCGAGGTGACGGTCGGCGCGCTCACCGGGCTCCTGATCTCGTTCCTGGTGCTGCCGTCGCGCGCGGTCAGCCAAATCAGGGTCAATGGATCGAAGCTGTTGGAGCTGCTGTCGGCGGCGTTCGCCGAATTGCTCGCCGGGCTGACCCGCGGCCTCGACAACGACGCGCTGCACCGGATCCAGGACGGCATCGGCACCGCGGTGACCAATCTGCACGCGACCGGCCTCGAGGCCGAGCGCGAGCGCTCGATGCATCTGTCATCGGGGCCGGACACCGGTCCGTTGCTGCGGACCATCCAGCGGCTGCGGCACGACGTCGTGATGATCGGGCGCGCCTGTGTGGTGCCGCTGCCGACGGATATTCAGGCGAGGCTGGCGCGGCCATTGGCCGACGTCAGCAAGGCGATCGTGACTTACATGGTGGCGGTCGCGACCGCCTTGCGCGCCGGCAGCGGCCCGGCCGACATGGCGCCGGTCGATGCCGCGCTGCATGCCTATAGCGAGGAGGTCGCCGCGGTCCGCAGGGATGGCCTGATCCGCGGCCTGCCGGTCGATGCCGCCGAGCGCTTCTACGCGCTCGGCTTCTCGCTCGACCAGATGCGGCAGAATCTCAACGACCTCAAGCGCTGCCACGGCAATTGGTGCACCAACGCCGACGGCTCCGAGAAGATCGTCGCCGACACGCCGGAGAAGAGCGCGGCTTGAGATGGAGCAGGGCTCAGTCTACGGCCTTGCGCAGCATCGCGGGCACGATCAGGCGGTGGAACGGCATGATCACCGTAAGATAGGCCCGCCCGAGCCAGTTATGGGTGAGCACCAGCGTGGTCGCGGTGATGCTGCGCGCGGGCCCTGCGGGCGCGACGTCGACGACGAGCCGGAAGTCGAGATGCTTGTCGTTGAAGCCCGCAACCAGCCGCTCCGGCGTTTCGCTGACCACCGGAAAGATCCCGATCATGTCGCGCGCCACGCCCTCAGTTGCGCCTGACGTCTTCAGGCCGAGCGGCGCGACCAGGAGATTGCGCAAGGCGACCAGCCATTCGAACCAGCGCGGCTGGCGCGTCACCATCGCTTCGGCGGCGTGGCGCGCGTCGAGGTCCGGACGCGTGGTCGCGATCCGGAACGCATCGATGAATTGCGCGCCGGCGAGCAGCGCGGCTGAATCCACGTTCGGCGTGACCTCGTCGACCCTCATTTGCCCAGTCTGCGTGCCAGCAGGCGGAAACGCAAGACAAGGAGGGTCGCATAGACCGCCGTCCCGAGCGACAGCCCGATCCAGACACCGGCGGCGTCGAGCTTCGCCCAGAAGGCGAGCGCGGAGGCCGACGCGAAGCCGATCAGCCAATAGCTGATGACGGCGAACAGCAGCGGCACCTGGGTGTCGTTCATGCCGCGCAGCGCGCCCGCGGTGGTGGTCTGGATGCCGTCGGCGATGAAGAAGGTCGCGCCGATCAACAGCAGCGCCGCGGTGAGCTGCGCGGTGGTGTCGGAGGCCTCGCCGAGAAACAGCGCCGCGATCTCGAAACGCGCGAGGATCACCGCGAGCGTCATGACGCTCATGAAGACGCCGGACAATGCGACCGCGACAAAGCCGGCACGCTGCACCGCGTCGGTATCGCGGCGGCCGACGGCCTGGCCGACCCGCACGGTAGCGGCCATGCTGACGCCGAACGGCACCATGAACAGGATCGCCGCGATCTGCAGCGCGATCTGGTGCGCGGCCAGCGCCGTGGTGCTGATCAGCCCCATCAGCAGACCGGCCGCACCGAACAGGCCGTATTCCAGCAGGAAGGCGATCGAGATCGGCGCGCCGACGGCGACCAGCTTGCCCATCAGCGGCCAGTCGATGCGCCAGACGCGGCTGAATACGTGGTACTTGCGGAACGGGCGCCGGCGCGCCGCGAACCACACGCCGGCAAGGAAGGTGCCGAGATTGACGATCGTGGTCGCAAGCCCGGCGCCGAACATGCCGAGTTCGGGCATGCCCCATTTGCCGTACAGCAACAGGTAGACCATCAGCGCATTGGCCGGGATCGCGGCAAGCGTGATCCACAGCACCGGCTCCGGCCGGTTCACGGCGCTCATGAAGCCGCGGAGCGCGATGAACCACAGCGCCGGCAAGATGCCCCAGGCGAGCCCGAACAGATATTGCTGCGCCAGATGCGCGGTGGCTTGGGTCTGGCCGAGCGCGAGCAGGATGCGCTCGCCCTGGAACGGCAGCGCCATCAGCGGCAGCACCATGAAGAAGCCGGCCCACAGGCCGACGCGGAGCGCGCGCCGCATCACGCGCGGGTTGCGCGCGCCGAACGCCTGCGCGGCCAAGGGCGAGACCGCCGACATCATGCCCATGCCGATGGTGAAGCTGACGAAATACACGGTATGCGCCAGCGCCGCGGCGGCGACCTTTTCGCTGCCGAGCCGGCCGATGAAGGCGAGATCGGTCGTCATCATTGCGATCTGACCGAGCTGCGTCAGCGCGAGCGGCACCGCGAGCTTCAGCGTTTCCGCGAGCTCGGCCGTGAGCAGGTTGCGAGGGACGACAACGGCCGCGTTCGGCGCGGCCGGGTCGATCTTGTCGATGCAGGTCATGACGGCACGCTTAGCACGGCAAACCGGCCGGAAGGATGGCCAAGCTGCCGCAGGGAATCACGATCGCGCGGGAATCCGCTTGATCTTGGCGCCGAGGGCGTTGAGCCGCTCATCGATCCGCTCATAGCCGCGCTCGATCTGGTCGGCGTTGTTGATGGTGGAGGTGCCCTCGGCGCACACCGCGGCGAGCAGCATCGCCATACCTGCCCGGATGTCGGGCGAGTTCATCGGCGCGCCGCGCAGCCGGCTGGGGCCGGCGACGATCGCGCGGTGCGGGTCGCACAGCACGATGCGGCCACCCATCGCGATCAGGTTGTCGACGAAGAACATCCGGGATTCGAACATCTTCTCGTGCATCAGGATGACGCCGTCGCACTGCGTCGCGGTGACGATCGCGATCGACATCAGGTCGGCCGGGAAGGCCGGCCAGGGCTGGTCCTCGAGCTTCGGCACATGGCCGCCGAAATCGTCCTGGATCTTCATGGTCTGGCCGGACGGTACGACGAGGTCGTCGCCCTCGACGCCGCAGACGATGCCGAGCCGCTCAAAACCCATCCGGATCGAGCGCAGATGCTCGACGCCGGCGCGCGCGATGCGCAGCGGCGAGCGGGTCACCGCGGCAAGCCCGATCAGCGATCCGACCTCGATATGGTCGGGCTGGATCGCGAAAGTCGTGCTGCCGAGCGTCGCCGGCCCGTGCACGACGATGGTGTTGGTGCCGACACCTTCGATCCTGGCGCCGAGCGCGATCAGGAAATTGGCGAGGTCCTGCACGTGCGGCTCGGAGGCCGCGTTGCGCAGATAGGTGGTGCCGCGGGCGGCGACGGCGGCGACCAGCGCGTTCTCCGTCGCGGTGACGCTGGGCTCGTCGAGGAACACGTCGGCGCCCTTCAGCCGCGTGGCGCGGAATTCGAGCCGGTGTGTCGCGGTGACGGTGGCGCCGAGCTGCTCGAAGGCCAGGAAGTGCGTGTCGAGCCGGCGGCGGCCGATCACGTCGCCGCCGGGCGGCGGCAGCGCGACCTCGCCGCAGCGGGCGAGCAGCGGGCCTGCGAGCAGGATCGAGGCGCGGATGCGCGCGCATAGCGCCGGATCGAGATCGGCGGCGCGGATCTCCTTGGCATGAATCTGCAGCGTGTTGCGCTCGGTCCATTCGGCGGTGGCGCCGACCGAGCGGCACAATTCGACCAGCGTTTCGGTGTCGCGGATGCGCGGCACGTTGGTCAGCGTGACCGGGTGCTCGGTGAGCAGTGCCGCGGCGATGATCGGCAGCGCGGAGTTCTTGTTGCCAGATGGCTCGATGGTGCCCGAAAGGCGGCGGCCGCCTTCGACGATGTATTGGATCGGCGGCACGCGGATTGTCCCCTAACGCATCATTCAGACCGGGCCATTGGAAATTCCACAACGGAATCAACGGCCGTCCGGCACCGTAACACAACTTCCGGCGCAGCTTCCACACGAAAGGTAGCGCCGCGCCGGCGCCGAGAAGCGCACGCCCGCCTGGCCGTCCGCAGAACCCTAGATGTCGATGGTGGCGCTGAGCGAATTGTCCTGGATGAACTCACGGCGCGGCTCGACCACGTCGCCCATCAGCTTGGTGAAGATATCGTCGGCCTCGTCGACCTCCTTAATCTTCACCTGCAGCAGCGAGCGCGCCTCGGTGTCCAGCGTGGTCTCCCAGAGCTGTTCCGGGTTCATCTCGCCGAGACCTTTGTAGCGCTGCAGCGAGATGCCCTTGCGGGCGGCGTCGGTCACGGCCTCGAACAGGTCGATCGGGCCGTGGATGATCTGCTCGGCATCCTTGCGCCGCAGCTTGCCCGCGCGCACGTAGATCTCCTGCAGTTCGGTCGCGTATTCATCGAGCTTGCGGGCGTCGGCCGAGCCGAGGAAGGCGTCGTCGATCACGGCGAATTCCCTGACCCCGCGCACGGTGCGCTCGAACTGAAACCCCTGGCCTTCCGTGAAGGTGCCGATCCAGCCGCGCTCGACCTCTTCGGCCACGGCGTCCAGCCGCTTGGCAATGTATTCGGCCGCCGAATTGGCGGTGGCGATATCGCTCGTGATTCTGGGATTGAGCACGCCCGCGATCGCGGCCTGCTCGATGACGGCGCGATTATAGCGGCTGTGCAGGTTGCGCAGCACCGAGCGGATGACCCGGGCGTCTTCGACCAGCGACAGCAGATCACGGCCCGAGCGGTCGTCGCCGGAGGCCGGCTTGAAGACGCACTCGTCGAGCCCGGTCGAGATCAGATAATCCTCGAGCGCGCGCTCGTCCTTCAGATATTGCTCGGACTTGCCGCGCGAGACCTTATAGAGCGGCGGCTGGGCGATATAGAGGAAGCCGCCGTCGATGATCGAGCGCATCTGGCGATAGAAGAAGGTCAGCAGCAGCGTGCGGATATGGGCGCCGTCGACGTCGGCGTCGGTCATCACGATGATCTTGTGATAGCGCAGCTTGTCGACCGAGAAATCGTCGCTGATGCCGGTGCCGAGCGCGGTGATCAGGGTGCCGATCTGCTCTGACGACAGCATCTTGTCGGGGCGCACGCGCTCGACATTCAGGATCTTGCCGCGCAGCGGCAGCACCGCCTGGAATTCGCGATTGCGGCCCTGCTTGGCGCTGCCGCCTGCCGAGTCGCCCTCGACGATGAACAGCTCAGACTTCGCCGGATCCTTTTCCTGGCAGTCGGCGAGCTTGCCGGGCAGCGAGGAGACGCTGAGCGGATTCTTGCGTGTCAGCTCGCGCGCCTTGCGTGCAGCCTCGCGGGCTGCGGCGGCCTGGATCACCTTGCCGACGATTTCCTTGGCTTCCTTCGGATTCTCCTCGAACCAGGCGGCCAGCGCCTCGTTCAGGACGTTCTCGACCACCGGTCGAACCTCCGAGGACACCAGCTTGTCCTTGGTCTGCGACGAGAATTTCGGATCGGGCACCTTCACCGACAGCACCGCGGTGAGGCCTTCGCGGCAATCGTCGCCGGTCAGCGCGATCTTTTCCTTTTTCGCATTGGCCTCGGCATAGCCGTTGACCTGGCGCGTCAGCGCGCCGCGGAAGCCGGCCAGATGGGTGCCGCCGTCGCGCTGCGGGATGTTGTTGGTGAAGCACAGCACGTTCTCGTGGTAGCTGTCGTTCCACCACAGCGCCGCCTCGACGCCGATGCCGTTGGCTTCCGATCGCACCATGATCGGCGCCGGCACGATCGCCTTCTTGTTGCGGTCGAGATATTTGACGAATTCCTCGACGCCGCCGGAATAATGCATCTCCTCGCGCTTCTCGACCGCGTGGCGCATGTCGGACAGCACGATGTGGACGCCGGAGTTGAGGAAGGCGAGCTCGCGCAGCCGGTGCTCGAGCGTCGCGAAATCGTATTCGACGTTCTTGAAGGTCTCGGTCGAGGCGAGGAAGGTGACCTCGGTGCCGCGCTTGCCCGGGGCATCGCCGACCACCTTGAGCGGCGCCACGGCGTCGCCGTGCGCGAATTCGATGTAGTGCTCCTTGTCGTCGCGCCAGATCCGCAGCGCGAGCTTGCTGGAGAGCGCGTTGACGACGGAGACGCCGACGCCGTGCAGACCGCCGGAAACCTTGTAGGAGTTCTGGTCGAATTTTCCGCCGGCGTGCAGCTGGGTCATGATGACTTCGGCTGCCGAGACGCCCTCTTCCTTGTGGATGCCGACCGGAATGCCGCGTCCGTCGTCGTACACGGTGACGGAATTGTCGGCGTTGAGGGTGACCAGGACGCGGCTGGCATGGCCCGCCAGCGCCTCGTCGATCGCATTGTCGACGACCTCGTAGACCATGTGGTGCAGGCCGGAACCGTCGTCGGTGTCGCCGATATACATGCCGGGCCGCTTGCGGACGGCGTCGAGGCCCTTCAGCACCCGGATCGATTCCGCACCATATTCAGCCGGAATGGGATGCTCAGATTCGGCAGGGGTCTGCCGGGCAGGTTCAGTCATGTGAGGCCTTCGAGGATGTCCCGAATCAGCTGCACAAAATGAGGCGCTGATTCCGCTATTTGTGCCACGAAAGAGGGGTTGCGCCTAGCGCAAAGTCTCCATCTACAAACTATTGAATAGATGGGATTTTTTAGGCCTTTTTCAAGGTCTTCAAAGGCGGATTCCGAGGGCTTTGAAAAGCCCGATTCGGTGGCGGATTCGGAGCCCTCATCGAGGCCGATTCTGCGCCGCCAGAAACATGATGAGACCAGGCTGAATTGGAGCGGCTTCGGAGGTTCGCTTCTCCCCGCTGGGCATGGGCGAACCGGGGGCGAGGGATGCTGGCGCAATTTCGGAATATTAGAATAATGTTCCTGAGTTGCCCGACGTGTCAAGCTGCTTGGTCGAACGCCGGCCGCCGCTGGCTACTTTGCATGGGGTTGTTTTCGATATTTTGGCAATGCGCTCTGCGACGGCGCCATCGCTTCAGATTGCCCTAGACTAGCCAATCAGCCGCGCCGCGTGGCGCGGCCGGATTCGACGTCGAAAATCTCCCCCCGAGGGCCGATGTCGACGAACGCCGCGGGATCGGCGCCGGTCATCCAGACCTGCGCGCCGAGCTTGGCGAGCTCGTCGAACAGCGCCTTGCGGCGGTTCGGATCGAGATGGGCGACGACCTCGTCGAGCAGCAGCAGCGGTGCGATGCCGGTCATCTCCGCGACCATCGTGGCGTGCGCCAGCACCAGCCCGATCAAGAGCGCCTTCTGCTCGCCGGTCGAGGCGTCACGCGCCGGCATGTTCTTCGGCGCGTAGATCACCTGCAGATCGGTCAGATGCGGGCCGTCCAGCGTGCGGCCGGCGGCGGCATCGCGCGGCCGGCCGGCGCGCAGGATCTCGCGGTAGCGGTCCTCCACTGCGGTTGCGGGCTCCTGTAGCAGCGCGTTCTCCATCCAGCCGTCGAGCATGATCTCGGCGGAGGGGAAGGCCGAGGCGGCGCCGCGCTCGCGCAGCATCACGGCGAGCTTGGCGGCGGTCTGGCCGCGCGACGCGGCGACCGCGACCGCAAGCTCCGCGGTCTCGCGCTCGATCGCGTCACACCAATGGTCGTCATAGTTGCGCACCTCGAGCAGCCGGTTGCGCGAGCGCAGCGAGCGCTCCAGCGCGGAGACGCGGCTGGAATGCTCGGAATCGATCGCCAGCACCAGGCGATCGAAGAAGCGCCGCCGTTCCGAGGCGGCGCCCATGAACAGGCCGTCCATCGCCGGCGTCAGCCACACGATGCGCAAATGATCGCCGAAAGCGGTCGCGGAACCCACCGGTTCGCGGTCGATGCGGCAGCGCCTTGTGCTGCCGGCGTCACCGGTCGGCGGATCAATACCGGTGCCGAGCGTGGCGAGGCCGAGCGCGCCCTCGACTTCGGCCGACACCGCCCAGGAGCCGTCGCCCTGATTGTCGGCGATGTCCTCCAGCGTCGCGCGGCGCAGGCCGCGACCCGGCGACAGGAACGAGACCGCTTCCATGCAATTGGTCTTGCCGGCGCCGTTCGGCCCGACCAGCACCACCATGTCGCCGGCGACCTGCAGCGTCGCCGTCCGGTAATTGCGGAAATGCGTCAGCGACAGGCGATGAATGCGGGACGGGGTCATCTGTCTTCCTTCCCCTCTCCCCCTGTGGGAGAGGGTGGCGCCTTCACGAAGTGAGGCGACGGGTGAGGGGTATCTCACAGCTCGGCAAGCTTGGCGACAATGTCTTCCAGCACTGCCCCGGGCGTCCGCAAGACGTCATTGTTCCAGTAGCGCAAGACCTGAAAGCCTTCCGCCGCAAGCGCGTCACTCCTGGATGCATCACGCGGCGACGAAGCGTGCTGACCGCCGTCGATCTCGATGGCGAGGCGCTTCTCAAAGCACGCGAAGTCGAGAATGTAATTGCGAAATGGAACCTGCCTTCGAAATTTCAAGTGCGACAGGCGCCGATCGCGCAGCAGGCGCCACATCTTCGCTTCCGCGTCAGTCGGCTCTCGGCGCATCTTCTTTGCGAAGGTGCGGAGGCGTTCATCGGTCGGTCGATGGTGCGGTGTTCGCGGCACCAACCCCTCACCCGGCGCCTTCGGCGCCACCCTCTCCCACAAGGGGGGAGGGTGCAGTTGCGCGTGTGGAGAGGGTCATCACACCCGCATCGGCATCAGCACGTAGAGCGCGCCCTTGCTGTCGCGGTCCTGCACCAGGGTCGGCGAACCGGGATCGGCGAGCTTCAGCACCGCGACCTCGCCCTCGATCTGGGCGGCGATGTCGAGCAGATAGCGCGAGTTGAAGCCGATATCGAGCGCGTCGGAGGCGTACTCGACCTCGAGTTCTTCAGTGGCGCTGCCGGAATCCGGGTTGGTGACCGAGAGCACCAGCTTGCCCGCGGACAGCGCGAGCTTCACCGCGCGGCCGCGTTCGCTGGAAATCGTCGAGACGCGGTCGACGGCGGCCTCGAAGTCCTTCTTGTCGACGACGAGTTCCTTGTCGTTGTTCTGCGGAATGACGCGGCCATAGTCCGGGAAGGTGCCGTCGATCAGCTTCGAGGTCAGCACCACATTGCCGAGCGTGAAGCGGATCTTGCCGTCCGACAGCTCGATCGAGATCTCGGCGTCGTCGCCCTCGATCAGCCGCTGCACCTCGCCGACCGTCTTGCGCGGGACGATCACGCCGGGCATGCCGGTTGCGCCCTTGGGCAGCGCGAGGTCGATCTGCGCCAGCCGGTGGCCGTCGGTCGCAACCCCGCGCAGGGTCGCCGCCTTGGCGCTGCCGGCCGCGTGCAGATAGATGCCGTTGAGGTAGTAGCGGGTCTCCTCGGTCGAGATCGCGAACTGGGTGCGGTCGATCAGGCGCTTGATGTCGGACGCCGGCAGCGAGAACGAATGCGTCATGTCTCCAGCGGCAAGGCCCGGGAAGTCGCTCTCGGGCAGGGTCTGCAGCGTGAAGCGCGAGCGGCCGGCACGCACGGCGAGCACCGAGCGGTCGCCATCGGCTTCCAGCACGATCTGCGAGCCGTCGGGCAGCTTGCGGACGATGTCGTAGAACATGTGCGCGGGCACCGTGGTCGAGCCGGCGGTTCCGGTCTCGGCGGCCAAGGTCTCCGTCACCTCGAGGTCGAGGTCGGTCGCCTTCAGCGACAATTTGGCGCCCTCGGCGCGGATCAACACGTTGCCGAGGATCGGGATGGTGTTGCGGCGCTCGACCACGCGGTGAACGTGACCCAGCGATTTCAGGAGTTGCGCGCGCTCGACGGTGACCTTCATTGCAATACCCGCCAGATCCCTCAGATGGAAAAGCCGGGCGGCCGTTCAGGGCAGCACCGCGGCATTGGAAACCCGAAAAGCCGGATCAATACCGGATTTGATCAAACCCACGGGGGGACCGCAAGGTGGCGCGTATGGGCGGCCGGTGCAAGGGATACGGGCGTGAAACGAGCCCCGTTCCCCACGTTTTGGGTCGGAAAAAAGTTTAGCCCTCCCCTTTGGCAAAGGGGAGGGTGATGGAACGAGCCGGCCGGATGAAGCGGCCCTATTCCTGCAGTTGGCGCTTCAGCGATTCGACTTCCTCCGAGAGCGCCGTGTCCTTGGCGACCAGTGCCTCAATCTTGCGCACGGCGTGCAACACCGTGGTGTGGTCGCGGCCGCCGAAGCGCCGGCCGATCTCCGGCAGTGAGCGCAAGGTCAGCGTCTTCGCCAGATACATCGCGACCTGGCGCGGACGGACCACATTGGCGGTGCGGCGGGACGACAGCAAGTCGGAGCGGCTGACATTGTACTGCCGGGCGACCACGCGCTGGATGTCCTCGATCTTGATCCGCTTCGGCTCCTGCGGGCGGATCAGGTCGCGCACCTCGCGCTCGGCCATCTCCAGCGTCACCGGCTGGTTGTTGAGCTTCGAGTGCGCCAGCAGGCGGTTGATCGCGCCTTCAAGGTCGCGGCCGTTATGGGTGATGGTGCGCGCCAGATAGTCGAGCACCTCCTCCGGCACGTCGAAGCTTGCATGGTGGACGCGGGCCGCGGCGACGCGCGACTTCAGGATGCCGAGCCGCAGCTCCTCGCCGAGCGAGCCCATCTCGACCACGAGGCCGCCGGCGAGCCGCGAGCGCACGCGGTCGTCGAGGCTTTCCAGATCCGACGGCGGACGGTCGGCCGCGATCACGACCTGGCGGCCGGCATCGATCAGCGCGTTCAGGGTGTGGCAGAACTCGGCCTGCGTCGACTTGCCCTGCAGGAACTGCAGATCGTCGATGACCAGCACGTCGATGCCGCGCAGCGCCTCCTTGAAGGCCAGCGCCGTCTGCGTCTTCAGCGCCGCGACGAAGCCGTACATGAACTTCTCGGCGGTGAGATACAGCACCTTGCGCTCGCCGCCGGAATTGCCGGACCAGGTCACCGCCTGCAGCAGGTGCGTCTTGCCGAGGCCGACGCCGGCATGAATGTAGAGCGGGTTGAACATCACGGGATCGCCGCGGCGACCTTCCGCGACCTGGCGGGCCGCCGCATGGGCCAGCGTGTTGGACCGGCCGACGACGAAGCTGGCAAAGGTCAGGCGCGGATCGAGCGGCGAACCGCCGAGCGCGTCATGGCTTGCCGACACCGGCGCAGTCGCAAACGCGCGCAATTCGGGCGCGGGGCGGCCGTCGGTGCGCTCGATGCGGCGCACTTCGACGGGCGCAGCCGTTTCCTTCACCGGAGCCGTCGCACGGATCGCGGAGCGGACGGTAAGGTCGATCTTGTGCACTTCCGGCATCTCGGCCTGCCAGCAGGACAGCACGCGATCGGCGTAATGCGCCTGGATCCAGCTCTTGAGGAACCGGGTCGGAACCGACAGGTGCACGCTCTCGTCGTGCACGCTCTCCAGATCCATCCGTGCGAACCAGCTCGTGTAAACGTCCTCGCCAACGCTCGTCCGCAGACGTCCCTTCACCCGCGACCAGCGATCCTGTTCCGTGTTCGTCATTGCCTTCGTACTTCCAAGTCTGAGAGATATTCGTTGCGAAAGCGCCGCGCAGGTTTGCTGCCACGGCGCGACCTCTAGCGGGCGCGGTCTGCTCCGGACAAAGCTCTCCCGTGCGGCGACCATGCGCCACCCGACAGATCAGCTGTTTGGAGAAGATGCGCCCCGCGAGGTCAGCGCGTACTCGACGGACGCTGCGGGTAGGAACTGACGTCCGAGGGGTTGATTACGGCACCACTGGAAATTTGCGCTTCGGCTGTCGTTGGTTCGACTGCAGTGATGATACCGTAAGGCATAAGTCCTCCCCCTCCCGCCGCGACGTATCGCGGCAAGTTGTCAGCTTGCTCGTGTCTTCAAATTCGAACTGCTGCTACCGAACACCGAAATGCCCGGCGCTTCGCCGCCGCCGTGTCGTCGTCAACCCGTTCACTCGCTCCGCGTTCCCGCTGCCAGATTCCGACCGACGTCCTGGTCTCTCTTGTTCGATCCCCCAAATTGCCGGGGACATCGCCGGAGAATTTTTGACACAGGTCGTCCGTCCTCATATCGCTATGAGCCGTCAATCCAGCTTCGCTTGGAAAGCGTCGCTAACGCACACACCGCCGCCGATTTGTGCGTCCGCCCCTGGGTCTCAAACCGCGCTGATCTGGAGAGCCGTGGGCGTCGCGAACAAGAAATAAATACACCAAGCACATTTCCTGACAATCCGTGGATTCGACGGGGACCGAGACTCTTCGCGACTGTTGCGGCGTTGCCGATGCTGAGTTGCGAAAGCAAGTTTTTGAATCACCGCACAGATTCACGCGCGTCACAAACGACGGTGCAATACCAAAAATTTTTCATAGAAAATTTACATTTGGTCTCGCGCCGGTCATTTTTCCAATCGCTGACCAACGCTATGTGCATAAGTAATTCGCGAGACGTCATTTTTCTCGATTACTTTTGCAGGGTAACCCCGCGTCGCAGGTTTCGCCGCGAAATGCTTGCGCGCTATTCCATCTATCCAGCTTAGCGAAGAACAATCTGTGGGCGAGTGCGGCGCATTAAGCATGTTGAGCCGGTAGAACTACGGACGCGACGAAACATGACACGCAGTTCGTTGCGCGGCAACGCGAAGTGTTCTCGCGCTAAGAAACTTCCACGACAAAAGTCGAGACAAAAACAAAAAGCCCGGCGCGAGCCGGGCTTCGTGACAAATGTGTCTTCCAGTCAGCTCACGCGCCGAGCCCTTACTTGGCGAGCTTGGCGATCCGCTGCGACAGACGCGACACCTTACGGCTCGCGTTGTTCTTGTGAATGATGTTGCGCTGCGCTGCCTTCATCAGCTCGGGCTCGGCGCGGCTCATCGCCTTCAGTGCCGCCTCGCGGTCGCCGCTCTTGATCGCTTCCTCGACGGTGCGCACCGCGCCACGCATCTGCGTGCGGCGCGACTTGTTGACGATGGTGCGGCGGGCAATCTTGCGGGTCGCCTTCTTGGCGGAGGTGGTGTTGGCCATGGTTCTCTAACTGTCCTTCGGCGGTGATCGCTCGGTGGTCGGGCTTGCGCGCACCGGCCGGTTCAAATCTCAACTCTGATGTATTTGTCCAAGGTGGTTTTCTTGGGTGTCCTTGAGGCGGCCATGCGAGGAGCGCAAAATGCTGCCCCGCGCCTGCGGCACTGTCCAAAGAACAGCGGCGGCAGGATTGCGCCCGCCGCCATCGGCCGGTCTTATAGATGGCGCGGGCTGAAGCGTCAACGCTTTCGGGACTCAAAAAGGGCCCGAAATCGCCCCCGCGGGGGCCGGATAAGCCGCTGAAGAGGTTGAATTTCCGGGGGGCGCCCGGTAAGGCCTGACGACGCGTGGGGCGCGACTGGGAGTTAGGGTGACGCATGATCCGCGGCTTTTTCCGTCTGATCGGCCTTCTGCTGCTGGCCGGCAGCTTCATCTTCATGGTCTATGACGGGGCCCGCTACGTCGCCGACCAGAGCCTGCGGTTCACCCAATTCGGCCAGTTCTGGAACGACATCCACCAGTCGAGCCAGCAGGCATTCCATGCCTGGGTGGACCGCTTCGCGCCCTGGCTCTGGAATGACGTGATCCGCCTGCTTCTGGAGCAGCCGGTGTTCGCAGTGCTCGGCATTGCCGGCATCCTGCTGATGATCCTGTTCCGGCCGCGCAAGCCCTTGATCGGCTACGCGCGCGACTGACTTGTCGGCAGCCCTCCTTGGCTGCAGGTTTCCTTGGCCGCAGCACTCAGTAACGGGGCTGCCATCATCCGCGTAAGGACATATATAGGTGACAGCCGGCCCGCAGGCCGTTGCCGCGTCGGCCGATGTCCCGCCTGGAGGTATCCATGTTGTTCATGCGCAAGACCACCGCGTTGCCGAGCGCCGCCGAAGCGCTGCAGGGCCGCGCGACGCCGATCCCGACCGCGACCACCCATTTCGTCAATGGCAGCAAGTTGCAGCCGCCTTATCCGCAAGGCCTTGAGCAGGCGGTGTTCGGGCTCGGCTGCTTCTGGGGCGCGGAGCGCAAATTTTGGGAACTCGGCGAGGGGATCTACACCACCGCGGTCGGCTATGCCGGCGGCCACACGCCGAACCCGACCTATGAGGAAGTGTGCTCGGGGCGCACCGGCCACACCGAAGTGGTGCTGGTCGTGTTCGACCCGAAGAAGATCTCCTACGAGAAGCTGCTGAAGACGTTCTGGGAGAGCCACAACCCGACGCAGGGCATGCGCCAGGGCAACGACATCGGCACGCAATATCGCTCCGCGATCTACACGTTCAGCGACGCGCAGCGCAAAGCCGCCGACGAGTCGCAGGCGATGTATCAGAAGGCGCTGGCCGCCAAGGGCCTTGGAGCGATCACGACCGAGATCGCGCCGGCCGGCGAATTCTACTTCGCCGAGGACTACCACCAGCAATACCTCGCCAAGAATCCGGCGGGCTATTGCGGGCTCGGCGGCACCGGCGTGTCCTGCCCGATCGGCGTCGGCGTCACCGCCTGATCGTCTTGTTGAGAAAGAGCTCGCTTCGGAAAGCCGGTTTGCGCTCTTGCCGGGCACGGCGTTAAGCCAATGGGAGGCCCGCTTTTCCGGCCTCCCGCTCGACCCTCGAAAACCCTTTATTAACCATAAGTGGTGCAAGACTGGGCCGGTCTCGCCGTTGAGGGATAGGTCCGGTGCCGGTTGCACGCGCGTTACGATTGCCGATCACTGCCGTTGTGGCTGCGCTCGCGCTGTCTGGCTGCATGAGCACGTCCGGTCCCGTCGCCGTCGGCCCGCAAGGCGTCGATGCCGTCAGCTATGGCCCGGCCTACGCACCCGCTCCGGTTGCCGATGCAGGCGGCGGCGGTGCGATCAGCGCGTTGCGTTCCGCCTTCGCCAGCGCGTCCCCTGGTTATGGCTATGCCGCGCCGGCCGCCGCCCCGGTCGTCTATGCCGCCGCCCCGGGTGGACCCCCGGCCGGCTACGACAACGGCTATCATCTTGGCCCCGGCGACAAGCTCCGCGTCGTGGTCTACGGCCAGGAAGGCCTGACCAATTCCTATGCGATCGACGCCGCGGGCGCGATCACGATGCCGCTGATCGGCTCGGTGCCGGCGCGCGGCCGCACGCCGGCCGGGCTCGCCGGCGAAATCTCGGCACGGCTGCGCAACGGCTTTATTCGCGAGCCTTCGGTGGCGGTCGAGATCGAGTCCTATCGTCCGTTCTTCATCCTCGGCGAAGTCCAGGCCCCCGGCCAATATCCCTACGTGCCGAACATGACGGTCGAGAGCGCGGTCGCGATCGCCGGCGGCTTCTCGCCGCGGGCCCGCCGCGACAGCGTGACGTTGACCCACACCGATGCGTCCGGCTCCGGCCGCTTCGTGGTGCCGCTGGGCACGCCGATGAGCCCGGGCGATACGGTGTTCGTCGGCGAGCGCTGGTTTTGACGAAGGACAGCGTCCTTCGTCATTCCGGGATGGTGCGTTAGCACCAGACCCGGAATCTCGAGATTCCGGGTTCGATGCTGCGCATCGCCCCGGAATGACGCTTGCAGCGTCACTTCCGCAAATGCTTCGCGAAAAATTCCATGCTGCGCGGCCAGGCGATGTCGGCGCTTGTCTTGTCGTAGCTGGCGCGCTCGTCGCAATGGAAACCGTGCTGCGCGCCGGGATAGATGAAGACCTCGACCTCCGGCCGCTTCGACTTGATGGTCTCGACATCGCTCAACGGAATGCCGGCATCCTTCTCGCCGAAATGCAGCTGCGTCGGCACTGCCGGCTTGTCATCGGCGAAGCGCACGATGGCGCCGCCGTAATAGCCGACCGCGGCTGACAGCCCGGCGAGCTTGGTGGCGGCAGCATAGGCGACGCTGCCGCCGAGGCAGAAGCCGATGATGCCGACCGGCCCGACCGGTTTGACCGCGTCGATCGCGGCCTGGGTGTCGCCCAGCATCGCGGCCCAGTCCGGATTGGCGACGAACTTCCGCGCCTCGGCGATCTCGTCGGGGGAATAGCCGCTCTGGAAGTTCGGTGTGATGCGGTCGAAGATCGACGGCGCAACCGCGACATAGCCTTCCTTCGCCAGCCGGTCGCAGACCGAGCGGATGTGGTGATTGACGCCGAAGATCTCCTGAATCACGACGACCGCGCCCTTCGGCGCGCCGGCAGGATCGGCGCGGTAGGCGCCGAGTTCAAATCCGTCCGAAGCCTTGAGTTTGATGTCTTGTCCCATGGTCCATCCTTGTCAGTTTGGGGGTTGCATGAAGCTCTCAATGATGAGGTCCAAAGCGCGCTGAGATTGTCATCGCGCTTTGGCTCTTCGTTTGAGCATGGCCGTTTCGGAAAACCGCTTCGCACGTTTCCGGACCATGCCCTATCGCCACATCCAGTTCTCGCCCCAGTCGGCCTTCCAGCCGGTCAGCCGGTGCTTGCGGAATTGGAGGAAGAGACGGTCGTGGTGCGGAAACAGCCCGCTGCCGCCGAGGTCGCGGAAGGTCAGGAAGATCTCGTTGCCGGGCCGTCCGCTGACATAGGTGAGGGGCGTGCCGAGCGCGCGCTGCGCGTCCGCGACGCCCATGCCGAACACCAGCGGCGTGGTGTTCGACAACGTCGCGGTGAAAGTGGACGGGGCTGTTACGAACGGCAGCTTCTGCGCGCTCGCCCCTGTCGTGGCCGCAGTCAGCAACAAGGCAACGGCGATCGTCTTCATGGCGCGGTCTTTCCCGGCGCGCCGGCCTCAAGGCCGTCCAGGAACGGCAGCACCGCGGCGATGAAGGCCTGCGGCTGGTCGATGTTGACGGCGTGGCCGGCGTTCGGAATCACCGCCTTCTGCGCACCAGGGATCTTTGCCGCCATGTAGTCGGACGCCGCCAGGAACGGCGTGTCGTCGGCGCCGACCACAACCAACGCTGGCACCCGGATCCCGGGCAGCGATTCGATCACCCGTGCATCGCGCTGTGCCAGCATGCCGCGCGCCGCGAGCGCGAGGCCCCTTGCGTCGCGATGGGTGACCGACGCGCGCTCGGCGCTCAGCGATCTCAGCACCTCGAGCCCTTCGCGGTCGAAGCGGTCGCCGGTCTCGCGGGCGCGCTTGTTCCAGACCTCGCGGGCGTCGTCCTTCTTGAAGCCCGGGCCGGTGTCGATGATCAGCAGCGCCCGCACCCGCTCCGGATGGGCGCGATGAAAGGCGAGTGACATGTAGCCGCCCAGCGACAGCCCGCCGACGATCGCCTTGTCGGCGCCGGCAGCGTCGAGCAAAGCGGCGATGTCGCCGACCGTCAGCGCTTCGCTATAGGCATCGGGATCGTCGGGATAGTCGGATTGGCCGTGCCCGCGCATGTCCCACAGGATCAGCTTGTGCCGTTGCGACAGCGCCTCGATCTGGCCCTGCCACATCGCCGACGTCGAGGAATAGCCGTGGGTCAGGATCAGCGGCGGGCCGCTGCCGTGAACCTCGTAGTAGATGTCGACGCCGCCGCGGTTGAGCTTGGCCATTGACGGGCTCCTTGTGTTTCTCTCGCCGCTGTCATCGGACGGCGTTGCCGGTGCTTGCTGCCGACGCTTTGAGCAAGCGCCTGTCGATTAGACACGAACGCTGTCATTCCAAAAAGCGTCATGCCGTTGCCGCATCGCACAACAGGCATCTTCGGAAATTTATTCTTTTCGAGCAATTCCAAATTGGATTGCCTCCAGCCGGGAACCGGATCATTGTTTCGGCAACTGTCGCTGACCCGGTGGGCGCCGGCCAAGACCCAACAGTGAGTTGCCGCCGTAAGCGGCTTCCTACACCGGAAGGGGAGAGAGATGCCAAATCTCAATATCAACGGACGGAATATGTCCGTCGAGGCGGCCAATGACACGCCGCTGCTTTGGGTCATCCGCGAGCAATTGCAGATGACGGGCACCAAATTCGGTTGCGGCGCCGGTCTGTGTGGCGCCTGCACGGTTCACGTCAACGGCGAAGCGGTGCGGTCCTGCCAGACCTCGGTCGCCGACGCCGTCGGCAAGAAGATCACCACCATCGAAGGCCTGTCCGCCAAGGGCGATCATCCCTTGCAGAAGGCCTGGGTCGCCGAGCAGGTGCCGCAATGCGGCTACTGCCAGTCCGGCCAGATCATGCAGGCGGCGGCGCTGCTGTCGAAGAACACCAACCCGACCAAGGAAGAAGTGGTCGCGCATATGGACGGCAATCTCTGCCGTTGCATGACCTATTCACGAATCCAGAAGGCGATCATGCGCGCTGCGTCCGACATGCGCACCGCATCGGCCACCGGATCCGAGCGGAGGGCCACATGAACAAGCACGTGAAAAACCTCGCGCCCGAGACGACCGATCTCAGCCGCCGTTCCTTCCTGGTCGGCACCGCTGCAACCGGCCTCGTGCTCGGCTACTCAGCGTCCGGCATCGACCAGGCGCTCGCGGCACCCGCACCCGCCAACTTCGAGCCGAGCGTCTGGTATTCGATCGCGCCCGACGGTCTCGTCACCGTGACCTGCGGCAAGGCCGACATGGGCCAGCACGTCGCCTCGACCATGGCGCAGATCGTGGCCGAAGAGCTCGGCGCGAACTGGAAGGACATGCGGGTTCAGCTCGCCTCCAATGATCCGAAGTTCAACGATCCCGTGCTGGGCGCGCAGATCACCGGCGGCAGCTGGTCGACGATGATGAACTTCGACGCCATGAGCCGCGCCGGCGCCGCCGGCCGCATCGCATTGACCGAGGCGGCGGCGGCCTCCATGGGCGTGCCGGCCGGCGAGCTGGTGGTGCGCGATTCCAAGATCAGCCATGCGAAGTCGAAGAAGTCGATGTCGTTCGCCGAAGTGGTGAAGAGCGGCAAGGCGACCAAGACTTTCACGGCGGATGATCTGAAGGCGATCAAGCTCAAGACGCCCGACCAGTACACCATGATCGGCGTCTCGGTGCCGCAGCTCGACATTCCGTCGAAGGTCAACGGCACGGCCAAGTACGGCATCGACGTGATGGTGCCGGGCATGGTCCACGGCGCGCTGGTCACCCCGCCGGTGCGTTACGGCGCCACCGTGAAGTCGGTCGACGATAGCGCGGCCAAGAAGCTGCCCGGCTTCATCAAGGCCGTCACCCTCGACGACAAGACCACAACCACGACCGGCTGGGTCGTCGCGGTCGCCAACACCTATGCGCAGGCCAAGAAGGCCGCCGCGGCGCTGAAGATCAGCTATGACGGCGGTCCGAACGCAAAACTGTCGAGCGAATCGCTGTTCACGGAAGCCAAGCGGCTTCAGGGATTGAGCGATTCCGGAGAGTTCTTCGTCAAGGACGGTGATCCGAACGCGGCCTTCGGCTCGGCGGCCAAGCTGTTGGAGGCGGAATACACCACCAACATCAACATCCACGCGCCGATGGAGCCGATGAACGCCACCGCGGAGTTCAAGGGCGACATCCTGCACATCTATTCCGGCAACCAGTTCGCGACGCGCTCCGGCGCGATTGCGGCCGGCGCCGCCGGGATCGATCCGAAGTTCGTGGTGATGCACCAGATGTGGCTGGGCGGCGGCTTCGGCCGGCGTCTCGACGCCGACATGATGGTGCCCGCGGTGCAGGCGGCGAAGGCCGTCGGCAAGCCGGTCAAGGTCATCTACACGCGCGAAAACGACATGACGATGGATTTCTCGCGTCCGCTGACCTACCAGAAGGTGAAGGCCGGCATGGACGGCGACGGCAAGATCGTCGCGATGAGCCACGACGTGGTCTCGGCCTGGCCGACCGCGCGTTGGGGAATCCCCGATTTCCTGACACCGTCGGTCGACAAGAAAGGCCCGCTCGACTCCTTCACCGTGAACGGAGCGGACTTCTTCTACACCGTGCCCAACCACTATGTGCGGGCGATCAAGAACGAGATGGCGCACAACGCCACCCCGTCGGGTCAGCTCCGCTCGGTGGCGCCGGGCTGGACGTTCTGGGCGGTCGAAAGCATGATCGACGAGATCGCGCATGCGACCGGCAAGGACCCGGCGCAGCTGCGCATCTCGTTGCTCGACGGCAAGGGCAAGAATGACGGCGGCGCGCAGCGCCTCCGCAACACCTTGCTCGCTGCGATGGGCCTTGCCGGCTACGGCACCAAGCAGCTGCCCAAGGGCGAAGGCATGGGGGTTGCCTGCGTGTCGTCGCAGGAGCGCGCCACCGCGAGCTGGACCGCCTGCGTCGCCCATGTCGCTGTCGCCCCGTCGGGCGAGGTGACGGTGAAGAAGCTGACGGTTGCGACCGACGTCGGTACGCAGGTGAATCCCGACGGCATCCGCGCCCAGGTCGAGGGCGCGGCGCTGTGGGGCATGTCGCTGGCGCTGTTCGAGAAGGCGACGTTGAAGGACGGCGGCATCGAGCAGACCAACTTCGACAGCTACACGCCGCTTCGGATGAGCCAGCTGCCGGAAGTCGCGGTCAACGTCATCGCCAATGGCGAGAAGGCGACCGGCGTCGGCGAGCCCGCGGTGACGGTGGTGGCGCCGGCGATCGGCAACGCCGTCTTCAACGCGGTCGGTGCCCGCGTCCGCGGCCTGCCGATCACCGCGGAAGCCGTGAAGGCGGCGATGAAGGCGTAACGACCTGAACGAACAAGGACGCCGGAGAGCACGAGCTCTCCGGCGTTTTCCTTTGCTCCGCGCGTCGGCCGGCCGGTGACGGCATCAACATTCTCGAAGCCGCAAAAATTCATGATTCGCCGCCGACGCTCGCATCTGCATTGATTTTCGGCCGGCCTGATTTTGCTGGCGGATTCGGCGATCCCTCAAATTGTATCCATTGCGCTTAAGCGCCGTTCAGCATCCCCATTAAGCCGGAGGGAACGCATCGTCAGGTAGCGTCCCGGCGTCGGTCGTTACCGCGACGGGGATGCCATGACTGCCTTAGCCAACAACCAGACTTCGAAGCGCCGCCTCCTGCTGGCGTCAGATCGAAGCGATCAGAGCAACGAGCTCGCGAGCATTTTGCGCTCGGTGGGCGAGGTCGATACCGTTCCGACCTCCGACATTCCCGAGCAGCCGGCCCGCGATCTCTCCGGCATCGTCGTCGACATCAACCTGCGCTCGCCCGAAGCCGTGCAGCTCGTCCGCGCCAAGCTGCAGGCCGACGCCTATCGCGAGATGCCGCGGCTGTTCGTGCTGGCGGATGCCTTGCATCACGCCTCGATGCAGGCCTGGGCGCTCGGCGCCACCGACACGATCTCGCGGCCGTTCGATGCGCGCGGCATCCTGCAGCGCATCCGCGCCGCGTTCCCCGACGACAGTGGTTATGACGAGACCGATCGCGGCAAGGCGCTCAACCGCGGCGTCGAAGCCGCGCACGGCGTGATGGTCAAGATGTTCGAGCGGATGCGCGCCGGCGAGCCGCTCAAGTTCGAGGACATCGTCGCCGCCGAAAACAAGATCCTCAAGGCGATCAAGCACAACTCGCTGCGCGAATGGCTGACCACGGTCGGCTGCCATCACCAGGAGACCTATCGCCACTGCCTGTTCGTGACCGGTTTCGCGGTTGCGTTCGCGCAGCATCTCGGCATGCGTGAGGACGATCAGCGCCGGCTCGCCCGCGCCGCGCTGCTGCACGACGTCGGCAAGGCCTTCGTTCCGGTCGCGCTGCTCGACAAGCCCGGCGCATTGACGGTCGAGGAAATGGCCGAGATGCGCGAGCATCCGCGCCGCGGCTACGAGGCGCTGTCCGCGCAGGGCGGCTTCCCGCCGGAAATGCTCGACGTGATCCTGCACCACCACGAATTCCTCGACGGCACCGGCTATCCGAACGGCCTCAGCGGCAACCAGATCAGCGACATCGTCCGCGTCACCACGATCGTCGACGTCTATGCCGCTTTGGTCGAGAAGCGCGCCTACCGGCTGCAGTTCACCCACGCCAAGGCGTTCTCCATGATGGAGGAGATGGGCGGCAAGCTCGACCAGCAATTGCTGCAGGCGTTCCGCCCGGTGGCGTTCGGGCATTATTGAGCGGATGTCATTCCGGGGCGATGCGTGAGCATCGAACCCGGAATCTCGAGATTCCCCGATGCGCAATTGCGCATCTGAGGTCTGGTCCTTCGGACCATCCCGGAATGACCTAGTCTGCGCTAGCCAATCAACGCAAGTCGTTCTCCTTACCTCCGCCTAGATTCCGGTGATCATCGGCATGACCGGTGCTCCGACGGGTGAGGACGATCATGGATACGGCAACGGCCGGGGATTTCGACATCCCCGCCGACATCGCGGCAACCCTTGTCGATCCCGTCGCCTATGCGGACGACCGCATCCACGACAGCTATCGATGGCTGCGCACCAACAACCCGCTCGGCATCGCGCGGCCCGAGAAGTTCGATCCGTTCTGGGTGGTGACCAAGCACGCCCATATCCAGGCGATCAGCCGGCAGAACGAGCTGTTCCACAACGCCGACCGGCCGACCACGCTGACGACGCAGGCGCTCGAGGAGCGCGTTCGCAAGATCACCGGCGGGCCCAATCTGGTGCGCTCGCTGGTGCAGATGGACGCGCCCGATCACCCGAAATATCGCGCGCTGACGCAAGGCTGGTTCATGCCGGCCAATCTCGGCAAGTTCGAGGCCCGCGTCCGCGAGATCGCGCGCGCCACGGTGCAGCGCATGCTCGCGAGGGGCGGCGCCTGCGACTTCGTCGAGGACGTCGCGCTCGGCTATCCCCTGCACGTCATCATGGAGATCCTCGGCGTGCCCGAGGCGGACGAGCCGCGCATGCTCAAGCTGACGCAGGAACTGTTCGGCCCGCAGGATCCCGACACCGCGCGCGTCCGCGACGCGCTCAGCGCGGAACAGGTCTCCGCGATGCTGCAGGCGATCATCGCCGACTTCTCCGCCTACTTCCGCAAGATCACCGAGGATCGCCGCCAGAACCCGCGCGACGATCTCACCACCGTCATCGCCAACGCGAAGATCGGCGGCGACTACATGCCGGAGCACGATCAGACCAGCTATTACATGATCGTCGCGACCGCGGGCCACGACACCACCTCATCATCGACCGCCGGCGCGATCTGGGCGCTGGCCAGGGACCCCGCGGAATTCGCCAAGGTGAAGGCCAATCCGGAATTGATCCCGGGTCTGGTCGACGAGTCGATCCGCTGGATGACGCCGGTCAAGCATTTCATGCGCTCGGCCACCGCGGATACCGAGCTCGGCGGCCGCAAGATCGCCAAGGGCGATTGGCTGATGCTGTGTTACGCCTCGGGCAATCGCGACGAGGAGGTGTTCGAGGACCCCGATCGCTTCCGCAGCGATCGCAAGCCCAACCGCCACGTCGCGTTCGGCTATGGCGCGCATCTCTGCCTCGGCCAGTATCTGGCCAAGCTCGAGATGCGCATCCTGTTCGAGGAGCTGCTGCCGCGTCTGAAGTCGCTATCGCTCGACGGCGAGGTGAAGATGACGCAGGCCTATTTTGTCAGCGGCCCGAAGAAGCTGCCGATCCGGTTCGAGGTGAATTGAAGTCCGTCCGTCATTGCGAGCGAAGCGAAGCAATCCATAGTGCCGCACACGCGGAAGCATGGATTGCTTCGTCGCTCCGCTCCTCGCAATGACGGAAACGTCATTCCAGCATCTTCCGCAGTTCCGCCTTCGCGACCTTCTCCAGCGTCGAGCGCGGCATTTCGTCGACGAAGCGGATGTCGCGGGGCACCTTGAAGTCTGCGAGCCCGGAGCGGCAGGCGGTCATGACGTTGTCGTGCAAATCGGCGGGCAGGGCGGCGACGCCGGCATGCGGGATGATGAAGACGACCGGGACCTCGTCCAGCATCGGATGCTTCTTCGCCACCACGGCGGCCTCGCGCACGCCCGGCACCACCGCGATCACCTGTTCGATCTCGGATGCTGCGACATTCTCGCCGCCGACCTTCAGCATGTCCTTGGAGCGATCGCCGAACTTGATGTAGCCGCGCTCCAGCATCGTGACGCGGTCGCCGGTGATGAAATAGCCGTGCTCGTCGAAGCTCTCGCGCGTGGCCGTCTCGTTGTGCAGATATTCGGCGAACAGCGACAGGCCCGGAATGCCCTTGATCAGGAGGTTGCCGGTCTCGCCGACGCCGGTCGGCGTGCCGTCGTCATTGGTGATGCGGATTTCGTATTCGGGCGCGGCACGGCCGATCGACATCGGCGTGTTGGGTTGATCGACCTCGCCGATGATGCCGTGGGTGATGGTCTCGGTCATGCCCCACCAGCCGATGATCTTGATGCCGAACACATTGAACGCCGGCGGTTCGTTCACGGCGGTGCCCCAGAGCCGGAACTTGTGGTTCTTCGGCACCTCGTGTTCCAGCAGCGCCTTCATGCAGAACGGGATCGTCGAGGTCCAGGTCGCGCCGTGCTCGAGCGCCACCGGCCAGAAGCGGCTCGCCGAGAAGCGCGGCTGGATCACACAGGTCGCTCCGACCCACAGGCTCGCCAGCATCGAATAGGCCAGCGCGTTGGTGTGGAACAGCGGCAGATAGGTCTGATGCACGTCAAAGGCGTGCAGGTCCTGATGCGCGGCGTTGATCTTGGCGCCCCACAGCGCGTTGGCGTGGGTCCACAGTACCGCCTTCGGCCGCGACGTGGTGCCGGAGGTGTATTGCACGCTGCAGGGCGCGAGCGGATCGGTCGGGCGACGCGGCCGGTCGGCGCTGTCGGCAAACAGCGCGTCAAAGCTGTCGCCGCGTGCGGGCGGCTGCGCCGGCGCTTGCCCGGCGTCGTGCGAGGTCACCGCGATCCAGCGCAGGCCCTTGCAGTTGGCTGATATCAGCTCGGCATAGGCCGGCTGGGTGATCGCGGCGACCGCGCCGCAATGGGCCGCAAAATATTCGATCTCGGCCGCGGCCGAGCGGGTGTTGGTGGTGACCGCGATGGCGCCGAGCTCGACGCAGGCGAACCACGACATGATCGCCTCGATGCAATTGTCGAGATGGATCAGGACATAGTCGCCCTGCCGGATGCCGCGCTTCGCAAGGCCCGCAGCCAGCGCGCCGACGCGCTCATGGAATTCGCCGTAGCTCCAGCGCCGTGCCGGCGTGTCGAACGGCGCCCAGATCAGGAATGGATGATCGCGGCGCACCTCGGCGCGCATCCGCAGCAACCATGGCACGTCGAGCCCCGCAAACGGTCCCACGACGCCCGGTACTGCTTTTGAATTGCTCATATGTCCTCCCGCGCGGCCTTGCCGGCCGCCATTGGTCTTGGTTGGGAGCAGTTCTGCCATCGGCGTGCGCCGAGAGCAAATCGCGATTTGCAAACCGGTTTGGCGCTGAAGCAATCTGTTCCGCCGCGCGGAAGAGATCGACTTATTGTGGCAGCCGGCATCGAGCGCGCACTCGCACGCCACGCCGGCTCGCAATGACGAGCGAAAGCTAGGTCGCGCCCTTCTCGTACGACGAGATCTCGATCAGGCTGCCGTCAGGGTCGCGGCAATAGACCGAGCGCAGCGTGCCGCGCGCGCCTTGCTTGGCCACCGGGCCTTCCTCGATCCTGACGCCATTGGCTTTCAGATGCGCGACCACTTCCTCGGGCGTGCTCGAAGTGAGGAAGCAGAGATCGTCGCTGCCGGCCGCTTCGTGATCGGCGGTGAACCAGTCTACCTTGTCGGCATCGCGCGGCCGCACATTGATCTTCTGGTTGCCGAACACCAGCGAGGTGCGCGGTGTCTTGCCCTTGCCGGGGTCGAACACCTTCACCTCCATGCCGAGGATCCTGCTGTACCAGGCAACCGAGCGCACGACATCGGTGACGTTGATCACGAGATGGTCGAGCCCATTCACCTTGACGGACATGATCGATCCTCTTCGGTCCAGAGTGCTTTCGAGCGATGTGGTCGCCGGTTCTGGTGCGATCAGAGCCGAAGCTTAGTCTTTCGTCGCGGTCGGCGGCGCACGTGTCGCACTGGCCGCTTCAGGCATTGTTTGTTAAAACCGCGCCGCACGCAACGCAACAGAAACGGGCAGGGCGCCAAACCCTGCTGGATTGGGAGAAACTTCATGATTTCACGCCGTACCGCGCTGGGCCTGATCGGGTCGGGGATTTCGACATTCGCGATCGGCCGCGCTTCCGCTGCCGACTATCCGGCGCGGCCGGTGCGCTGGATCGTGGGTTATCCGCCGGGCGGCGCCACCGACATCATCGCGCGCCTGGTCGGGCAGCGGCTGTCGGAGAGGCTCGGGCAGCAATTCGTGATCGAGAACAAGCCGGGCGCCGGCAACAATATCGGCACCGAGGCGGCGATCAACGCCGAGCCGGACGGCTACACCGTGCTGCTGGTCAATCCGGCCAATTACATCAACGCCTCGCTCTACGCCAATCTGAAGTTCAACTTCGTGCGCGATGTCGCGCCGGTTGCTTCATTCAATCGCGTGCCGAACGTGATGACCGTCAACAAGGACGTGCCGGCCAAGACCGTCGCCGAGTTCATCGAATATGTGAAGGCCAATCCCGGCAAGGTGAACATGGCCTCTTCCGGCAATGGCACCTCGGTGCATCTCTCCGGCGAGATGTTCATGGCGATGACCGGCTGCAAGATGCAGCACGTGCCGTATCGCGGCGCCGCGCCCGCGATCACCGACATGCTCGGCGGCCAGGTGCAGGTGATCTTCGACAACATGCCCTCGATCATCCAGCACATTCGCTCCGGCGCGTTGCGCGCGCTGGCAGTGACGTCAACGGAGCGATCCTCGCAACTGCCCGATGTTCCGTCGGTCGCCGAAACCGTGAAGGGCTACGAGGCGAGCGCGCTGTTTGGCATGGGCGCGCCGAAGAACATGCCGAAGGAAGTTATCGCCAAGCTCAACACCGAGATCAACGCCGTGCTCGCCGAACCCGACATGAAGAAGCGCCTGGTCGAGCTCGGCGGCGATCCGCTGATCCAGACGCCGGAAGCCTTCGGCAACGACATCAAGGCCGAGACCGACAAGTGGAAGAAGGTGGTCGAGTTCGCCGGCCTCAAGGTCGAGTAGGCTTCGCAAGAGGTGCGATGCTGGATCGCGCGGGACTAATGTGGCCCGCGCGGTACAGCCGGTCCCTGGCCGAAGCCAAATTCGTCGGCCTTGACGCGGAATAAAATGACGTTCAGGAACCTTACAAAAGATGCCGTATCTTGCTAACTGCGGCATCCGAGGAGCCGGATCATGCGCGCATCGGGATTGGCAATGCTTGTTCTGGGAACGGTGACGCTCGCCGGCGCGGCGAGTATCACGCCCGCTTCCGCCGATCCTTATGACTACCCATGGTGTGCGCAGGGCCCGAGCCTGGGCTATCCCGGCGAATGCGCTTACCGAACCTACGAGCAATGTCTCGCGAGCGTTTCCGGCCGCTATCTCTATTGCGGCGAGAATCCGCGCTTCCTGTTCAGCGAACCGCCGCCGCCACCGCCGGGCCGCTATCAGCGCCGGCACCGGACCGTTTATCCCGACTAGCGTTGCGGCATTACCGCAAGGCGGTCTGTCGCCACCGTTCCTGACGTTCGTCCCCGCACCGGCCACATCCTGACGCGATCGTGAAGTCGCGCGCTTGACGTCGCGCCGTTTGCGCCTATACTAAACCACATGGTTAAGTATCAGGACGAGACGCTGGACCGCACCTTTGCGGCGCTTTCCGATCCCACCCGCCGCGCGCTGCTGGCGCGGCTCGGCGAGCAGGACAGCCTGTCGGTGAGCGAGCTGGCGCAGCCATTCGCGATGTCGTTGCCGGCGATCATGAAGCATCTCGACGTGCTCACCGATGCGGGTCTCGTCGCGCGCGAAAAGACCGGCCGCACGGTGGCGTGCCGGCTCACCGCGCGGCCGATGGAGCAGGCGATGAACTGGCTCAATCGCTATGCGCAATTCTGGTCCGACAACCTCGACCGCCTTGCCGCTTTTGTGGAGGAAGATCCATGGCAAACAAATCCGCAGTCGCCGCCGACGCCGGCCTCGCCGCGCGCCCAAGCCTCACCCTCACGCGGCGGCTCCGCGCGCGGCCGGAAAAAGTCTACGCCGCGTGGACCGAGCCGGAAAATCTAGCGCAGTGGTTCGGACCGGGTGGGGTCAAGCCGGCCACGACGCGTGCGGAGCTCGATGTCCGCGTCGGCGGACGCTATCGCATCGGATTCATCGGCACGAACGGCGAGTATCACGAGGTCGGCGGCGTCTATCGTGAGGTGGTGCCGAACGAGAAGCTGGTGTTCAGTTGGGCTTGGCATTCGACGCCCGAACGCGAATCCGAGGTGACGATATCGATCAAGCCCGATGCCGGCGGTACGCTGCTCACCTTCCATCACGCGCAGTTCGTCGATGAGACCGCCCGCGACAACCACCAGCGCGGCTGGACCGCATTCCTCGGCAATCTGGAAAGCTTTGTCGACGCCTGATCTGCAAAGGAGCATCCCATGCAACAGCACAAGATCGTCTCGCGCGAGGAATGGATCGCAGCCCGCAAGGCGCTGATGATCGGCGAGAAGGAACTGACCCAGGCCCGCGAAGCGCTCAGCCGGCAGCGCCGCGAACTGCCCTGGGTCAAGGTCGACAAGGACTATGTGTTCGACGGGCCGGGCGGCAAAATGACACTCGGCGATCTCTTCAGGGGCAGGCCGCAGCTCGTGGTGCAGCACGTGATGTTCGCGCCGGAGTGGGACGCAGCGTGCAAGAGCTGCTCGTTCTGGGTCGACGGCTTCGAGCGCATGGTTCCGCATCTGGCCGCGCGCGACACCACAATGATCGCGATCTCGCGGGCGCCGCTTGCCAAGCTCGACGCATTCAAGGCACGGATGGGCTGGACCTTCGACTGGGTCTCCTCGGGAGAGAGCGACTTCAACTACGATTACGGCGTCTCGTTCACGCAAGCGCAGATCGATGCGGGGACCGCGAAGTACAACTATGGAACGACCCCGCTCTACGGTCCCGAACTGCCTGGCATCAGCGTGTTCTGTCGCGACGAGCAGGGAAGCGTGTTCCACACCTACTCGACCTTCGCGCGCGGCCTCGACATGATGAATGCCGCATATCACTATCTCGACCTGACGCCGCTCGGCCGCCACGAGGAAGGATTACCCTATCCGATGGATTGGGTGCGGCTACGTGACCAGTACCAACCGGCGCCGGTTCAGGCATCCTGCTGTCACAGCTGACGAACGCTGACGCGTAGCGTTGGCGTTCGTCATCCCGGGGCGATGCGAAGCATCGAACCCGGGATCTCGAGATTCCGGGTTCACGCTTCGCGTGCCCCGGAATGACAATAGAACCGCAGGAAACGCCAATGCCTTACGTCGATGGATTCATCGTCGCCGTGCCGAAGAAGAAACTCAAAGCCTATGCGCAGCTCTCGAAGAAGGCCGGCAAGGTCTGGCGCGAGTATGGCGCGCTGGATTATCGCGAATGGGTCGCCGACGACGTCAAGCCGGGCAAGCTGACCTCATTTCCGCAGAGCGTGAAACTGAAGGCCGGCGAAACCGTCGTGTTCGCCTGGATCACCTACAAGTCGCGCGCCCAGCGCGACAGGATCAACGCCAAGGTGATGGTCGATCCACGCCTGGCATCGATGGGCACGGGCGACGTGCCGTTCGACGCCAAGCGGATGATCTATGGCGGCTTTGCTAGCCTCGTGAAGGTCTGACGCGGCACGGTTTCGCCGCAATCCGCGCAGTAACCGGCTGTTTAACATCACGCTCGGCAGGCGGCGCGATGCCGCTTGCGTTTACTTGGTGAGCCCGTATACTTTGCAATACAAAGTTCGGGCGAATCATGCGTGACCTCGACAAGGCGTTGGCCGATATCCTCGCGATCCGCACCCAGATTGCGGCCGGAACGGCGTTTCGCGGCTACGGTCCGGCGACCGTCGCCGCCACCAGCGGCATCGCGCTCATCACGGCGCTTGCGCAATATCTCTGGCTCGCCGATCCCACCGCTCATCCGATCGCGTTCCTCGCAGGCTGGGCGGCGGCCGCGTTGGTCTCCGCCGTGCTGATCTGGATCGAGATGCAGGCGCGCTCGCGCCGGCATCATTCCGGCCTTGCGGACGCGATGGTTCAGCAGGCGATCGAGCAGTTCGTTCCGGCTGTTATCGCCGGCGTGCTGCTCGCGATCCTGCAATGGAAGTTCGCGCCCGAGACGCTGTGGATGCTGCCCGGTCTGTGGCAGGTGCTGGTCAGTCTCGGCGTATTCGCCTCGGTCCGCCTGCTGCCGCGCACGATCGCGCTCGGCGGCGCCTGGTATTTCCTGTCGGGATTCACGGTGCTGCTGATCGCAAGCCAGAGCCACGCGCTATCGCCCTGGACCATGGGACTGCCATTCGCGATCGGCCAGTTGCTGCTCGCAGCGCTGCTCTATTTCGCTTCCGGAGGCCATGATGCCGAAGACTGACCTGACCACCGCGCCGTTCGCCTATGATGGCCTCGACCGCGTCATCCACGAGAAGGCGCGGCTCGGCCTGTTGACCTCGCTGATGGCGCATCCGAAGGGGCTCGCCTTTGCCGATCTCAAGCAGCTCTGCGGCCTGACCGACGGCAATCTCAGCCGGCACCTGCAGGTGCTGCAGGAGGCCGGTCTCGTCGACGTCATCAAGGGCTATGAAGGCAATCGTCCGCATACCACCTGCCGCCTGACCAAGAGCGGCCGCCGCCGTTTCCTCGACTATCTCGCCGTGCTCGAGCAGCTGGTACGTGACGCGGCCAAGGCCGCCGGCACGGCCGAGAGGGCTGCCGGCAAGTCTGAAAAGGCCGCCGGCAATGACGACGGCGCAGCTGGCCGCCTCGGTATCCAGCCGGTTTGAACCATCCCATTTTTGTCCGGAGACTTTGTGATGCAAAGTAACGTCGCGCTCAAGCCGGAAGCCGCCATCAGGCTCCATGTCGGCATCATCATGGATGGCAATGGCCGCTGGGCGACGCGGCGCGGCCTGTCGCGCCTGCGCGGACACGAGGCCGGCGTCGAGGCGATCCGCCGCATCGTGGAGGCCGCACCGGACCAGGGCGTCGGCACGCTGACGCTCTACGCCTTCTCGAGCGACAATTGGCGGCGTCCGAAGGCCGAGGTGGCGGCACTGATGGGGCTGTTGCGGTTCTACCTCGCCAACGAGATCGCCGCGCTCGTGCGCAACGGCGTTCGCCTCACCGTGATCGGCCGCCGCGACCGGTTGCCCGACGGCATCGCCGCCGCGATCACGCGCGCGGAGGCCGAGACCGCCGGCGGCACCACGCTGCATCTGCGCATCGCGATCGATTATTCGGCGCGCGACGCCATCCTGAACGCCGCCGCACGCGCGGCCGGCGCCGGCGAGCTGAGCCGCGAAACTTTCGCCGATCTCATCACCGGCGAGGCCGGCCTGCGCGACGTCGACCTGATCATCCGCACCTCGGGCGAGAAGCGGCTGTCGGACTTCCTGCTCTGGGAGGGCGCTTATGCCGAGCTGCATTTCACCGAGCGGATGTGGCCCGAATTCGATGCCGACGATCTCGCCGACGCACTCGGCTCCTTCCATCGTCGCGAGCGCCGCTTCGGTGGACTGACCGCGATCGCGCCGGCGGAGGTGCCGAACCTCTAGCGCGTCAAGCCGCGCCAACTGCTCTCTTCCTAAAGCCCGGCCGGGGGGTTGGGCTCCTTCTCTCACAAGATGCGGGGACGAACGATCACGCCAACCAAAGCGGGAGCGATCATCCATGCGCATTCTTCTCATCAACGTGCCGCATCCGGCGATCGGCAGCCGGATCCCCGACGACCATCTGCCGCCACTCGGGCTGCTGTCGATCGGCGGGCCGCTGATCGATGACGGCCACGACGTCGGTCTTATCGATGCCGAGTTCGGGCCTATGCCGGTCGGAGCCATCGTGGCGGAGGCATCGAGATTTGCACCGGATGCGGTGCTGTTCGGTCATTCCGGCTCGACGTCGGGCCATCCTGTCATCACCGAGGTGGCGCAGGCGATCGTCAAGGCCGTGCCCGGTGTCCGGATCGTCTATGGCGGCGTGTTTCCGACCTATCACTGGCGCGACATCCTGCGCGAGGAGCGCTTCGTCACCGCGATCGTGCGCGGCGAGGGCGAAGAGACCGCGCGGCGTCTGATGCGCGCGCTGGAGGCCGGCGAGGATCTCCGCATCATCAACGGCATCGCATTCCGCGATGATTATGGGCCGCGCGTGACGCCGCCTGCGCCTGTTATCCGTGATCTCGATGCCTATCGCGTCGGCTGGGAATTGATCGATCACGCGCGCTACAGCTATTGGGGCGGCCTGCGCGCCGTCGTCGTGCAATTCTCGCGCGGCTGTCCGCATCTCTGCAATTACTGCGGCCAGCGCGGCTTCTGGACGCGATGGCGGCATCGCGATCCCGTGCGGTTTGCGAAGGAGCTGGCGCGGCTCCATCGCGAGCACGGGGTCAAAGTGATCAATTTCGCCGACGAGAACCCGACCGTCTCGAAGAAAGCATGGCGGACTTTTCTCGAGGCTTTGATCGCGGAGGATGTCGATCTGATCCTGGTCGGCTCGACCCGCGCCGACGACATCGTGCGCGATGCCGACATCCTCCATCTCTACAAGAAGGCGGGCTGGCAGCGCTTCCTGCTCGGCATGGAGAACACCGACGAGAAGACGCTGGAGCTGATCCGCAAGGGCGCGACCACCACGATCGATCGCGAGGCCATCCGTCTGATGCGCCGGCACGGCATCCTGTCGATGGCGACCTGGGTGGTCGGCTTCGAGGAGGAGACCGATCGCGATCATTGGCGCGGTCTCAGGCAGTTGTTGTCCTATGATCCCGATCAGATCCAGATGCTCTACGTCACGCCGCATCGCTGGACGCCGTATTTCCGTCTCGCGGCGGGGCGGCGCGTCATCCAGACCGATCGTAGGCTCTGGGACTACAAGCATCAGGTGCTGGCGACCCGGCACATGCCGCCATGGCGCGTGCTGCTCTGGTTCAAGTTCACCGAGATGGTGCTGCAATGCCGCCCGAAGGCGCTGCTCCGCGTGCTGCTTCACCGCGACGCCGGACTTCGTCACGCGATGCGCTGGTACACGCAGATGGGCCGCCGGGTCTGGCCGCACGAAATTCTCGGCTTCCTGCGCGACAAAAGACTGAAGCACGGACCGACGGTGCAGGAATTTTGGGGCGCGCCGCAGGATATGGAGGAGGAATCGATGTCGTCGCACCGGCCCGAGCGCCGCGTCGGCGCATCACGCGCGGCGTAAGTCGATACCGTTTTGTCGGGTTCTGGATAACTGGTGCTGATGACTGGACGCCTGAGTCATCAGCGCGATAATTTCCAGATCGGCTGCGCAGAACAAAAAGAACCGTGGCGGTCGAGGCGTCGAGTTGAGCATACAGGTTGCGATCTTAAAAATATTGGCCAGTCACGTCGGCGGCAGAGCCACTCTCAATTCACTCAAGCACGACCTCGCAATCCTCTCATCGAGTGGCGACGATTGGCATGCGCGGATCAAACGTCTGGCATCGCGGGTCCCCGAACTCGACATCTTTAGCCATGGCTATGTGCTCCGTGACGTCGAAGGCTGGGAGATCACATCGTCCGGTCGTGAGTTCCTGCGCGCGCTGGAAGCGGTCACGCAAGACAATCTGCCGTCCGTGCCAGCGGCCGAGGCCGCGATCCGCGCCGAGGGCAAGCTGATCGTGGTCGGTCACCGCTTCAAAAGCCGGGTGCGGCCACAGCGTGATCCCGAACAGAGCACGTTGGCGCGCCGCCGGCCGATCCGCGAGCCGCATTGAACCTCACTGCGCTGCACGCGACCTACCTTCGGGACACCGGAGGTCGCAGATGGCTGCTTTGGCTCAATCGATCGCACGCGCGTTTCCGGCCAATTCGCTTCGAAGCGGCATCGCCCGGCATGTCCTGCTGTTTGCCGCCGCGGCCCTGTTCGTCGCGGCGCTCAGGGCGAGCTACGGCCTCGATCTCAGCGCCGGCTTCTTCTGAAGCATGATCCGGAAAAGTGCGAAGCGGTTTTCCGAAGAGATCTTGCTCAAAAAAGACCGCGCGACAAATTCTCCGGCGGCAGGTCATACTGGGTTAACCGGACCGAGGTAGCTAGGCGCACGCTTTCCTTGCATCTCGAACCCAGGCCGGTTTTCCATGGATAAGCCGATGCGCTGCCAGTGCGGCAGGACGCGAACCATTGTGCTCGACAAGCATTTCCGCACTGCGCTGATATGCCCAAAATGCGATGAGGTTCAGCTGGCTAGCCCGGCGAGGCCAGAAGAACGGGTGTTGACCGCACGCTGAAGCGCGATGAGATCGGGTTGAATCGTCATCGCGTCTAGCTCGTTGTTTAAGCATGATCTTTCCGGAAAGCCGCTTCGCACTGTTCCGGATCATGCTCTGCGCGGTCGTTTTCGGCGCCGAAACCCGCTAGGTTCCGTCTGACGAAACGGACCAAAGCGAAACCCGATGCCGCAGCCTGCCCATACCGCCGCCATCACCCTTGCCGACATACGCCGTGCCGCGGATGTGATCCGGGATGCGGTCATGGTCACGGCCTGCAATGAGAGCCGCACGCTGGGTGAGATCTGCGGCTGCCGCCTGTTCCTCAAATTCGAAAACCTGCAATTCACGGCGACCTTCAAGGAGCGCGGCGCGCTCAATCGCCTGCAGGCGCTGTCGCCCGAGGAACGCAAGCGCGGCGTGATCGCGATGTCGGCCGGCAATCACGCCCAGGGCGTGGCCTATCACGCCAAGCGGCTCGGCATCCCCGCCACCATCGTGATGCCGATCGGCACGCCAATGGTGAAGATCGAGAACACCAGGCGGCACGGCGCCGAGGTCATCATCACCGGGCAGACGCTGGAAGAATGCTTCGCGTTCGTCGGTTCGCATGCCGTGCAGAAGGGCCTGATCCTGATCCATCCCTATGACGATCCGCTGATCATCGCCGGCCAGGGCACGATCGGACTTGAAATGCTCGCGGCGGTGCCGGAGCTCGATATCCTCGTGGTGCCGATCGGCGGCGGCGGGCTGATCTCGGGCATCGCCACCGCCGCGAAGGCGCTGAAGCCGTCGATCCAGGTCGTCGGCGTGCAGGCCCAGCTCTATCCGTCAATGTACAATACGGTCAAAGGCGAGCAGCTGCCGATGCGCGGCGACACGCTCGCCGAGGGCATTGCGGTCAAGGCGCCCGGGCAGATCACCACGAAAATCGTCCGCCAGCTCGTCGACGACATCATCCTGGTCAGCGAGGACCAGATCGAGCGCGCGGTCGCGACCCTGATCTCGATCGAAAAGACGGTGGTCGAGGGTGCCGGCGCCGCCGGCCTCGCCGCCGTGCTCGCGGCACCGGCGCGCTTTGCCGGCCGCAATGTCGGCCTGGTGCTGACCGGCGGCAATATCGACACCAGGCTGATCGCTTCGGTCCTGACCCGCGAGCTCGCGCGCGAGGGACGGCTGACGCAGCTGGCGCTCGACATCGTCGACCGGCCTGGACAGCTCGCGGCGGTGTCGATCCTGCTTGCCGACGCCGGCGCCAACATCATCGAGGTCTCGCATCAGCGCACCTTCTCCGATCTTCCGGCAAAGGCGACGCTGCTCGAGCTCGTGATCGAAACCCGCGACCGCGCGCATCTGGAGGACGTGCTGGCAAGGCTCAGCGCCGAAGGATTCGCGGTGCGGGAGAGCTAGCTGTCAGACTGCTTGACCGTCATCCCCGCGCAAAGGCTTCGCCTTTGTCGCTGGAGGCGCGAGCGGAGCGAGCCTCGAAGGATGAATCGGCCACCAGCCGGGCCGTCGATCCTTCGAGACGCGCGCAAGTGCGCGCTCCTCAGGATGACGGTTCACGAGGCGAATGGGGCTGATTGCTCACTCACCCGCCGCCAGCTCGGCGAGCTTCGCGATGGTGTTGATGTTGCGCGCGGTGCCCTTGGCGGCGGCGGGGATCTTCAGTTTCGAGCGGCCCATGCCGCTGCCATAGGCGACATAGATCTCGCGCTTGCCGAGCCGCACCTCTTCGTCCTGCCGGCCCTTGATGTCCTTCAAGGCGTCCTTCGGCGGTGGCTCGTCGAGGAAGATCGCGACAGTATGGTTCGGCGGCGCCTTCGGAAACGGATTGGCCTTCAGCACCGCGGCGATCTCGTCCGCGCTGCGGACGACAACGCCGACCGGCTTGCCGGCATAGGCCTGCAGCCGCCGCTCCAGCGCGGCCTTGATCTTGGCCGCGCCGAGCTTCGAGGAGAGCACGACATTGCCACTGGCGATATAGGTCTGCGCGTCGGCAAATCCTTCATCGATGCACATCGCCTTCAACTCGGTCATCGGCAGCTTGCCGGTGCCGCCGACATTGACCGCGCGCAACAGGGCGACGTAACGCGGCATCGACTAGCCGTCGGCTTTCTTCTTCGCGGGCTTCTTGGCCGGCGGCGGCTCTTCCATCGCCTTCTTCATGGCGCGGGCATAGGCGTCGGCGGCGTTCTCGGCCGAATTCTGCAACCGCTTGGCGGTCGCGGTTGCGTTCAGCATCGTGCTCTTGGCCAGGAAGTGGAAGCGCGCCTTGGCCTCCTTGTCCTTGGCCTTGGCCGCGCGCGCGACCCAGACGGCCTGACGTTTCTTGGCAGCCGCCATCACGGCCTTGGTCTGCGCTCTTGCGGTTTGCCGGATGACGGCGTCGAGGTCGGCTTCGGCCATTCAGATGCACTCATTGACTGGACATGCGCCGGAGCGGGCGCGGAGGGAGGGGAGCTACCCCTAGCGTAACCGGTGCCGTTTGAACATGCGATCCTTTTGCGACGTCCCCGCGGCCGGATCGGACTGCTCGGCTTCTCGCTCGGCGGCTACGTTGCCGCGACTGCGGCGGCCCGCGACGCGCGAGTGGCCGCGCTGGCCGTGCTGTATGGCGGCATGCCCGACAAGATTGCGCCTGAGGTCAAGCACCTGCCGCCGATGATCGAGTTGCACGGCGAGGCGGACCGCAACGTGCCGCTCGCCAAGGGTGAGGCGCTTGTCGGGCTCGGCAAGTCGGTCGGCGCCGAAGCGGAGATCGTCCGATATCCGGGCAAGGCGCACGGTTTCGATTTCGCGGACAATGATCCGATGACCGCTGACGCGGTCAGCCGTGTTGCCGGCTTCTTCCAGGCCCGCCTGAGCGCGGCATGAGTCCGAGGCCGTGCGCCGCGTGCGCTAGTCTCCTGACGACCCCGGCGGCACCTTCGCGCCGGCGAGCAGTCCGGCCAGCTCCACCTGCCGGCCGAGTCCGGTCTTGGCCAGCACCGCCTTGAGCTGGTTGCGCACCGTTTCGCGGGAGATGCCGAATGCGCCGGCGATTGCCTCGACGGTGCGTCCTTCGCCAATGCCGCGCGCAACGCGCGCCTCCGCCGGCGTCAGGTCGAACAGACCCTGCAGCACTTCCGCGGTCGGCACCTCGGCCGGCACCACCGGCGTCACGATCACGATCGCCGCCGCGCGGTCGAACAGGTCACGCGCCGCGCCATGGATCGGGACCAGATGCACGATCAGCGGCGGGCGATCCTCCTGCGCCGCGATCGGTACCGAGCGCACCTCCACGCCGATCAGTCCCTGATCAAGCGCGGCCAGCGCCTGGGCGAACAGCGCGTCGGCGGTGGTCGCCGCCAACGTCAGGCGCTCGCCGCGATCCTGCATCACGTCGGGCACCAGGCGGTCGAACAGCGTGTTGGCCGCCATCAGACGGCCGCCGCGCCGCAGCACTGCCGCGGGCAGGCCGAGCATCGCCAGCGATTCGGTTGCCGCCCTGGCGCGCTCCATCCCGAGCCGCGCCGACAGCAGCGCGGCACGCGCCAGATGCGGCCGCAGTGCGTCGAGCTGCTCGATTGCTTCCCGCTCGATCGGTCCGTGCTGGTATTCGCGCTCGACGCTGTAGATCAGCACGTCGCCGCTCGGCACCGGGATCGCAGTACCGGCGCCCCATCCGAGCCCGCGCGGGCGGAAGAATTCGCGGATCTGGAAATCCTGCTGCACCTCCTCGGGCGTATCGAACACGTCGATGTCGCGCAGGAAGCCGGCGTGGTTGGCCGCGAGCAGGCGCGGCAATCGCCCGTTGCGCTCGTGCCAGCCGCCCTCGACATAGGCCACCGTGTCGTCGTGCATGTCGGGCGACGCGACCCAGCGGACGTCGTGTGGGGCCGCTGTCAGCAGCACGATACCGCGCGCACGCGCGATCGCACCGACCTGATGCAGGACATTCGGCCACAATTCGGGGACGACCGCGGCCTCATAGGCCAGTTCAATCAGATGCTCGTGCAGGTCGTTCGCCATCGGTCATCCCAAAAACCGTTGTTGCCCAATAGATAAACCCGGCGACCCCGGAAATATTGCGTAAAGCAATTCAGCCCGAGCCACGAGTCCGGGTTATTCCGGTGCGCGTTCACGCGCATCAGGGGAAATTACGACGTTTTTGCCGCTCTTCTTCGCGATTTTCGGGCGGGGGCGTGGGGCCTCGCTCGGTCGGCTGCGACCCGGCGCGCGGCCGCCGGCGCCCGGACAACGAAGGCGAAGCCCGATGCCAGGTCGGCGGGGCGGCCCCAAGATTTGATAGAGACTTGATGAAGACTCGATAATCAAGGCCTGACGATCATCGCCGCGTGTGGCGAAATCGAAGCGGCGTGACAGGCGGAAATATTCCGAAGCATCCCGAAACCTGATTGGTGTGGATCGACGCTGCGCCAGGCCTGCCGGCGTCACACATTTGCAACGCTGCACGCGATCGTTCGAGCATGAACATCCTTTAATTTGTGTCCGCGCGATCCGTAGCGCCAGCTACGGCATGATCCGGAAAAGTGCGAAGCGGTTTTCCGAAAAGATCATGCCTGGGGAGCGGCCTCAAGCGCGATGACGATTCAAACCTGGCCTCATCGCGCTTTGGGCAACCACCTCTGACATTCATGCGAGCCATCGTCGGCTCGGGGAGAGTCGATGATCAGCCGCAGGGCGCTTTCCGGATTGTTGATGACGCTGGTCGGCCCCTCGTCGCGGGCCGGCAACGACGGGCTGGCGCTGGGCCATTGCCAGGGATCATGCGCGAATGTCGACTTGCCGACCCTCGGCTACGATCAGTTCTGCCGGTCGTTGTTCGATATCGCGGCAAGCGGCAGGCTGCATGCGGTCGCAACCGGTTCGGAGATTCGCGGAGAGATGCGATCTCTGTTCCGGGCGCGGCGGCTTTATCGGCCGTCGCGTGACGAGATCCGGGTTCTCTGGCGCGCGCCCGCGGATGGATTCTCGGTCGTGAAGGTCGAGTTCGATCTGGAATGCGGCGTGCCGGTGCGCGGATGTCTTGGAATTCCCGACGGAGAATTCAAGGGATTGATCCTGCTCGGCCACGGCATGGCGAGCACACCGGAGCGCTGCTTCGACGATGCCGACAAGGACTACATGAACGCGCTCGGCAAACGGCTATGTCGGGACGGCTATGTCGTCTGGTGTCCTTACATCGTCCAGATCGGAAATCAGGAGAGCCAGAACAACATCGCCGCGATGCTGGCATCCCACGGTGTCTCCGCCCACAACGTGTCATGCGCATCGCTCGACGCCGGCGAAATCGTCTGCCGGAAGCTCACCGGCGCGTCGGGTTTGAACGTCGGCGTATACGGGGTGTCCTGGGGCGCCTTTCTCGCGCTCCATCTGGAAGCCGCTACGGGGCGGATGCGGCCGACCGTCGTCTCCGGATATATGCGCGACGAGAGGAGGTTTCTGACGTCGCCCGTCATCAGCAAGAATCTCGGCGTCGAACTTGCGGCTTACATTCATTTCAGCAACGGCCGCGCCAAGTACACCGGCGCAGAGCTGGCGTACCTGCTCTGCCCGTGCCCGCTGTTCGTCGAGATCGGGAGCCGTGACGGTGCAAACGCCGTGGAACTTGGACGCGATGAGAAGTTTTCGCAAATGCAGTCGATCTACGCATCGTCAGGCCATCCACATTTGATCGACATGGACGTCTTCGATGGCGCGCACGAGGTCAGCGGCAAGCGCGCGCGGCCATGGCTATCCGAACATCTGGCGTCGCCTGCCTATCAAGACACCGCTCGCTTGAAGAACGCCATCGCGCTGTGAGCGGCAGCCTGACCGCGACCGTACCGAGGGTGCGCTCGCGTGGATCACATTGACGGGAGCTTTCGGCGCCGGCGGCATGCACTGAGCCGACCCGTGCGGCCGCAATGGCTGTGTCATGGTGGCATTGCAGCGCTCTTGAAAGCTGGCTGTCGTCGGGATCGGCGCAACGATCGCGGTCGAGTTGCAGGATTGTCGGATCGGCCGCGTTATGATCTGCTGCAACGCACCTGCCCATCCTGACCTTCGGGTCTGAGGGAACTCGACGTCATATCCGTCTCGTAGCGTCTGTTGGTAGCCGAAGGGTTGGACTGCATGAGTGATACGGAACGCATGCGCGGTCGTTTGGCAGGGCTTCTCGTATCGGCGGGATTGGTGGCGGCGGGAGTATCAGCGGCCCATGCGCAGGCGGGGCCGCCCGGGCCTCCTGCCGTGGGCGTGTTCGAGGCGGTGAAGCGGCCGGTCACCGAAACCAGTGAATTTCTCGGACGCATCGAGGCCCCCAACCGCGTCAATGTGGTGGCGCGCGTCACGGCATTCCTGGACAAGCGGAACTTCGTCGAAGGCTCTGAAGTCAAGGCCGGCGATCTCCTGTATCAACTCGAGCGCGGACCGTTCGAGGCCGATCTTGCATCGAAGAAGGCACAGGTGGCCCAATTGCAGGCGACGCTGGTCAACGCCAAGCTGACCACCGACCGCGCCAAGGCCCTGATGGGCGGTCCGGCCGGCCAGCAATCCAATGTTGATGCGGCGGTCGCCAACCAGCAGAGCCTCGAGGCGCAGGTGCAGGCCGCGCAGGCGCAGGTCGACCTGTCCCAGATCAATCTCGACTACACCATGATCCACTCGCCGATCGACGGCAGGATCGGACGCACCGCGGTGACCGAGGGTAACGTCGTGACGCCGAGCTCGGGAACCCTGACGACCATCGTCAGTCAGGACCCGATGTATGTCACCTTTCCCGTGCCGGTGCGCGAGGCGCTCGATCTGCGCGACCGCTATGCGACGCGCGGCGGCTTCAAGGCCGTCGTCATCCGCCTGCGGTTGACGGACGGCCGGCTCTACGAGAAGACGGGTGAGCTGAATTTCGTCAACAACACGATCGCGCAGAATACCGACACCATCTCCCTGCGCGGCGTCATCCCCAACCCGTCAACCTACACGTCCGTCGCAGCCGGCGGCTCGGTCCGCGAGCTGACCGACAATGAGTTCGTGACCGTTCTCCTCGAAGGCGTGCAGCCGGTCGAGGTGCTGGCGATCCCGCGTTCGGCGGTGCTGTCGGACCAGCAGGGTGAATATGTCTATGTCGTCGGCGCGGACAACAAGGCCGAGCAACGGCGGATCCAGCTTGGGCAATCGACCGCAACGATTGCGGCGGTGACGAGCGGCATCTCGCTGGGCGACAAGGTGGTCGTCGAGGGATTGCAGAAGGTCAAGCCGGGCGAGGTGGTGGCGCCGGGGCCTGTTAGCGCGCTGATCCAGTCGAGCATGAAGGTTTCGGCGGACGGCGGCGCCAGCAGCACGCCGAAATCGACGGGCAATAACCCATGATTTCCGCTGTCTTCGTCGATCGTCCGCGGCTTGCGATCGTCATCGCGTTCGTGATCACGATCGCGGGCGCGCTGGCGCTGATGCAGATTCCGGTCGCCCAGTTCCCGGACATCGTGCCGCCGCAGGTCACGGTCTCCGCTGTGTTCCCCGGCGCATCGGCTGAAGTGGTGGAATCGAGCGTCGCCCAGCCGCTGGAAGCGCAGGTCGTGGGCGTCGACAAGATGCTCTACATGAAGTCGACCAGCGGCAATGACGGCAGCTACACGCTGACGGTCTCCTTCGCGCTCGGCACCGACCCTGATATCAACACCGTCAACGTCAACAACCGCGTGCAGAGCGCGCTCGCGCAATTGCCGACCGAGGTGCAGGCGCAGGGCCTGACCGTGCAGAAGAAATCTTCGGCGGTGCTGCAATTCATCGTGCTGTACAGCAAGAGCGGCGAGCAGGACCCGCTGTTCATCACCAACTACGCCATCATCAACGTGCTGGATGCGATCTCGCGCACGCCGGGCGTCGGACAGGCCTCGCTGTTCGCGAAGCTGAACTATTCGATGCGGATCTGGTTCGACACCCAGCGCCTGACCAGCCTCAATCTGGCGCCGTCGGACGTGATCGCTGCGATCCGGGCCCAAAGCGTGCAGGCGCCGGTCGGCCGCATCGGCGCACGTCCGATCAGCAATGACCAGCAGTTCCAGTTCAATGTGCAGACGCAGGGCCGCCTGACGACATCCAAGCAGTTCGGCGACATCGTGTTGCGGGCCAATCCGGATGGATCGGTGCTGCGGATCAGGGACGTTGCTCGCGTCGAGATCGGTGCGCAGAACATGGATTCGGAGTCGCGGATCGACGGCAATCCCGGCGTGCCGATGGGCATCTATCTCGCGCCCGGTGCCAATGCCGTGACCACGGCCAAGGCGGTGCAGGCCACGCTTGCGCGGCTGTCGGAGCGGTTTCCGCCGGGGCTGACCTATCTCGTGCAGTACGACTCCACCACCTTCGTGTCCGATACGATCAAGGAGGTGATGAAGACGCTCGGCGAGGCCTTCGTGCTCGTCGTGATCGTGGTGTTCCTGTTCCTCGGCAATCTGCGCGCCACGGTGATCCCGGCGGTCGCGGTTCCGGTCAGCCTGATCGGCGCCTTCGCGGTGCTGCTGGCGCTCGGCTATTCCGCCAACACGGTGTCGCTGCTGGCGATGGTGCTTGCGATCGGCATCGTGGTCGACGACGCCATCGTCGTGGTCGAGAACGTCGAGCGCGTCATGGAGGAGGAGCCGGAGCTGTCGCCGACCGACGCCACCAAGAAGGCGATGGCGCAGATCACCGCGCCGATCATCGCGATCTCGCTGGTGCTGCTCTCGGTGTTCGTGCCGATCGCGTTCATCCCGGGCATTTCCGGCACGCTGTTCCGCCAGTTCGCGGTGACGATCAGCGCCGCGATGGTGATCTCGGCGCTGAATGCGCTGACGTTGTCGCCGGCGCTGTGCGCCGTGTTCCTGCGCCACGGCGGACCGCGCCGCGGCATCATGGGGCGGGTGCTCGGCAGCATCGACTGGGTGCGCGATCGCTACGCCGGCGTGGTGCAACGGCTGGTTCGTGTGGCTGTGCTCTCGCTGGTCGCGGTGCTGGTGTTTGCCGGCGCGGTGTTCGGCGTGTCGAAGATCACGCCGACCGGCTTCCTGCCCGAGGAGGACCAGGGCGCCTTCTTCATCGCGGTGCAATTGCCCGAGGGCGCATCGGTGGCGCGCACCAGCGAGGTCACCAAGCAGGTCGAGGCGCTGTTGAAGAAGAATCCGGCGATCGACCATGTGCTGTCGATCATCGGTTTCTCGCTGCTCGACGGTGCCAGCGAGCCGAATTCGGCCTTCATGGTGGCGCGCATGAAGGCGTTCGCCGATCGCAAGGCCGTCACCGACTCGGTGCAGGCGGCGATCGGGCAGACCTTCGTCGGGGGATCTCAGATCCGTCAGGCCTCGGTGCTGCCATTCAACCTGCCGCCGATCATCGGGCTTTCGACCTCCGGCGGCTTCGAATATCAGCTGGAAGCGCTGGAAGGGCAGGATCCGGCTTCGCTCAGCAGCGTGATGGGCGGGCTGATCGGCGCAGCGAACCGAAATCCAAATCTGGCCCGCGTGTTCTCGACCTTCACCGCGACCAATCCATCGGTTTTTCTCGATATCGATCGCGCCAAGGCGCAGGCGCTCGGCCTCAACATGGCCGACGTTTTCACCGCGCTGCAGGCCACGCTCGGCGGCATCTACGTCAACAATTTCAACCTGTTTGGCCGCACCTGGCAGGTCAATGTGCAGGGCGACGCGGCCAACCGCCGCGACATCCCCGATATATGGCAGATCTATGTGCGCAACAGCGGCGGCGAGATGGTGCCGATCCGCTCGATCGCGTCCTTGCGGATCGTGACCGGCCCGCAGGTGATCACCCGCTACAACAATTATCGTTCGGTCACCGTGAACGGCAGCCCGGCGCCAGGCGTGTCCTCGGGCACCGCGATCGCGACGATGGCCGACCTCTCCAAATCGACGCTGCCTTCCGGCTATTCCTATGAATGGACCGGCACCGCCTATCAGGAGCAGGCCGCCTCCGGCCAGACCGGCATCATCCTCGGGCTCGCGGTGCTGTTCGCCTATCTGTTCCTGGTGGCGCTGTATGAGAGCTGGACGATCCCGATTCCCGTGCTGCTGTCGGTCACGGTCGGCGTGTTCGGTTCCTATCTTGCGATCAAGCTTGCGGGTCTGAATCTCGATCTCTACGGCCAGATCGGCCTCGTGGTGCTGATCGCGCTCGCCGCCAAGAACGGCATCCTGATCGTCGAGTTCGCCAAGGAGCAGCGCGAGGCCGGCAGGCCGATCGCGGAAGCCGCGACGATGGGCGCGCAAATGCGCTTCCGCGCGGTCATGATGACCTCGATCGCCTTCATCCTCGGCCTGGTGCCGCTGGTGGTCGCGACCGGCGCTGCGGAAATCAGCCGCCGTGCGGTCGGCACCGCGGTGTTCGGTGGCATGCTCGCCGCAAGCTCGGTCGGCATCTTCCTGGTGCCGATGCTCTTTGTCACCTTCCAGGGCTGGCGCGAGGGTGTAAAGAACCGCTTTGGCAGACGGAGCAAAGCCGAGCAGCCTGCCTCGCATTAGATTCCGCCTAATCCCTTCGCGCATTAGCGGGGCGCGTGGGGCGGGGCTATGCTGCTGGCCTCATCGATGGAGTTCCGGATTGAGCGTTGCCTTCACCAAAGAAGAAAGTGCCGAGACGGCGGCCGAAACGCTGTTGCCGGACCGTCCCATTTCGCCGCATCCCAACCTGGTGACCGAAGCCGGACGCAAGGCGCTGGAGCGTGAGCTCCAGGCGGCGCGCGAGGCCTTTGAGGCCGCGCAACAGCTGGACGACGTCAACGAACGGCGGCGGCAGTCGGCGGTTCCGCTACGCGACGTGCGCTATCTCACGGAGCGGCTCCGCACCGCGCAGGTCGTGCCTGATCCTGCTTCCACCGAAATCGTCGCCTTCGGCAGCACGGTGACGTTCAGCCGCGCCGATGGGCGGGTGCAGACCTATCGCATTGTCGGCGAGGACGAAGCCGATCCCAAGGCAGGCTCGATTTCCTTTGTCTCGCCGGTGGCGAGGTCGCTGATGGGCAAGGCCGTGGGCGACGTCGCAGGCGCCGGCGATCAGGAGTTGGAGATCGTCGCGATCGCCTAGCGCGTAATGAGATTGGATTGCGGCCGCAAAGGCGGCCTGCTCCCTATCCCGCTTGCGGGGGAGGGCCGAGGTGGGGGTTCTCTCCACGAGTCACATTGTGGAAAGAGCCCCACCCGCATCGCATTTTCAATGCGATGCGACCTCCCCCGCAAGCGAGGGCTTTGCGCAAAGGCGAATCTGCGATTCTCTAAGACCGATCTGAAGGGGGAGGCGGGGATGGCGTATCGGC
>NZ_JADFUD010000064.1:0-46564 GCF_054820065.1 Bradyrhizobium sp. UFLA06-06
CAGGATGAAGAAGCAGTCGCCGCCCGCATATTGGGCGACATATTTGCGGATGCGCTCGGCTCGACCCGGCCCGTCGGGGGACGGAGACGGCGTCAACGTCGGCTGAGACGGCAGCTTCACCGGCTCCTGACGTGTCGGGGGTGGCGGAGCAGGCTCGCTCGGCGGCGTGGATGTCCCGGCGAGTTTCGGAGGTGGCGGCAAAGCCGCCAAGCCCGATGTCCTCCAGACAAATTTATAGAATGTGTACCCACCGCCGCCCAGCAGAAGCAGCAGCGCCGCGACGCAGGCGCCGAGCCAGATGCGGCGGGAGTTCCGCGTGGTTGATGGCGCCCGCTCCTGCGGCGCAGACATACCAGCCTGCGACTTCGCCAATGGATCGAAGCCGTAGAGCGGTGCTGCGGACGGCTGCGCCGAACCCGCCGGCGTCCAGTTGGCGACCTCCGCCATGGTCGGGCGCAAGGCCGGGTCCGGCTGCAGCATCCTCTCGAGAAGTGGCCTGATGCGCATGTCCACTGCGCCGAGATCGGGCACACGCCGGCGCTTCTCGACCAGTTGAAACTGGCTTCCGCCCATATCGAGCTTTTGTCCGGTCAAGGCATGGAACAGCACGAGACCAAAGCTGTAGACATCGGACTTCGCGGTGACATCGTTGCCGTACAAGCCGACCTGTTCCGGCGACGCGTAATTGTCCTTGCCGGCGAAGCCGGAACCGATGATGGTCTTGTCACCCATCTGCGTTGACCGGGCGATGCCAAAGTCGATGATCTTCGCCCGCCTCACATCGTCGAGCGGCACGATGATGTTGTCGGGGGAGACATCGCGATGGACAATGCCGTGCTCGTGAGCGGCCTGAAGGCCCGATGCGACCCGCTGCATCAACTTGATCAGCGCTTCGAAGGTCAGCGGCCCATCGTCGAGCATGTTCGACAGCGAGCGTCCGTTCACAAACTCCATCGCCAGATACGGTCGCTGCAGTGCGGGTTCGACCGTGAACAGGAAGTAGCGAACGATTGCTTCATGCGGAAGATTGTGGAGTGCTGCGGCCTCCCGCCGGAACAGCGCAAGCGCCGCCTCGTTGTCGACCATGTCGGGCAGCAGCATCTTGACCGCGACGGGCGATCCGGTCTGGATCTCGCGGCAGCGGTAGACCTCCCCCATGCCGCCTGCCCCGATCATCGCCTCGATCTCGTAAATGCCGTTGAGCCGGGTGCCGGCCGGCACACCGCGGTAGGATGACCGAAACGGATCGTTCGCGGTCATGGTCGCGGCTCCTGATCGAGCGGCGTCCTCGTGGGCTCTGAGGACCGTGGCGCGAGCAATCGCACGATCACGATCGTGACGTTGTCGAGCCCGCCGCGCTCAAGCGCGAGCGCGAGCATGTCGTCGCAGGCTGTCTGGGCAAGGCGAGTGGCCGCGTGCTGCTCGATCTCGTCGTCCCGCACGTGTCGGGTCAGGCCGTCACTGCAAATCACGAAGATGTCTTCCGGTTCGGCCGGACCGGTCACCACCTCGAGCTCGGGGTCGGCGACGACACCAACGGCCCGGGTGATGGCATTGCTCGGCCAGTCCTGGACCTCTTCGCGTGATAGCGCGCCATCAGCGATCAGTTCCTCCAACTCGCTATGATCGTGCGACACCTGTGTGATGCCGTGGCGGTTGATCAGGTACACCCGACTGTCACCCGCCCAGATGCAGGCATAATGGCCGTCGCGTACGAGCAGGACTGCCGTTGTGGTCCCGACAATGGCACCCTGCCTTTCATGGCTGAGGGCCAGGATCTGCTGGTTGGCGCTGAACAGGCGCGCCTCGCATTGAGCCAACAGGTCCGCCGCGGAGTCCGGCGCGCCGATGGAATCAAGCGACTCCACCACGATGCGGCTGGCAAGATCGCCTGCCTCGTGACCGCCCATACCGTCGGCGACGGCCCACAGGCCGACGTCGGTTCTTACCAGGTATGAGTCCTCGTTCCGCGCCCGCACCCGTCCGGCGTGAGTGACGCTACCGACATCGAACAAGGAGGGGACGTGTACCATCGCGCGTCATCCCGTCCCGGACACTTCGCGGCCAACGTCGCCGGTCAGCAGCGTGGAATAGCGAAACGGATCCGGCAATCCGCGGCAGCAGAGTGCGATCGGCGAGAACCCTTCGCCCCCGGTGGTCCACCAGAAACTGGCCGCAGCATAGACTTGAGGGTTGGCGCCGCAGAGCGTGCCGAACGACTCGGCAAACCCATCGACCGTCGAAACCATTCCCAGCGTCGCGTCGCTCAGCGACACGACCGGCGGTCCATCAGTCTCCCGCGTCCGCAGACGTGGAAGCGCGAGACGATCCAGTGCATCGGAGATCTGCTCGAAGGTCGCAGCCCGGTCCAGGGTCGAGAGCAGGAACGTCTCCACTTGCCCATACCACCCGTCCTGCGGATCGATGTGCGGCGGCGGCAGCGCGGCGTCGCCATCCGGCACCGCATGCAGCGTCAACGGATAGTATCGCCCCACGCCGTCAAGCGACGGCATGATCGCTCCTGCGACGGTGGTGCCGCAGATCGCTCCGCCAAGCCAGAATCGCCAAATCGGCGCGGTCAGGAATGCTTCCTGCCAGTCGGCGCCGAGTTGATGGCGGCTCGCGGAGATGGCAGCTTGCACCCACGGCTCCCAGACTTCCAGGAAGCTGCGCGGCGTCGCGATCGCGATGAAATCACGCTTCGCGCCGATCTTGCCGAATAAGCCGCATCGCATGGTCATATTCCGGTCGGGCAACGAAACTCGCGGAGCACTGACAGGTTTAGCGGATTGCGCAACGATCCGGTCGAAATCTGATAGTTGAGCTCACGTCCGGCAACAATGAACGTTGCGCTGGCGGATTCCGCCTTGGCGACCAGCGAGCCAGCCTCCAGCATTCGGAACAATGACCAGGGGCCGATGCGCTCGAGTACGGATGGCGAGCCGGTCTCGTTGCTGACCGAAATTGCCGTCCGCGGCGATGGGCCGGGCCAGAGCACCGTAGTCGGTGAATTGCTCTGCGGCGGCGGCGGCGGAGGAGCGGGTTGCGGCGCGCCAAACATGGAGGGAGCTGCGGCTGGTCCTGGTGTGGTTGGGCTCGTGATCGTCGTGCCGCCGATCTCGGTCTTGACTGTGATGCCCGGTCCGGCCGCAGCCGGCGGCCGGATTGCAAAGGACACTGCCGGCACACCGCCGCCAGTCTGGAAGAAGGCGTCGCGGATATAGGCGGCATTCTGGAACTGCTTCAATGTGTCGGGCGAGAACGATCGGCCGACGGGGCTTTCCTTCCGCCAGACCCATTCGGATCGCGACGTATCCGCATAAGGCGCCAGGAACTGACTGAAGAACTTGTCCATCACACCGTTCGGGCTGAACAGCTTGGCGAAATCCGCGAGCGGGACTTCCTGACCGCTGCTCCGGACGAACGGGTAGCGGTTGGTTACCGTCTGCTGACAGACCGGCGTGACCTGATCGCGCAACGACTGCAGGATCTGACCAGCCGTGGAGGCGGCGATGCTGCCTTCGAACTCCGCGGCCGCCGCCCGCAGCATATCGGAAAATGGCGGCGGCATACGCGAGGCATTGTTGCGTAGCGCTGCAACCTGGGTCTGAAGCCCCGCCGTTGCTTGCGCCGTCAGTTGCGGATTCTCGACCATCAGCGTCAGATTCTGCGCGATGTCGTTCAGGTTTGCGATCGTCGAGTCGATCGGCCGGCGGGTGCTCTCCCCTTCAAGGACTGCATGGTAGGGTTTGAACTGCGACTCGATCGCCGCGCCAGGCGTACCGTCCTGGGCATTGTTGAACAGCGCTGGCGTGGTCACCGCGGGCGGCGCGGCTGGCGTGCCGGCGTTCGCCGGCTTCGGGCGTTCCTTGGTCAGCATCGTCTCATCGCGCACCGACTCCAGGATTTGCCGCAGCGGCGAGGTCGGCGCCGAAAGCGCCCTCAGCACTTCGTATTTCGGTTTGTCCGCGAGTAATTTCTTCAGGCGCAGACTGCCGAGCGCAGTCCGCCACGTCGTCACAAATTCATTGGAGTAGATGCTGAGCAGATCGCCGGCCAGATTGTCATACTGCTGGTCGATTGCCGACTGCTGGCCGGCGTCGCCCAACACCCAGCGCTCCCGCTTCATGCGTTCCGACAATCCGGGCAGTCGAGCGATGAACTTCTGATTGAAGCCGTTGTAGGTGAAGAACTCGGGCACCCGCACATTGTCCAAGGGCTGCCCGGTCGTGGTTTCGAAGACAACTGCCACGTCCGGACCGCCTCGGCGGCTGGCGATCCAGTCGCCGGCGGTCGATCCACGAGCCTCCGACTTCAGGAACTCGTAGGCACGTTGCGAGACGCTGAGGCGCGCCAATGAATTCTGGGCCTGCTTGATCAGCCGTCCGTCAAGCTCGACCAGCGGCGGCTGCTCGGTTTCGAGGTCGAACATGGCGACGAGATTTTCATCGAGCAGACGCCGCCCTTCCGCGTTGGTCGCGCCAGGATACAGGTTGTCCGCCCAGTCGCGCTGCATCCAGGAACGGATCAGCTCGCGGTCCGGGGATTGCAGGCCGCCGAGCATCAGGTAGACCTTCAGCGCCTCATAGACGAAGGCAGGCTCGTTGATGCGCGCATTGAGCTGCTCTTCCAGGCGGTACAGCAAGCGAGGCCTGAACATGCGCTCAAGCGCGGTGTGATAGGCTGCCTTCGCGGGTGATAACAGGCGCGCATGTTGACTGAGCCCGTAGCGCGCCGAAAGTGCTACCGACTCATTCCGTGAGGCATAGCCGGCCGGGGCGTTCCGCAACCGATAGAGCAGCGGCAGCACCTTGTCGAGATCATGATCGGCGATCAGCGTTTGCTTGATGAGCGGCGCACCGGCGGTTGCATACTCGTTGTCCGCCTGCAAGCTCTGCTCGATCAGCTCGGAGTTGCGCTTGTAGCTGGTCAGCCACGCACCGATCAGCCCGATCGCCACCAAACCTATCACCGACAGCGCCGCAGTCTTGAGGATCAGGGCGCGACGCACCGCAGCACGGTCGGTCGAGACCCAGTCGGCCTCGCCGATGATGACCTTCGAAATCAAATCGGCGAGAAAATAGCTCTTGCCGGTTCCAGAGTACGATCCGGCCCCGACTTCCTCCGCGCCGAACGTCCGCGCCAACGATCCGATCAATTGATCGATCGGCGTACCCTGCTGGGTACCCGACGTGAAATAGAACCCACGCAGATTGGCGTTCACGTGATACCGCGTCGGCTCAAAAATCTGGTTGAGGAAATCGTGGATTTGCGGCTTGAGCCGCGCCATCTGCGCCGGGAAGCCGAACAACTGCACCCGGTGCTGCGGCGTCGGCTCGTCCTGCAGACGATCGAGCGTTTCCTCGCTCAAACGTTCCAGCAGGCGATCGAACTCGACCGGGACCTGCCCCACCAGATTCTGGGTCTTGTCGGCGGTCTGGAAAGTGGCCCCCCAGACCTGGCGCCGGCCGGCCTCGCCGAGATAGGCGAAATATTCGGTGAAACCGGCAACGAGATCGGCCTTGGTGAACAGCGCGTAGACCGGGAAGCTCACTTTCAGCCTTTGATGCAGCTCGAGGAGCCGCATCCGGATGGCATCGGCATGAAGCGCGAGCTCCTGCTTCGGCAGCGTCAGCACGTCCTCCAGACTGATCGCGACGAGAACGCCGTTGATCGGCTGGCGCGACCGATTCTTCTTCAGGATGTCCAGGAAGGACAGCCAGCTTTCCTTGTCGGCCTTGCTGTTTGAATCCTGGGTTGTGTAGCGACCGGCGGTATCGATCAGCACCGCCTCCTCGGTAAACCACCAATCACAGTAGCGAGTACCGCCGACCCCGGCGATCGCCGCCGGCGTTGCCCCGCGCGCGAGCGGAAACTTGAGCCCCGAATTGACCAGCGCGGTGGTCTTTCCCGCACCTGGCGGGCCGATGATGACGTACCAGGGTAGATCGTAGAGATAACCGGACTTGTTGCCGCTCGCGGTCTTGAGTGTTGCGAGTGCATCCTTCATGCGCTCCTTGAGCACCGGCTCGTCGCTGACAGCCTGGTCCGCACCGCTGACGCCGTCGGCGATCTCTTTGGCGTTCTTGCGTCGCTTGAAGAAATGAAGACCGGTGACGCCTGCTGCCGCGGCGCCGAGCAGTAGGATCGCGATCTGGCGAACGATGTGATTTTCCAACGGATGCCAGTCGCCGAAAGCAACGAAGGGACCGGCGAGGTAGATCACCGCCCCAAGCGAGCTGAGCCCGACTCCATAGAGAACGATGCGTAGTATGTCCTTAGCGAGCATATTGACCGGTACCTGTCGCTTATCGCGTGAGCTTCTGGCGTCCGCCTATTCGCTACGTTCGATGAAGATTTCGACCCGACGGTTTTTAGCTCGTCCCTCAGGCGTCGAATTGCTGGCAATTGGTGAATCCGATCCCTTGCCGTCGACATCGATGCGCGAACCATCGGCCAGTCCGGGCTTCAGCGCGGCGGCAACCGCCTTGGCGCGCTCGACCGACAATTCGAAATTCGAGGGGAAACGCACGGTGCGGATCGGCGAGCTGTCGGTATGGCCAACCACCCGGATTCGGCCGGGCTCCTTGTCGAGCGTCGCCGCGACGCGGGCCGCGATCGGCTTGAAACCATCCAGGATGGTTGCCTGGCCAGAGGCAAACAATGCGAGATCGCACACCCTGATCACGATGAAGCTCGCCGTCTGATCCGCCGTCATGGCGCACGCCGTCTTCTCCTGCGCAAGCGCGTTGCGAATGCGCTGCAGCTGGGTGATGCGGTCCGGCGGTGGCGGCGGAGGCGGTGGTGGCGGCGGCGCAACGACGCGGCGCTTGAGCTCGATCGGATCGCCGGGATGCAATGCCAGCGCGACTTGCGCAGCATTCTCTGCACGGCCAGCCAGCAACGTTCGCAGAACGAAATAGGATCCCGTCAGCAGCGCGGCGACCACAGCCGCCACCAGCCAAACCGGAATGCGCAAGTGCTTCCGCCGACCGGCCAAGGCCTGGCCCCGCCAGTGCGGCGACAAATCATTGGTCGGCTTGGGCCGAACCCGGCGCAGCGTTTCATAGAGGTTGCGCTGAATCACCTGGAGGTTCGCAAGCCCGCCCGGCGACGTCCGATGAATGCCCTGGAATCCGAGCGCAAGGCAGGCGTGCTGGAGTTCGAGCACCGGATAGTTGACGAGCGGATCAGTCTTCAAATGGTCGAGAATCTCGAAGAAGCGTACGCCGCCCACGCGCTCGCCGAAGAACCGGCTGAGCATCGAGTATTGGGCCCAGACGTGTCGATCGTCTGTCGGTATGTGTTGCACAATATCGTCGGCGGTCGCGCACAGGATATACTTCGCCGTATTGGCCTGGTGCTCGGAAATGCCCGCCGAGCGGATATCCTTCTCGAAGAACTTGATGGCGTCGGCGACCTGCTCCATCAGGCTCGCGAATGACGCCCGCATCAGTGCGACGCGTAGCCGGCCAAGCAACTGCAGCAAAGGGCCCCCGGCGCGCATCACCGGATTGGCGTTTGGCGCAACCAGATCGTCGACACGCAAGGGCGGACCGGGCGGCAGGATCGGTTGCGTCGCCTGAGCCTGCGCCGGTGTCGAAATCCATTCCTCTGAGGGCTGGCTGGTCGGCGGGGCGGCGTAGCTTGCGCTCTGCGGTGCAGGAGAAAATGAAGGCGGTGGCGAAGGGCCACCCGGCGAAGCCATGGGCGATGGCGAGTACCCTGGACGGCTGGCAGGTCCCTCGCCTGCCGGAGGTTGAGGAGCCGGAGCCGGCGGCATCTTCCCGCCGGGGTTCGGACGGATGATGGTCCGCTCACCCCGACCGAAAGGATTAACCGGCTTGTCCCTGTCGGTCATGGCCGCTCTTCCAGGATGGCCCAAAGGTACAACTCAAGCTCCGGCCAGTCGCCGGAAAAATGCATCCCGATCGAGGCCGCTGTGCTGAACTCGGGCCACAGCGGCGACTTGCGATCGAGATAGAAATAGACGTGGTCAGTGATCGCTCGGATGTGCGGTGGCGGCGTCGGCAAATGCACCAGGGTCAAACCCGGCAGGTTTGCGTGCACGATCTCGGTCATTTTCGTGTTGGGCCCGACCTTGAACAGGTGCGGGAATTCATTCTGAATCTCCACGAGGGGCCGCCGCGCGGCGACCTCAAGCACCAGCGTCGCATTCCGGAACAGCGCGCGATCGCGGATCGGCGATACAAATGCGTTCTGGGCGCGTTCAATGATCTCCAGACGAATCGCCCGCCTGCCCAGCCGCGCGCTCAGGAAATCCTGGATGTCGCGCACCAGGGGCGTGAAGACATATTCGAGGTTGTCGTGATCATATGCCGGGTAGTCCCGTGCGCGTCGTTCGGTCGTCGCGAAGGTCGCAAGCTCGCCGGCAAACCGCAGCAGTTCCTCGTACAGCCGCTCGGGATGTACGCTGCCGGACCGCTTGAAATGAGTCAGCACCGGAATGGTCCGGTTCAGCACCTGCAGCACGAGATAATCGACGCTCTGCAAACCGCCGCCGGACGAAGGGTCGACGGCGTAGCGCGCCAACTCGTCGAGCTTGGTCTCAACCCAGCCAATGATTCGATTGAGCCAGCCATCGACAACCGGATGCGCAGCGCAGACCAGCATCGGCGGCACAAACTTGTCGTCGAACAGGATATTCTTGTCGCGCACTTCGAGGATGCGAGCGATGCCGAGACCCATGTATCCCGGCTTGCTCGTCTTGCGCAGCTCGAACGAGAGCCGCGGATAGACAATGTCGATCTCTTCTTCGATGCGCAGCGCCGAGGTTGAATCGATAAACGTTTCGGCAGTCCGAACGTAGCGACTTGCGCTGTCGGTGCGATCCTCATCCACCTCCCGCGTATTGGGCGCCGCGACCGGCATCATCAGCCAGACGATCTGGCCTGCGGCCGAATCCGGCACTTCGATGGCTTCCGGGATCGGACTGTCGGCAGGGATATCGAACGGCGTTCCGTCCGGCATGACGCCGGTCGCACTGCGCACGGCGAACTTGCTCTGCTGGGTAAGATCGTTATCGATCTCGAGCTGGGCAAAGCCCCAGGGGTACGGTGTTGTATAACGAACACGCTTTTCCAGCAGATGCTCGAGATAGCGATCGTTCTGCTGCAGATGATGCGGCCGCAGGAACAGACCTTCCGACCAGAAAACTTTGCTGTACCAGGACATTCCTACATCCACTCGGCAATGATCGGCGACTGCATCGTCACCGACAGTTCACTTTGACCCCGACTTGTCTGCGCGGTCGTAATATTCGGAGAAATGCAGCATGAAGGTATCGATCGGCGCGCTTTCGTCGCGACCGAGATGCGCGTTCCAGCGCGTCAAGAATTCATCCCAGAGCTTGCTCTTGTTCGAGCCAAACAAGGACCTTGCGCCGCGCTGAAGCTCGAGCTCGCGCGCCATCAGCGTCGGATCGATACTGGCGATCAGTCCCCGGACGGCATGCTGCATTGCCGCATAGGTCTTCAACTGATGGGATTTGAGGTCCTTGAAGCCCTGGGCGAAGGCATGCGGCGCATCGAGGTAACTGCGCGTCGGCGGCCCGAACAGGATGCGCATCGCGTCTTCCGCGGTCGGCGAGAACTTCAGCGGATTGTTCTCGATGGCCTGGATGGTGGTTTGGCTGGTGCTGCGCGTCAGCTGCTTGGCCTGGGTCCGCGCCTGCAGCAGGGCCATCAGGTTTTCCACGGTCATGCGCAGGATGACGCCAAGCTGTTCCGCGAGTTCGGCTTCGGTCTTGTCGGCAAAGAAACCGTCCGGCAGTCCGGCAGCACGTGCGACCAGGCGCGCAAACTCGGGATTGCCGATCGACGCGGCCGTGGCCGGTGCCGGCTCGGACAGTTGCGGCCGCGGCGCTCCCACATGCCCTGCCGGTGAGGGAGCCGGCGGTGGCGGGACAGCCGCTTCGTCGTCGGCCCACACCGACGGTCGGCGCGGCGTCGGCATCGCGTGCAGCACATCGACCGGCGGTTTTGGCGTGGCAACCGGACCGGCTGCCCAGCTCATGTCGTCGTGCAGCGGCGGCTCGCGGTGAGGCATCTGCGGCGAATGGCGGACCGGATCGACACCCGCCGGCGGAACGCTCGCCGCCCAGTCCAGGAATTCCGGATTGACGGGCCGCGCGGCCTCGCGCGGCTTTCGCAACTGCTGCGGGTCGATTGGCGGCGGCACGTCGCGACCGGGAGCCCACAGCTCCTGGTAATCGGCGTGCTGCTGAGCGAGCGGAGCTGGCTGCTGCGCGCCATGGCTCGGAGTGCCCTCGGCAGGCTCATCCAGGTCCAGCGAAACGCCAATGACATAGTGGCCGATGACGAGCCGATCGCCGTTGCGCAGCCGATGCGCTCCCCGTATGCGCTGGTCGGCACCATTGAGAAAGGTGCCGTTGGTCGAGACGTCGTGCAACCAGTAGCCGCCGTCGCGATAATGGATCTCGCAATGCTTCCCCGAAATCATCCGTGCCGGATCGGGCAATGTCCAGTCGAGATGGCGGTCCCGGCCAATGTCGACCGAACGCCTTCCGGTGACGGTAAATGACACAGGGCCGCCGTCTGGAAGGTTCGGCTCGTTCTCGATGTTAAAGCGAAGCACCATCACATCGTCTCGTCAGCGTGGAGGGCGCGGTTCGCCGCGTGCCAATTGAATACCATCCTCCAGGCAGGCCGTCATTATCCGGTCCCTGGACTCACGGGTAAGCCGGCAGAGGCCGATCAAAAGGGCTGCGCGAACCGCTCGCGCCGTCTGATCCGGCTTGGCTTCGACCGGTGCAAATTCCGCGGGAACCACGCTTCCGCCAGACCAACCCGCCGCCAGCGCCAGCCAGGTCGCCGGCTGCTCGGGATCGTTGGCATTGCCGACCGCCAAAGCCTTGTTGCGCGATTGCTCGTCCGGCTGCCGGACCCAGGTCTCGGCAAAATTGAGCGACCTGCCTTCATTGCCGTCGAAATGGTCAAACATCTGCCGCAACGAGCGACAGCCCCAGGCGACGGCCACGCGCCTGGGGAGCAGATACGCGCAGAAGGATACAGCCTGGTGCCACTTGCCCGCATCGGCCGCCTCCTGCAGGAAATCCAACGACAACTTGTCCGGAGCGGCTTTGCCGACGTCGTAGCGCGCCAGCGGATAGGCTTCAAACAGGTCGTGGACTGTGCTGAACCGAACCTGATTCATGGCTGTCAGCCGACAATGGTTGGCGTGCCGTGTGCAACCAGCGGGCCGCCGGCCGCGAGCGCCATGGCGGCCTGCGCGGTCATGGTGATGGTCGGCGCGTTGATGACGATGCCGGCCGGAGACAGGATGATCTGGCTTGGACCAACCTGCAGGGTGATATTGACGTTGGCCGTGAGGGTGATGCTCAGGCCCGCATCGACGGACTGATCCAGCGCCAGCTTGATGTGCTGACCGCCCAATTGGATATCAAGCTTGTCGTTGCCGTTCTTGAGCGTGGTCTTGCGGGTATCGCCGCCGAACGCCGCCTCGCCGATGGTCCTGGTCTCGGTGTCGCGGACCGTGACGTCGTAGTCCTTCTCGGCGTGCACGGTGATCTTCTCGGACCCCTTCTTATCCTCGAAGTTCCATTCGTTGTAACCGCCGCCTCCCTTGGTCGAGTCGGACTTCAGACCCGCAATCGTCTTCTTGGACGGCAGGTCGTAAGGCAACTTGTATTCATCGTTGTAGACGGTCCCTATCACCAATGGCCGGTCGGGATCCCCTTCCAGGAATTCCACGACCACCTCCTGCCCGACGCGCGGGATGATCTGACCGCCCCAGCGCTTGCCGGACCAGACTTGCGCCACGCGCAATCGGCACGAGCGCTTCTTCTTCCGATCCCAGAAAAAGCGAACATAGATTTCGCCCAGCGACTCGACGTCGATTTCCTCGCTCGAATTGTCGTCCTTGGTCACCACCTTGGCTGTCTGAATGCCGTTGATCCTCGGCTTCGGCGTCGTCATGGGAGATCGAAACGGCCGATCGCTTGGCAGAAATTCGTAGCTGCCAAAGTAAACGTGCTGTCCGGCGTCGCCGGGGCCGCCAGTGCGATAGGATTCGATGGAAAACGAATGAGCGGCTCGTACCACGAGATATTCGACGTTCTGCGAGTCTTTCGAGTGCTTCTCGAGCTTGGTTAGTCCGCCGGGAAACAGATTAACGGCGTCGCCGTTGCCCCGGCGGCGCCGATCCATCGCCTGCTCGGCCTGAAGCTGGATCTTCGCGTATCGCTCGCCGTCGGACTTCTCCTTGAACTTGCCCGGGTAGTCGTAGAACTCCATCTCGGACCGTGTGTAGTGCTCGGAGCCCTTGGCGTCGCTGATCATCTGCGCGTTGGGCCTCTGGTAGTTGTAATCGTTGAGCTCGATCTTCCCGGTGCGGAACCGGCGCTCGGAAGCCCATTCATAAATGTGCTGCTCGCCGCGACGGTCGGAGCCGGTGAGCGGGATGTAGGGGATCTTGGCGAGACCGTTGATTGGGCTATGCGAGGACTTGGAGTCAGCCAGCACCAGCGTATGCTTGCCGCCTTCATGCTTGAAGAAGTAGTAGATCCCGTGCTGCTCCATCAACCGGCACACGAAATCCAGATCGGTCTCGCGATATTGAACACAATATTCGAGCTTTGGACATGAGCCCTCTTCGGTAAGCTTGGACTCATAGTCCGTGAAGCCGCGCTCGTTGAAGACCTCCTTGATGATGTCGGGCGCCTTCTTGTCCTGAAAAATCCGGCAATCGGTGGTCCGCGACAGCAGCCACAACCAGGGCCTCAGCACAATCCGGTAACTGAAATAGTCGTTCTTCACCCCCAGCCACTGGGCTTCCGTGAGAATGCCGCTGAACTCGCGTTCCTTCTCGTGCAATTTGATGGTGAGAGTGCACTGCTTGCCAATGGCCCGATCAAAGTCGAGATCGGCCTCCTCGCTGAGACACTCGATGCGATATTCGAACAGTTCACTCAGACCTTCGGCGGCCTCGAACCGGGCAAAAACCAGAACGTCCTTGCCAAGGGGGGTCTTGAGCTCGCAGAGGCGGGTATCCTGGGTAAGCTGGCCCATGTGGGCGTTAAACTCCCTCGTTGACCGCACCAGCTGCGCAACCGGCGCATCGGGCGGTCAAGCACGAACAACCGAAATCCGAGCCGGCCATCGGTGGGATGGCCGACAAGTCCGCCCGGGGGTCGCCCTCACCTGACGCGGCAAAGCACGCGCCCGAGGAAACCGCCGCGGCACTCATGTAGTCGGTTCCAAGCGCTTGCTGGTTCACGGGAAACTGCCATCATGCCGGGAATGAACCGAGGCCGGCGTTGATCTGACCTAACAGTCAATCGGATCATGATCCCCCGCGTGATCCGCCAGATGTCACGGACCTGGTGGAGGGACCAGGGCCCCGCAGACGGATCCTCTTTGCATGCTCGACATCGCATCCCTGACCCAGCCCATCGACCCGGACAATCCCTGCGGGCCTGACCTCGATGCGGCCGGCGACGTCCAGTACCTGAATTTCTTCGCAGCTGCGGAATCGCTGCTGCCGATGTCGTATTTCGAGGTCGTCAATGCAAACGGAGAGCGCGGACGGTTCGACCCGAAGGCCATCGATATTGCCGGCCAGTTCGCCGCTGCGCAGCCCCTGTTGGCTCGCACCCGCGATCTGCGCCTGACCATGCTGCTCGCCAAGTTTTCCATCCTGAACCGCGATCTCGATGGCTTCCTCGACTGCCTGAAGGCAACCACCCTGCTGCTCCGCGAACAATGGGAAGCGGTTCACCCAAGGGGCGAAGACGGCGACTATGCTTTTCGGGCCGTCACCATCGAGGCGATCGACGTGTTTCCGACGGTGATCAACCCGCTCCAATTCCTCCCCCTGATCGAAAATCGAAGGCACGGCAGCCTCAACTACCGTGCCTATCAGATTGCCAAGGGCGAAATTCCCGCCGCCGATGCCGATGTCGACATGCCGGATCTCGGAACCATCGAGCGCATCGTCGGCGAGACCGATCTCGACACCCTCAAGGCGGTGAGCGCCCGCTGTTCCGCGGTCGCTGCCGAGATCGCCGGCATCAAATCGGTTTGGCACGAAAAGTTGAACTCGGGGCAACCCATCAGTCTCGACAGGCTGGCGGGTGTCGCGAATGGCATGGCCGGCTGGCTCGCGACTCTGGTCACCGCACGCGATCCAGCCGCAACTGCCCCATCACAGGACGCGACTGATCAAGACGGCCCGCAGCTTCCGATTGAAATCGCCGGCGCAGTGACCTCACCGGGACAGGCATCCGCGGCGCTGGCGGCGGCTGCCGACTATTTCGCTCGGAAGGAACCGTCGAGCCCGGCGCTGTTGCTGGTGCGGCAGGCGCAGGACATGGTTGGCAAATCGTTTATCGAAGTGATGCGGATGCTGATGCCGGCGCACGTGGAGACCGCCGCCATCAATATCGGTCGCGACAAGGTCTTCGACCTGCCGATCGAACGCATGGCGGAATTCGCCAGCTCGCTCCCATCCGCGGCGGAAAACGAGGCTCAAGATGCTGTTTTTGCGGCAGAAAACAGAGCGCAGGCGTTGGACTTGCTGAGCAAGGTCGCGTCCTTCTTCCGGGCCGCGGAGCCGTCCAGCCCGATCCCGTTCCTGGTCGATCGCGCACGCGAACTCGCACAGCGAGACTTCCTCAGCCTGCTGAACGAAGTGCTGCCCGAGGGCGCTCTGAAGGCGATCGATAAATCGAATTGAACCCGCCTTCCGTTCGACGGGACTAACTGAACGGAAGGAAGCTCCGCCGACGAAAGACCGAGGCACTTCCCCTGCCTGCGTCGCGCAAGTCGGCTTCCGCAGAGATTTTTTTGTGAAGAGGGCAACCCAATGGCAACCGACAGCGGTCAAAAATTCATTCGCCGAAACCGCGCACCGCGCGTGCACATCACTTACGAAGATCCCTACGACGCCGAGCGGCTGATCGAGCTGCCGTTCGTCATGGGCGTCCTATCCGATCTTTCCGGCAACAACCCCGGCGTCGAGAAGGCGAAGGTCGAGGAGCGCAAGTTCCTCGAGTTCGACATGGACAATTTCGACAACCGCATGGCGGCGATCCAGCCCGGCGTGACGGCGCGCGTCGCCAATCGTCTCAGCGACGGGTCTGACGAAAAGATCTCCGTCAACCTGCGCTTCAACAAGATCTCCGACTTCACGCCGGTGGCGGTGGCCCGCCAGGTGCCGGCGACGGCCAAGCTGCTCGAAGCGCGCGAACAGCTCGCCAACCTGCTGCGCTACATGGATGGCAAGGTGGGCGCCGAGGACCAGCTGAAGAAGCTCCTCGCCGATCCTCAACTGATGGCCGCACTGCGCGAGCGCGCGACCAGCCAGTCCACCGACGCCGACACCAACAGCTAAGGGAAGGAATGGGGACCATGGCAAAAGAAGCAATCCATAAAGAGACCACCACCAAGGTCGGGACCGTCGAGGCTGACGAGTTTGCCGCCCTGCTGAAGCAAAGCTTCAAGCCGCGCACCGAACGTGCGGCAACCGAAGTCGAGAACGCGGTGTCCACGCTCGTTCAAGAAGCGTTGAAGGATACGAGCGTCATCAAGTCGGACGTGCTCGACACCATCGAGGAGATGATCGCGCGGATCGACCAGAAGCTGACCGCGCAGATGAACGAGATCCTGCACGCGCCCGAATTCCAGGCGATCGAAAGTGCCTGGCGCGGCCTCCACTACCTCGTCTTCAACTCCGAGACCGACGCCAACCTCAAGATCCGGGTGATGAACGTCTCCAAGAACGAGCTGTATCGGAATCTGCGGCTTTATCCCGATGCGCGTTGGGACCAGAGCCCGCTGTTCAAGCAGATCTACGAGTACGAATTTGGCCAGCTCGGCGGCGAGCCGTTCGGCTGCCTGATCGGCGACTATTATTTCAGCCACCTTCCCACCGACGTGCAGTTGCTCCGCGATCTCAGCAAGATCGCCGGCGCCGCGCACGCCCCCTTCTTCAGCGGCGCCGAGCCTACGCTGATGGGAATGGACTCGTGGACCGAACTGTCCAACCCTCGCGACATCGGCAAGGTGTTCGACACCCCGGAATACGCCGCATGGAAAGGACTGCGCGATCAGGACGACTCGCGCTATCTCGGCCTGTGCATGCCGCGCGCGCTGGGACGCCTCCCCTACGGCGCCAAATCGGAGCCGGTGGAAGAGTTCGCCTTCGAGGAGGAGACGGACGGGCACGCTGGTGACAAATACGGCTGGATCAACGCTGCCTATGCGATGGCAGTCAACATCAACCGCGCCTTCAAGGAGTTCGGCTGGTGCACACGCATCCGCGGCGTCCAGTCCGGCGGCGAGGTCATCAACCTGCCGACGCATACATTCCCGACCGACGACGGTGGCGTCGACCTGAAATGCCCCACCGAGATCGCCATCAGCGATCGTCGCGAGCACGAGCTTGCAAAGGCGGGACTCATCCCGCTGATCCATCGCAAGAACACCGACAAGGCCGCCTTCATCGGCGCCCAGTCGCTCTACAAGCCGAAGAAGTATTTCGGCGACAAGGGCGTGGATGCAACCGCGTCCGACAACCTGTCGTCACGTCTGCCCTACATGTTCGCAGTATCCCGCTTTGCGCATTATCTGAAGTGCATGGTTCGCGACAAGATCGGATCCATGAAGGAAAAGGATGAGCTGACGGTCTGGCTGCAGACCTGGATCAACGAATACGTTGATGCCAATCCGGCCTTGTCGTCAGAAGCTCAGAAAGCGCGCAAGCCGCTGGCCGCTGCGAAGGTTGAGGTCATAGCAAACGAGGAGAACCCGGGATATTACAACGCGCGCTTCTTTCTCCGTCCACACTTTCAATTGGAAGCGATGGACGTCGGTCTCAGTCTCGTTTCGCGCCTGCCAGGCCCGAGCTCCTGACGCCGCGTTATCGCAATCGTCTATCATCAGAGAATTTTGAAAGGGCTATGCTATGGCTGTCGACATCTTTCTGAAACTCGATCCGATCAAGGGCGAGTCGCTCGACGACAAACACAAGGAGGAAATCGACATTTTGAGCTGGTCGTTCGGCGAGAGCCAAAGCGGCACATTCCACAGCGGATCGGGCGGCGGCGCCGGCAAGGTCGCCGTTCAAGACCTCCACTTCACCCACTTCGTGGACAAGGCGACACCCGAGCTTTTCAAGGTCTGCGCCAATGGAAAGCACATCGACAGCGCCATCCTCACGGTACGCAAGGCCGGTGAACATCCGCTCGAATATCTCAAGATCGAGATGAAGCACGTTCTGGTTTCCAGCGTCTCGACGGGCGGATCGCACGGCGAGGATCGCCTCACCGAAAACGTCAGCCTGAACTTCCAGAAGGTCAAAATGACCTACAAGACCCAGACGGAAAAAGGCGGCGCCGGCGCGTCTCCGGTGTTCGGATGGGACGTTGCGGCCAACAAGGAATGGGCCTGATCGCAAGCTTCCTGCCCGGCGCCGGTTGCCCATAGCGGCAATCGGCGCCAGCTGTACGGGGACCGTCAATGACCGTTACGCCAAGGAAGGACCGGCTCTCTCCGCCATTGATGCTGGCCTTTCGTGCGGCTCATGACGCGCGCGATGCGCGCAAACCACTCGAACTGCGGGATCAGTTCGGTGAGCGAGTGATAGCGGGACGGCGCAGCGCGGGTCGGTTCCCGATCTCGGAGACGCTGCTAAGGCGCGAGGTTTCGCAGGACGTCGAAACACTCCTCAATACCATTGCCCTCGAATCGACGCTTGACCTGACGGGTCGCGGCTGCGTCCGCACCTCGATCCTGAACTATGGTTTCCCCGATATCGCAAACCGTTCGATCGACGAAGTCACCGACGAGGAGCTCAGCGATGCCCTGCGGATGTCGCTCACGACCTATGAGCCGCGACTCGATCGCAAGTCCATCCGGGTGCAGCGCGACACCTCCGTGGGCGCCGAGCAGCTCAAGCTGCGCTTTGTCGTGCATTCCGACCTGAAGTGCGAACCGCTCAACGTGCCCGTGGAGTTCGTCGCGGACGTCGACCTCGACAGCGGCGATATACAGATCAACCGATTATAGCATGAACCGCGAATTCCTCGACTTCTACAATCGTGAACTGTCGCTGCTGTACGAGCACGCGGAGGGTTTTGCCGAGGAATATCCTGGTATCGCCGAGCGCCTCGGCGGCCTGGTCCGCGACCGCTCGGATCCGATGATCTCAGGCCTATTGGAGGGCGCTGCATTTCTCGCCGCCCGTGTTCAGCTCAAGCTCAAGCACGAGTTTCCGGAATTCACGGCGAACCTGCTTGAGCAGTTGGTTCCGAACTATCTCGCGCCGACTCCGTCCGCCATGCTGGTCAAGGTGCAGCCGACCTACGCCGATCCGGCATTGCGCGACGGCAGGAAGATTGCGCGGGGCGCCTATTTCGACGCGAACTATCGCGAAAGGGAGCGGAGCCTCGCCTGCCGGTTCCGGCTTTGCCGCGATATCGTACTTTGGCCCTTTGATGTCACCGGCGCCGAATATTTTGCGAGCGCGGGCGCGTTGCAGGCCCTCGGGATTCCAGTCGGCGGAGAAGTCATCGCGGGGCTCAGGCTTTCCTTGACGCACCGTACCGCAGCGCGGCTCGACGAGGAGCCGGCGGACGCGGAGACTCGCAACAAGCCGGACACCTGGTTCGCCGGCTGCCGCACCAGCGAACTGCCTATCTACCTGACCGGCGCCGAGTCGGATGCCATCGCACTTTACGAACAACTGACCTCGAACTGCGTCGGGCTCTATTTTCGCTATCTCGACGATTTCGGCGATCCGGTCGTCATCCGGGCTCCGAACGACTGTGTACAGCAAGTCGGCTTCAGCGAGGACGAATCCCTGTTTCCTAACGACAACCGGGTCTTTCGCGGCTCGGAGTTATTGCGGGAATATTTCGTGTTTCCGCGCAAGTTCCTTGGCGTCAATCTGACGCAACTTCGCGCTGTGATGCCGCGGTTACGCAGCAAGTCCATCGATATCGTCTTCGCATTCAATGAGCACAACTCGCGGCTCGCCGCCTCGGTCCGGGCGGATACTTTCAGTCTCTACACCGCCCCGGCGATCAACCTTTTCGAGAAGACCAGCGATCGCATCCCGATCAAGTCGAATACCTACGAATACCACGTGGTACCCGACCGAAGTCGCTATCTCGAATACGAGCCGCACCAGGTGCTGGAGGTTTACGCGCACTTTCCGGCGGAAAAGGACAAGCGCCGCGTGCGTCCGTTGTACTCCGCCGCCGTCGACAGGACAGCCGGATCGGTCGAGGGACTTTACTTTACGGTTCGCCGGCTGCCGCGGCGCCGCACCGTCGAAGAGAAGACCTATGGCGCAGCCTCGGACTACACCGGGACGGACATGTTCCTTTCGCTGCTCGAGCCCGGCGACCCGAGCGGCGGCGGATCCGCCGCCGAACTGAGCGTCCGGGCGCTGTGCTCCAACCGGCATCTCACGGAACATCTGCCGGTCGGCCAGGGCGGAGCCGATTTTCGCCTGCTGGACGACACCTCGCTCGAGCTGATGTGCATAGCCGGTCCCACCCGGCCACGCGAGCCGGTGGTGGCGCAGTTGCGCAGTCGCAGCGAAATCGCCAATAGCGGCGTCGTCAGTTGGCGCCTGATCAACATGCTGAGTCTGAACTATCTCGGCCTCGTGGAACGCAGCGGCGGCAAGAACGCCGGGTCGTTGCGCGAGATGCTGTCCTTGTTCGCCGATCAGTTCGACGACGCTACGGAACGAAAGATTCGTGGCGTGCGCAGCGTCGAAAGCAGGCCCGTGGTGCGGCGGGTGCGTGAGCGTACCGGCAGTGGCGCAGCGCGCGGCCTCGAGATCACGGTCACGCTCGACGAGAAGGCATTTGAGGGCAGCGGCGTGTTCCTGCTCGGGGCGGTGCTGGAACGCTTCTTCGCCGACTATTCGGGCTTCAACACCTTCACCCAGACCGTCATCTCGACCCCGGAGCGTGGCGAGATCATGCGTTGGCCTGCCCGCATGGGCACCCGGAGGCCGCTGTGACGCTGATCGACCAGATGAAGGCCGAACCCTGGCGGTTCGATTTCTTTCAGACGCTCCGCCAGCTCGAGCGATGCAATCCGGATCGGCCGCGGATCGGCGACAGTGCAGCGCGTCGCGAGGAGTTTGTCGACCTCGGTCAAACCCCCTATCTGGAATTTCCCGCCTCCAATCTGAGCTCGGTCGACGATCGTGACGGCAGGCTCAGAATTCTGGTCAAATTCCTCGGCCTGCTCGGACCGCAGGGCGCGCTGCCGCTGGCCACCACCGATGAGAGCGTCGGCTGGCAGTTGATGCGGGATGACGCCTTCCCTCGTTTTCTCGACCTGCTGAACGGGCGCTTCCTGCAATTGTTCTTTCGAGCCTGGGCAGACGCGCGGCCGATCGCCCAGCACGATCGCCCGTCCGACGACCGCTTCATTGCCTATGTCGGATCCTTCGCCGGCCTCGGCTCCGATATTTTTGCCAATCGCGATACCGTGCCCGACATGGCGAAGCTGAGCTTCGCCGGACTGGTTTCACCGAGAGCGAAATCCGCATCGCGACTGGCGCGGCTCCTGCAAGGGCTGTTCGAAGTCAGGGCCGAGATCGACGAGTTCGTTGGCACCTGGCTCCCGTTCGACCCAAGCCATTGCAGCCGGCTCGGCGGGACGCACGCCAAGCTTGGCCACGACGCGCTTCTGGGCTCCCGCGTGTTCAGTATCGAAGACAAGATCAGGGTTCGCGTGTTCGTGAAGGATTTTGCTCAATACGAGCAGTTCCTGCCCACCGAAGCACCTAACCTGTCCGAGCCCCTGGCTGACGCCGTCTACTTCTACATCGGCGACGAACTCGAGTGGGAGGTGGAACTCGCCATTCCGGCGGGAGCAGTCGTCCCGATGAAGCTGGGGCAGAGCGGACGCCTTGGATGGACCAGCTGGGTTTCGCCGAACTGGGCCTCGACCGAGGAGTACCGGCGCGACGCGCGCTTTCACCTCGCCGAGCGTCTGAGAGCCCGGCGCAGCGCTGCGACAGGTACGCCGCCGGTTTGAACCTAAGCATCGCTCGGATTGTCCTAACATCATGGGAATTCGAGCCGATTTCCGCGACGACCCCGGCATCGTCCAGGGATTGAGCAGGAGGCGCCATCGTGACCGACATCAGTCTTGAGGCCGTAACTGGCAAACTGAACCGGGCCGGATACGACGCCTTCATACAGGCCCTGCGCCACGCCAAGAGCGCCAGCAATCGTAACGTGGAGCTTGCGCACTGGCTGTTTCACATCCTGCAACAGGAGCGGACCGACCTCAGCTTGTCGGTGGATCACTACAAGCTCGACCGCGCGCGGCTGCTGTCGGACCTCGCAGGCGTCATCAACGGTTTTCGCAAGAACGAAACCGACATGCCGGGCGTCGCCAATTCGGTCATCGATATTCTCGACCGTGGCTGGCACTATGCCACGCTGTTCTTCGGCGAGACCCAGATCCGCACCGGCCATCTCCTGGTCGCCGGATTGAAATCGAACGAGATCCGTCGTGCGCTCAACAACATCTCGCAGGAATTCGCCAAGATAAACGTCGACGCATTGGCTGCGGAGCACCGCGCCATCTGGGCGGGCTCCGAGGAGGAGACCATGCGTCCGATGGACGGCTCCGGATTGGCCGGTGCCGGCACCGATGGTGCGGACCAGGCAAATCCGAAAGGGACAACACCGCTCGACCGGTTTTCCCAGGATCTCACGGCAAAGGCCCGGTCGGGTCAGATGGACCCGATCCTCGGTCGGGACGACGAGATCCGCCAATTGATCGACGTGCTGATGCGCCGGCGGCAAAACAATCCGATCCTCACCGGCGAAGCCGGCGTCGGCAAGACCGCCGTTGTCGAGGGATTTGCCCAGCGTATTGCCGCCGGCGAGGTGCCGCCGCCGCTGCGCAACGTCAGGCTCTGCGCGCTCGATATCGGCCTGATGCAGGCCGGCGCCTCGATGAAGGGCGAATTCGAGCAGCGCCTGCGCTCGGTGATCGACGAGGTTCAGAACTCGCCTACCCCGATTATCCTGTTCATCGACGAGGCTCACACGCTGATCGGGGCCGGTGGCACGGCCGGCACCGGCGACGCGGCCAATCTCCTCAAGCCTCCCCTCGCCCGCGGCACGCTGCGGACCATCGCCGCGACCACCTGGGCAGAGTATCGCCAGTACATCGAAAAAGATCCCGCACTCACACGACGCTTTCAGCCGATCCAGGTCGATGAGCCGGATGTCGAGACCTGCTGCATCATGCTGCGGGGCCTCCTCGGCCCGATGGAGAAGCACCACGGCGTTCGCATTTCGGACGCCGCGATCGTGACCGCGGTCAACCTGTCGCATCGCTACATTCCGTCTCGACAGCTGCCGGACAAGGCGGTCAGCCTGCTGGACACGGCTTCGGCCCGAGTAGCCATCAGTCAAAGCGCGACGCCGGCGCTGATCGAGGACGCTCGCGTCGCCATCGCGGCACGCGAGGCCGAGCGATCGGCGCTGGTCAGCGACGGCGATCTCGGGGACGAGAACAGCGAGCGCATCACCGCGATCGACGGCGACATCGCGGCGCTGAAGGACAAGCTGACCGGCCTGGAGGCCGACTGGGCCAAGGAACAGGAGCTCGTCAAGGACATCCGCAGCATTCGCGAAATCCTGTCCGAGAATGGAGACGAAGATCGAGCCACCAAACGCGTGGAGTTGCGCGGCAAGTTCGAGACATTGGAGGGCATCAATCCGGAAAAGCGGATGATCTATGCCCATGTCGACCAGCAGTCGGTCGCCTCTGTCGTGTCCGACTGGACCGGCATTCCGACCGGCAGAATGATGCGTGACGAAATCGAGACCGTCCTGAAGCTGCCCGAGATTCTCAATCGTCGCGTGGTCGGCCAGTCCCACGGGCTGACGATGATTGCCAAGAGAATCGAGACCAGCCGCGCCAAGTTGGACAACCCGTCCAAGCCGATCGGCGTTTTCATGCTGGCTGGACCGTCCGGCGTGGGCAAGACGGAAACCGCCCTCGCGCTTGCCGAAACCCTTTATGGCGGCGAGCAGAACATGATCACGATCAACATGTCGGAGTTCCAGGAGGCGCACACGGTCTCGACCTTGAAGGGCGCACCTCCGGGTTACGTCGGCTACGGTGAAGGTGGTCGGCTGACCGAAGCGGTCCGGCGCAAGCCCTACAGCGTTATCCTGCTCGACGAGGTGGAGAAGGCCCATCCCGACGTCCATGAGATCTTCTTTCAGGTGTTCGACAAGGGAGTCATGGAAGACGGCAACGGTCGGCGAATCGACTTCAAGAACACGCTGATCATTCTGACCACAAACGTCGGCACCGATCTCATCATGAGCCTGGCGCGCGATCCCAAGTATCGCAACGAGCCGGAAGAACTCGCCAGGCTGCTACGGCCGGAATTACTGAAGGTGTTCCCCGCCGCGTTGCTTGGGCGCATTGTCTCGATCCCCTACTTTCCGCTTTCGGACGAGATGCTTGCCGGCATCGTCAGATTGCAGCTCGACCGGATCGGACAGCGCCTCCGCGATAACCACAAGGCTGCCTTCGGCTACGACGATGCAGTCGTCGAGCACATCGTATCCCGTTGCAACGATCCGGACTCCGGCGGGCGGATGATCGATAACATCATCACCAACACGCTGCTGCCCGAACTGTCGCGCGAATTCTTGAGCAAGTCACTCGCCAAGGAAGAGGTCAAGCAGACGCGCGTCTCGATCGTGAACGACAAGTTTGCATATTCGTGGAACTGACTGCGATGAACATCCAGACCGAGCACCGCCAGCCGACCGCCGGTACCACAGCATACGATGAAGTATATTATCCCGGGCATGTCTACGGGCTCACTCACCCGAACCATCTGGCGACGATCGCTGCGGTCTATGGCATGCAGCCGGCTCCGGTCGAGCGCTGCCGGGTCCTGGAACTCGGCTGCGGCGTTGGCGGCAATCTGTTGCCGATGGCTTTTCAATATCCAGACAGCGAGTTCATCGGTATCGACCTGAGTGGCGTGACGATCGAACGCGGGCAGCGAAACATCGCCGCATTGGGCTTGAGCAACATCAGGCTTTTGCATTGCGACATCATGGACGTCGACGCTGCCTTCGGACAGTTCGACTACATCATCGCCCATGGCGTGTATTCATGGGTACCACCGAACGTGCGCGAGAAGATGATGTCCATCTTCAAGCAGAATTTGGCGCCACAGGGGCTCTGCTACGTCAGCTATAACGCTCATCCGTTCTCGCATCTTCGCGACATGGTCCGCGACATGATGCGCTACCACACCCGGCGCATCACCGGGATGAAGGAAAAAGTCGGACAAGCTCGCGCCATCGTGAAATTTCTCAGCGAAGGATCGAAGTCCAACTCGGTGCACGGTACAGTCATGCGCGATCAGTGCAGCCGCGTGCTCAACGCTCCGGACGAGTTGCTTTTTCACGACGACCTCGATCAGGGCGCGACGGCCTTCCTTTTGCACGAAGTCGTCGAAGATGCCGGTCGGCATGGCCTGCAATATATGAGCGACGCCGATTTCTCACGGCGCTATCTTGCCGGCTACACCGAAGAGGTCCGCGCCACGCTGCAGCGCTTTCCCGAAAGCGAGTTCATGGCGCGCGATCAATATCAGGACTTTATCGACGGCAACGGGTTTCGGCGTACGTTGCTCTGCCACGAGGGTATCTCCCTTGACCGCCAGGTCGATCTCGACTTCATCACCGCCTTCTATCTGCTGAGCACCGCCAGCCCATGTCGGCCCGACGCCTGCCTGACCGACGATTCCGAGATGGAGTTTGAAAATCAGGACGGCAGCCGGATCACGGTGACCGATCCGCTCCTGAAGGCCGCACATCTTTGTCTCGGCCGGGCCTGGCCGCGCGCGCTCTCCTTCACCGAACTGCTCGATGGCGCGCGGACGCTGCTGGAAGGCCGGCAAACAGTCGATGACCAGCGGATATTGACGGAAGCGCTCTATATCCTGGCCTGCAGCGGCGAGGTCTCCTTTCTGAAATCACGGCCCTTTCTCGTGAAGGAAATCACGGACTGCCCGCAGGCCAGCCTGCTCGCCCGCAGACAAGCGCAGACCGGTCCGCTGGTCACCAATCTGCTCCACCAAACCGTACAGTTGGAGGACGACAGGACGCGCCATTTTCTGCAGTTGCTCGACGGCTCCCGGACGATCGAGCAAATCACGGCCGAAATGACCAAAATCTTCGGACCGACCGTCCAGGTCAAGCAAATGGATGATGCCGGCCAGCCGGCCGATCCGTTGCTGCTGTCAACCCGACAAAGCGTTGACCGTTCGCTGGCGACGGTCGGCAAGCTGGGTTTGCTGGTTGCCTGAGGCTTTCGACGGCGTCGACCTCAGTATGGAAGTGGCAGCAGGGAGCCGGGCCAGCAGCCAGTTTGTGGGAGCGGACGCCCCGCGTCCCATCAGCCGTCGTGCGTGTATTGTTGGCCGAGCAGCCATCCGGTGAGAATGCCACCAGGTCCGCTGGCATAGACCGCACTAAGGCCGACACCGGCGCGCAGCATCCGCCATTCATGCTCGCCGACCCAGGGAATGCCGGGATCACCCTTTTGGTATTGCGCCAGCAGCGTTCGGGCGACCTCCGCGGCATTGGCGTAGATCGGGCCGTTCGCCCAGCGGGGTCGCGGCAGGCCTGTCATGCGGCAGTAGAGCGCCGTGCAGACATAGGCGGACGCCTCCTCCGCATTGCCGTCAAGGCCGGTCCGCAGCAGATCGTAAGCCGCATGCAAGGCCTCGTGGACGATATAGGCCTCGTCCATTCGCCCCGTCGCCGACACGACCTCCAGCGTATTCGCCGCAACGACCGTACCGTCCGCTCGGGTTCGCGCGACGTCGTTATATTGTGCCGCAACATTTGCCGCGAGGTCCGTCGGAACTCTGACGCTGACCTGCCCCAACCGGATCGCGCGAGCGACGTGATGGAACGTTTGCGGTGCAATCGTCACGTGGCTGCCACGGATCGGAAACCGGAAGCGAATGCGTGCGACCGCCGGGCCATTGAGTACGTCTAGCACCCTGCTCCGAAGTGACATCGGATCGTCCTTGCTGTTGACACTGCTCCACGAATGGTGGTCGGCGTTTCCGGTTGGGAGGTTCAGTTGAACCCGGCCTCGCCCGGACCAGACAAATCAGAGACTGGCTTTGACTCGGAGGGCAGCCCCGTGACGACCACCGACCCGACCACGACCGACACTTACCGCAAGATCGCGGCGCGGCTGACCATGCTCCGGCCGCAGATCGATCTGTCGAAATATTTCGCGGGGCCGAATCCCAATGTCCGCCTCTATGACGAGAAGGCCTATATCCGACGCCAATTGGAGAAGTATGGCGTGGCGGCTGCGACGAGCACGCTCGACGGCGTCACGTTCCTGCCCAAGGACTGGGAAGACCTGATCAAGACGCTGCGTATTGCCAAGACCTCGGACGGATTTGACGCCTTCGCCGAAGGCAAAAGCCCGGAGAAGCCGTCGCATTGGGCCCTCGACCTGTCGATGGCAGCCACCATCGGCAAGGGCTTTCGGGAGATCTGGCGCCCGAAGCTATCCGACCGGCCGCTCTCTACGCGAGACCTACCGGGCCGGCACGGCTTCGGGCTTGGACGCGGCCGAGGACAATGGAGCGACGACTATAGCGCGCAGTTCGGCAAGGACCCGCAGCCGCAAGACATCACGTCGCTGCATTTCGCGGTAGCGCCCGACCGGGTCAATGTTCACATCGACGAGACGGGCTTCGTGTTCGAGGGCGCAGACGGCGCCCTCACGGTCGGACCGAATTTCGGGCACCACGCCGTCAATGAACTGTTCTGGAAGAGCAATCCTCACCTGCCGCGCTGGGCAATCGATCACATCGACCTGATCCTGCCGAACAGCGCCAATGATTTTTCGCGATTTGGCGTTTCGGTCGACCTGTACCAACGCAAGGACTTGCGCGTGACCGTCACCGGATCCTGCGGAATTTTCGGGGGATTCGAGTGCTCGGGAACGTTAAGCGTCAGTGGGACGCACGATCTGCTTGGCTCCAAGCCGAAGGGCGCGCGCTGACGATCGCATTTCTGGAATCCAGGCAGCGGCAGCCTCATGGCCCTCGATGGATCTCACTGTGGCGAAGCGCATCGTCGATGCAAGGTCGCCAAGGGCTCCAAGATACTGCATCAGTATGGATATTATTTCGGAACCGACCCGCAGGCGCTGTTTGAGTACGAATTCATCGACAAGCTTGCCTGGACGCTTCAGCCGACCACCAACGCGATAGTTGAACCCGCAATACGCCACTGAAAACGAACATATTGCTGGTGATTGGTCATGCCGCAATTGAAAGACAAAGTCGGTCGGTTTGCCGCGACGGGTCGCAGCTGCCAGAACTGGAAGCAAGACCAGGAGCTGGTCATCTCGCTGCTCAACAAGATCGCCATTTCCGACGGAGGCGCCGAGACCACCCTCAAACCGCAAATGATCGTGACGGGTCACGCCGGCGACAGCCTCTACAACTCGATCCTGTATTTCCAGCAAAAGAACTTCCCGGGCACGCCGGACGGCTATATTCGGCCTGGCGGGCCAACATACACTCGGCTCGTTGACCTCGCGACAAAGGCAGCCGCCAAGCCTCCTCCTCCCAAGGGTCAATGGGATGGGATCGCGACGCCATCCGTCGATGCCGCACTTCGCAAGGGTTTGCTCGACGATTCCAGGCTGGATTACGCGGAAGTGGTCGACATTATCAGGGCGACCGTCGCGGACGGCATGGTCACCGCATTCGAGCTGGACGACCTGACCACCATTGCAAACACCTCCAGAACGCTTTCTCCGACTTCGAAGAAGCTCATCACGCTCTTCGTCGGCGACGAAAAAAAGAAGTGGCTCGGGGTTGGTCCGTACGACCTCAGCTCGGATCAAAAGAAGCTCGCCGCGGAGATGGTCTGCGATTTCCTCAAGAACACGAGGACCACATTCTTTCCGAAGCTCGACCCGCACCGCGTCGGGATAGGCATTCTCAGGCGAATTGCGAAGCCGAGCCTCATAGATCAGGATCAGGCGAGCATGTGCGGCCCCTCCGCGCTGATGTTCAGCTACGCATCCGACAAGCCGGGACAATATGCGCGGTTCGCCATCGACCTGTATCAGAAGGGGCAGGCGAACCTCGGCCGCCTGCTGATCAAGCCGGGAAAGGACGTGAAGAACTACACACCGCCCTACTCGCTGGATCACGTCGATTGGTTGACATGCGCCTCCATTCGCGATTCCGAAAATTGGTTCCTCGATTTTGACGACACCGGCAGAATAAGCGATGCCGCGGGGATCACCTTGCCGAGCGAAATGGAGCAATGGTTCCGCAAGGCCGGATACCAGGACGTGCGCGAGGAGACCAATCTGAAATTAAGCAAAGGCCTCGACAGCGTCAACGAAGCCAACGCCCTGCTTGCCGGTGGATATCGCGTATGCCTGTTCATAAGCGCCAACATGATCGAATACGACGACCAGTCGAATGAAGGCTCCGTGTTGACGCGGCACTGGGTCGTCTTGCGTGACAGGATACAAGTTTCGAACGGAAACGTGACGACAACGATTTTCACATGGGGCAAGGGAGATTACGCGATCCCGCATCCGGGCAAAGGTGGCGCCCAGAAGCCTCTCTCAATTGGGGACTTCCTCATGAATTATTACGGGTACGTTGCTGCCAAAGCGTGAGTGGAGAACGAGCGCTCTCACCACGCGTTGAGGAATCACTTGGCACTCACGATCATCGATCGTCGGAGATCTCGTCTACTCCACACAAAAGGATGCCGTGCCCGAAGGACACGGCAAGTTTCAGGGAGGATGAACCGGCCGACTTCCGGTGCATGCCTGAGACCCCGGCCCCATCGTCGGTCAGGGCGCAATCTGAAAATCAGCGGCCGCTCGCCGCGGTGGTCACCATTTCAATGCGGCCGTGCGCACGGGATGATCCCAGAGCGCTGTGGACTCGCTGTCGAGCAGGCTCACGGTGAGCGAGCAGCCCGCCATGTCCAGCGACGTGACGTAGCTGCCGACCAGAGAACGGGCGATGCGCAGGCCCCGCTCCTCGAGCATCCGGCGCGCCGCGTTGTACATCAGATAGAGCTCGATCGTCGGCGTGCCGCCGAAGCCGTTGACGAGAAGCAGCGCCTCGGTACCGGCGCGCGCGCCAAGATCATCGGCGATCGCGGTGATCATCTCGGCTGCGATCGCGTCGGCCTGCGCAAGCTTGACGCGGCGGCGGCCCGGCTCGCCGTGAATGCCGACCCCCATCTCCATCTCGTCTTCACCAAGTGCAAAGGTCGGCGTGCCCGCAGCTGGAACGGTGCAGCTGGTCAGCGCAACGCCCATCGAGCGCGTCTGTGCGTTGATGCGCTCGCCGAGCGCCACGCAGGAGATGAGATCGGCGCCTCTCTCAGCGGCGGCGCCGACGATCTTCTCGACAATCAACGTGCCGGCGACGCCGCGCCGTCCGATGCTGTAGGTCGACTTCTCGACCGCGACATCGTCATCAGTCACGATGGTGGCGGTGCGGCCTTCGGCGATCTCGGCCGCCATCTCGAAATTCATGCGGTCGCCGGCGTAATTCTTGACGATGAACAGGACGCCGGCATCGCCCGCGACCGCCTGTGCGGCCTCTACGATCTGGTCCGGCGTCGGCGAAGTGAACACCTGGCCGGGACAGGCGGCATCCAGCATGCCGTAGCCGACGAAGCCCGCATGCAGCGGCTCGTGCCCGCTGCCGCCGCCCGACACCAGCGCGACCTTCTTGCCGTTCAGCTCGCGGCGGCGAACGAATTTGCGCTCGGCGCCCAGCACGACCAGATCGGCGTGCGCGGCCGCGAAACCGTCGAGGCTTTCGCCGAGCACGTTGTCGACCGCATTGATGAACTTCTTCATGGTGTCCTCCCGCCTCGTCCGTTCGGCGTTTCTCGCCTATTTTTCCCGCATGATGCCAATCAGTCGCCGTGTGAACTCCTGGAGCAGCGTGTCGAGCTCGGCATTGCGCTTGGCGCTGCCGAGATCCGGCAGATGCAGCGTTAGCGTCCGCTCGTGCGAGCCTTCGCTCAACCGGCCGACGCGGCGCGGATGTGCGCGCGCATAGGCGCGAAGGAAGGCTGCCTTGGCCTGGGGCGGGAAGTGGCAGACATCGAAGATCGTGTTGAGATGCTGCACCGGGATCGGCACCGGATAGGCCGGGTTGCTGATCTGGCTGACGAAGCTGCGGTTCTTTCCCATGGCATGGGCGAGCCGCAGCCGCATGCCGGACGGGCGGCTCTCAAGCACTTCCTTGAAGATGCGCTTGTAGACCGCAACCGCGCCAGCCTCGGGCGCGTCATCGGCCGCAGTGTCAGCCAACGCTGCCTCCGCTGCTCAGCCGGTCGATGGTGTGCTTGATCTGCGCCAGCGCCGAGGCGTTTACGGACAATTCGCGCAGTCCGCAATTCAGCAATGCGGGCAGGCAGCGCGGATCACCGGCCATGTCGCCGCACAGGCTGACACTGATGCCGGCGCGGCGGCCGTGCTCCGCGGTCCGCGCGATCAGTTCGAGCACTGCGGGATGCAGCGGGTCCATCAAGGGGGCGAGAGCTCCATTGGAACGATCGCAGGCCAGGACATATTGCGCGAGATCGTTCGAGCCGATCGAGAAGAAGGCGGCCTTGAAGCTAGATACCGCGAGGGCCGCCGCCGGGACTTCGACCATGATTCCCAGCTCGGGAAGCATTGCGGCAATGCCGTCCGCCTGCAAGCGCTGCACGATATCGGCGAACAGCTTCCGTCCCGCCTCGAGCTCATCCGCCGAGGTGACCATCGGGAACATGACCTTGAGATTGCCACGCACCGCCGCGCGTGCCAGCGCGCGGAGCTGGACGGCAAAAATCTCAGGCCGGGCGAGGCACAGGCGAAGACCGCGCACCCCGAGGAACGGATTGGCTTCGCCGTCCATCGTGAAGCCCGGCACCGGCTTGTCACCGCCCGCATCGAACGTGCGGATGGTGACGGGCCGCTGGCCGGCCCAGCGCAACACCGCGTCATAGGCCTGGAATTGGGTCTCCTCGTCTGGCACGCTCCGGCCGGCGAGCAGGAATTCAGTCCGCATCAGGCCAATGCCGTCGGCATATTGCGCGTCGGCATGCTCGAGATCCTCGACGCGCTGGATATTGATGAAGAGCTTGATCCGCTCGCCGCGCCAGGAGGCTGTCGGCCGCCGCAGGATCGCGCGCGCGGATGCCCTGCTCTTGAGATGGCTGTCGCGCCGCTTCTCGAAAGTGCGGACCTGTTCGGCATTGGGATCGAGCTCCAGCGTCGCGCCTTCGCCGTCGAGCAGCGCCGTGGCGCCGATGTCCGGAATGGAACCGAGCTGCACCACCATCGGGATGCCGCGCGCGCGCGCCAGCATCGCGACATGGCTGGTCGGGCTTCCGCGCAACAGAGCCAGGCCACCGCCGCCGGACCAGTCAATCTCGAGGAATCGCGATGGCGGCAGATCGTCGGCGCAGACCACACCCCCGCTCGGGACCTTCAGCGGCTGCCCCTGGTCGCCACGCAGAATGTGGACCACGCGGTCGCGCAAATCCGCAAGATCGGAGGAACGCGCTTTCAGATAGTCGTCCGGTGCGGAATTGTAGTCGGCGATGTGCGCGTCGAGCGTCGAACGCCATGCGATATCGGCTGGACGTCCCTCGCCGATCGACGCGAAGATCGCCTCGATCAAATCCTCATCCTCCAGCAGCGCAACCTGGAATTCGAGAATCTGCGCAGCTTCGCCGCCGGCGCTGGCGGCAAGATCCGCGATCTGGCCACTCGCGACGTCGATCGCATTGCGCAAGGCCAGCGCCTCCTCGACCAGTGTGCCGGCCACACGCTCACCGGCCGCGCCCGCGTCGACACGGACGAACGGGCCATGGGCAAAGCCGATCGAGGCGGTCCTGCCGCGGTAGGCCAGCCCTGCAGCGCCGCCCTGCATGCTATGATGCTCCATCCGGGAAATCGCTTGCGATCAGATCGACCAACGCTGTGACCGCAGCCTCGGCATCGCTGCCGGAGGCCTTGATCTCGATCGTGCTGCCGTGTGCCGCGCGCATGGCCATGATCTTGGCCACGCTCTTGGCATTGATCCATTCAGGCGCGCCCGCGACCCGCACCGAGATCTGAGCCTGGAATTTCTTGGCGAGCTTGGTCAGCTTGACCGCGGGGCGCGCGTGCATGCCAACCGCGTGCACCAACCGCACATTGCCGGTGAAGATCTGTTCGTCCGCTTTATCAAGCATGCTCGTCATCCATCATCGCTTCGCCGCCGCCTCAGTCGGCAGAGAGTTCCTCGGCCACGGCCCTGACCTCGGCCAACGAGCTGCCGCCCGCAGCTTCGGTCGCCGCCATGACGGCGCCCTCAACGATCGGCGCGTTGCAGACGACAACGAGGTCACGCCGCGCCGGCTCCAACATCTCGACCGCCATTTCGCTGTTCGTCTCGGCGCCGCCGAGGTCGACAAGCACAGCAACGCCTTTCGACGACCAGGCGTCGTTGATGGCGTCGATGATCAGCGGCACGCTGGTGCCGAGACCACCGTCGGGATTGCCGCCACAGAAGGCGACCTTGACCTCGCTGCCGACCATTTGCCGGACCATGTCTGCGGTTCCCTTGGCGATGTCCCGGGAATGCGAGACGATCACGATCCCTACGGTATCGGTCATTGCCGCGCCTCCAGGCCAGCGCACACAGCGTGCAGCAGAACGCAGCTCGATCGCGCCCCGGGATCGACATGGCCGACGCTGCGCGCGCCGAGGAACGACGCCCGGCCCTTGGTGGCTTGCATCGGCACCGTGCGCTCGACCGCTTCAGCCGCGGTGGCGCGCACCCGTGCGATCAGATCGGGTTGGCCGGCGCCCGCTTTCAGCGTCTCCAGCACCGGAACGAGCACGTCGAGCATCGTCTTCTCGCCGGCCTGCGAGCGGCCGCGCGCGCTCACCGCGTCCACTCCGCTGCCGAACACGTCGGCGAGATCATCAGGCAGATGCTTGTCTTGCGACAACGCCTCGCCCGCGGCGAGAAAGAAGCTGCCATAGAGCGGGCCGGAGGCGCCGCCAACCGTCATGACCAGGGTCTTGCCGATCGTCTTGAATGCCTCGTTGAGCGGCTGCGCCGAGATGGCATCGAGCTTGCCGAGCACGGCTTCGAAGCCGCGTTTCATGTTGGTCCCGTGGTCGCCGTCGCCGATCGCCTGGTCCAGACTCGTGAGCTCCGGCGCGCTCGCGATGACCTGCTCGGCGGCCGCCTTGAGCAGCGACTTGAATGTCTCGGGTTGCACAGACATCTATCTGAACCTCTCGCTCCTCTATTGAACCATCGCGCCGATACGTTGCCCCGCACGGTCGAAACACAGCGGCCGCACCAGTTGCAATTCAACCTCCTGGCCGGCCCGCAACGGCTGATGCGGATCCGCCAGCGTCACCAGTGTTTCGCCCTTATAGTCGAGGTGAACGTGATTCTGCTCGCCGAGGTGCTCGACGCGATGCACCCGGCCGATCATCTGCCCGCCGTTGCGCGCGGCGATCTGGAGGTGCTCGGTGCGGATGCCGACCGTCTCGGTTTCCGGCGGTATCGCCACATCGGACAGCAGCCGTGCGGGCAGGAAATTGATCTGGGGCGTCCCGAGCCGCGACGCGACATAGCTGCTGGCTGGATTTTCGTAGATCTCCCTCGGCGTGCCGAGCTGAAGCAGCCGGCCGTCCCTGATCACGCCGATCCTCGATGCCATCGTCATGGCTTCGACCTGATCGTGGGTCACATACAAGATGGTCGCGCCGAGCTCGAGCTGGATCCGCTTCAGCTCGAGGCGAAGCTCGGCGCGAAGCTTTGCATCCAGCGACGACAGCGGCTCGTCCATCAGATAGATCGAGGGATCGCGCACCAGTGCGCGGCCGATCGCGACCCGCTGCATCTCACCTCCCGACAGGCGGGTGGCGCGATTATTCAGCTTGCTGGCGATGTGCAGGAGCTCCGCGGTCTGCTCGACACGCTTGCGGATCAGCGGCTCCGGCACGCGCCGCGCCGGAGAGCGCAGCGGGAACGCGAGGTTGTCATAGACCGACAAATGCGGATACAGCGAATATTGCTGGAACACGAATGCGATGTCCCGTGCACCCGGCGGCTCATGCGTCACGTCGCGCCCCCCGATCATGACCGAACCCGCGTCGGGGCTCTCGAGCCCGGTGATCAGTCGCAGCGTCGTGGTCTTGCCGGCACCGCTCGGCCCGAGCAGGACGAGGAATTCGCCGTCGCTCACCGTCAGCGAAAGGTCGCGCACCGCCTCCACCGCGCCGAAGCGCTTGCTGATATTGCGCAAGCTGACGTCAACCATGGCGCACGCCCTCCTCGCCGGCGGTCCTGATTGCAAGGCCGCTGCCGGCATCGAACAGTGAGAGCCGAACAGAGTTGAATTCGAGGCCGACCGTCTCTCCGATTCGCACCGAGGCGCTCGACGGCAGCCGCGCCGCGAGCCGCCCATACGCCGTGTCGATGGTGACGATCTGCGTCGTACCGAGATATTCCGCGCCGAACACCTCGCCACGAACGGATCCGGCGTCGGTGAATCGAATATGCTCCGGACGAACTCCGAGCGCCAGCGCAGCGCTGGCGCGGTCCTCGCGGATCTCGGGCACCGCAAGCCTGGCGTCGTGGAAATTGATCGCCCGGTCACCAGACCGCAGGCCGCTCTCGAAGCGCAGGAAGTTCATCGGCGGCGAGCCGATGAAGTCCGCGACGAACATGCTGGCGGGCCGGTCGTAAACCTCCTGCGGCGTACCGATCTGTTCCACGCGCCCCTTGTTCATGATCGCGATCTGGTCGGCCATCGACATCGCCTCGAGCTGGTCGTGGGTGACATAGACCGTGGTCGCCTTGATGCGATCGTGCAAATCGCGCAGCTCGCCGCACATCAGATGACGAAACTCGGCGTCGAGCGCGCCCAGCGGCTCGTCCATCAGGAAGGCCTTCGGGCGCCGCACCATGGCGCGCCCGAGCGCGACGCGCTGGCGGTCGCCGCCCGAGAGCTTTGATGTCTTGCTCGACAGCAGATGCTCGATCCGCAGCATCCGCGCGGTCTCCTGCACCCGCTCACGAATCTCGTGCCGCGCCATGCCCTGGCACTTCAGCGGGAAGCCGATATTCTCCCCGACATTCATGTGCGGATAGAGCGCGAACAGCTGGAACACGAACGCAATATCGCGGGCGGCGGCGCGGTGGAACGTGACATCCTCGCCATCGAGCAGGATCCGGCCTTCGGTCGGCAGCTCGAGGCCGGCAATCATGCGCAAGGTGGTGGTCTTGCCGCAGCCGGAGGGGCCGAGCAACGCGAAGAAGGTGCCGTCGTCGATGGTGAAGCTCGACCCTTCCACCGCGGTGAACTGATCGAACGACTTGCGAAGATTTTCGATGCGGATCTGAGCCATGGCCCTATTCCGGAAAGTGGCTGACGACGACGAAGCCGACCGTGCCGGCGAGAATCGTCACGAATGAATAGCTGTACAGATCGATCGAGAAAGGCTGCACCAGCATGAAGATGCCGCCTCCGATCAGGATCATCGCAACGGCCTCCCAACGCCCGCGGCTGAACAAGCGATGCAATGTCCCTTTGGTCCCCTTGGTCCCCTTGGCAACAACAGAACCGCTCATTTGCGCACCGCTCCAAAGGTGATGCCGCGCAGCAGATGCTTGCGGAGCAGCACGGTGAACATGACGATCGGGACGACGAACAGCGTGGTCGCGGCGGCAACCGCCGGCCAGTCCTGCCCGCCCTCACCGATGATGAAAGGGATGAAGGGCGGCATGGTCTGCGCCTCGCCGCTGGTCAGCAGAACCGCGAAGGCGTATTCGTTCCAGGAGAAGATCAGGCAGAAGATCGCGGTGGCCGCAATTCCGGTGACGGCCTGCGGCAGCACCACCTTGCGCAGCGCCTGCAGTCGCGTGTAGCCGTCGACGAGGGCCGCCTCCTCGTACTCGCGCGGGATCTCGTCGATGAACCCCTTGAGCAGCCAGACCGCGAGCGAGACGTTCACGGCGGTATAGAGCAGGATCATTCCGAGCCTGGTGTCGGTCAGGTTGAGCTGCCGGTACATCAGATAGATCGGGATCGCGACCGCGACCGGCGGCATCATCCGCGTCGAGAGAATGAAGAACAGGAGATCGTCGGCCAGCGGAATGCGGAAGCGCGAGAAGGCGTAGGCCGCGAGCGTACCGAGGAAGACGGCGAGGAAGGTCGAACCGAACCCGATGATCAGCGAGTTGACGAAGCGGGGGACGACTTTGGACGGTCCGGCAATGACCATGTCATGCTTGCGGACGAGCTTGTCATACCAGGTTTCCGGCGGCGGCAACTTGGCGATGAAATCAGGTGTCTGGCGGGTGCGCACCGTGAACAGGTTGACATAACCTTCGAGCGTCGGCTCGAAGATCACCTTGGGCGGATAGGCGATGGCATCGCTTTGCGACTTGAAGGCGGTGGCAACGATCCAGACTAGCGGCAGGATCGTGATCAACGCATAGAGGATGACGAGAGCACCAGCAAATGCCTTGGTGCGCGGCGAGGCCTCGACGATCGAGTGCGCGCTGGATCTGGCCAGGACGGATTTGGCGACGGCAGCGGTCATCGTTGCTTCACCTTGTTGAGCGCTTTGACATAGATGTTGGCGGCACCGAACACGGTCACGAACAGGATGATGGCGAGCGCGGAGGAATAGCCGGTGCGCCACTTCTCGAATGCCGCGCGCTTGAGTGTGATCGATACGAGCTCGGTGGTCGACCCCGGCCCTCCCGAGGTCAGCAGGTTGACCATGTCGAACATCTTGAAGTTCTCGATCGCGCGAAACAGTACCGCCAGCATCAGGAACGGCACCGTCATCGGCAGCGTGATCGACCAGAACTGCCGCCAGGCCGAGGCACGATCGACTTCAGCCGCCTCGTAGATATAATCCGGGATCGAGCGCAGCCCGGCGAGACAGATCAGCATCACGTACGGCGCCCACATCCAGGTGTCGACGAGCACGATGGTCCATGGCGCGAGCGCGACCTGCCCTGTCATGCTGAAAGAGCTCGGCGGCACACCGGTGAACAAGCTGATCAGATAGTTGAACGGGCCGATCTGCGGCTGCAGCAGCAGCGTCCAGAAATTGCCGACAACCGCCGGCGACAGCATCATCGGCAGCAGGATGATCGTGGTCCAGAAACTGTGGCCGCGGAATTGACGGTTGATCAGAAGCGCCAGCCCAAAGCCGACCACGACCTGCAAGGCGACCGAGCAGATCACGAATTGCGCGGTGGTCTGGAGCCGGAACCAGACGTCCTCGTCGTTGAGTATGTCGCTGAAATTGTCGAGCCCGACAAACCGCAGCGGCAGATAGGACATGCTGAGGTTGAGGCTGGTGAAGGACAGCCGGATCATCCAGACCAGCGGAAAGATGTTGATCGCGAGCAGCAGCGCAATCGTCGGCGCGACGAACAGCCACGCGATGGTCCGGTCGGACAGACCATGGACGCGGCGCGCGGCGCGGGATTTGGCGGGCTCGCTCACGCCCGGGATCGTAGCATGATCGGGTTGCAGGATCGTCGTCATCTTGTCCATCGGCTGGGCTGGTTCGGCTTCCCCGAGGCTGACCTCGGGGAAGCCAGTTCAGTTGGGACGCGGAGTTCGGGCTATTGCGAGGAGGCGACTTCCTTGCCCTGTTCCTTGAACACCTTGGTCCAGTCCTTGACCAGGAGATCGAGCGCCTGCTGCGCCGTGCCCTTGTCGGCGACGACGTAGTCATGCACCCGCTTCTGCATATCAAGCAGCAGCTGGGCGTAGGACGGCTCGGCCCAGAAGTCCTTGACGATGCCCATCGACTCCAGGAATTGCGGCGCGAACGCTGCGCTCTTCGGGAAGTCCGGCGCGTCGACCACCGCCTTGAGCGCCGAGTAGCCGCCGATCTGCCACCATTTCTGCTGTACGGCGGGCTGCGCGAACCACTTGATATAGGCGAGCGCGTCGTCCTTGCGGTCGGAGGTCGCAACCACCGAGATGCCCTGTCCGCCGAGTTGGGTGAAGTGCCCCTTCGGGCCGGCCGGATTGACGAAGAAACCGATCTTGTCGCCGCCGACATTCGGATCCTTGTAGAGGCCGGGGAAGAAGGCGAACCAGTTCATTTGCATCGCCACCTGGCCTGACTTGAAGGCATCGAGGCCTTCCTGCATGTAGGCGTTGGTCATGCCCGGCGCGGTGCAGCACTTGTAGAGCTCCTTGTAGAACTCGAGCCCCTTGGCCGCCTCGGCGGAATTGACGATGCCCTGCATCTGGTACGGCTTCTTCGGATTGTCGTAGCTGAAGCCGTAATTGTAGAGCACGTTGGTCACGCCCATCGTGATGCCTTCGGAGCCGCGCTCGGTGAAGATGTAGGCGCCATAGACCTTCTTGCCGTCGATCTCGCGGCCCTGGAAGAACTCCGCGATCTGCTTCAACTCGTCATAGGTTTTCGGCGGTGCCAGATCACGACCGTACTTGGCCTTGAAAGCCGACTGAATGTCGGGCCGCGAGAACCAGTCCTTGCGGTAGGTCCAACCCACGGCGTCGGCCATCGCCGGCAGCGCCCAGTAGTTCGCCGTGTTCTTCGGCCACTGCGAGTAGCCGACGACGGTCGCCGGGACGAAGTCGTCCATCGAGATCTTCTCCTTGGCGAAGAAGTCGTTGAGCTTGACGTACCACTTGTTCTCGGCGGCGCCGCCGATCCACTGGCTGTCGCCGATGATCAGGTCGCAGAGCTTGCCGTGGGAGTTGAGCTCGTTGAGGAAGCGATCCGCGTAGCTCGTCCAGGGGACAAACTCGTACTTCATCTCGATGCCGGATTGCTTGGTGAAATCCTTCCCGAGTTCGACCAGCGCGTTGGCCGGATCCCATGCCGCCCAGCACAGCGTGAGCTGCTTACCCTGGGCCGCAGCTTCGCCTCCGCCAAATATCCCCAGCAGCGCCGCCCCGAGAACCGTGGTGGCCGCCGAGCTTCTCAGCCAATTGAATGTTCGCATATCCGTTTCCTCTCTCGTTGAAGCATCCAACCCGCTCGGCGCGCTCTGCCGGAGCGACGCCAAGACCCTGAAACCGAGTTTGAGGAGCGACGAGTGAAGGACGAGACGGACCGTTGCCGGAGACGGCTCCGGCATTGGCTTGGGCTCCTCCTGCACATCGGCGCTCGATGCGCGATGTTTAGTTTTTTGCATTACTAAACGTAGTACTAAAATTTTTCAGCCGTCAAGCCGGTTCTCGCGACCCTGGCGAAAATATTCGCGACGCTCGCACGGGCAAGCGCCGACGTTTGCAATGCAACAAAATGTCCGAGATTTGCAGCGGATGTGGCGGACAACGCTTGCCGATCTGGTCCGACCGACGCAATTCGGCCCGTCCCGATAACAGGACGCCGGAAAGTCAGCCACAGCCGGTATGTTTAGTACGCTACTTTACTGAACGTTCAACAAAACGATTGAGAGCGCAAGCAGCCTCGCCGGCAATGTCTTACAGCAACACGTGCGGATCGAGATACTTGATCAGAGTTCCGCCGGCACCATCTGCTCCGACTTCGAAAGCGCCCGTTGAGTACTGTCCCAGGAGAGCGATATGAGCTGTGTGGGTACCATCGCTTATGCTGAGCATTCCCCCGTCGCCTGCCGCATTTGCCGCATAACTGGCCGTCGTTCCTGCACCGGACAGAATATCGGCCAGGTCGAGTTGATCGTCCGCGTTTAGACCGACGATGGACCCCGTGAAATTGACGGAATGATCGAGCTTCAGGGTTCCGATGGCATCAAAGTCAAACTTTACGTCGGTTGATGCCATGTTGCGCAGTTCGAGCGTTGCGGTGCCACTAATCTGCGCCGCACCCCCGCTGACATCGTGATTGGCAATGATATTGCCGCCGTTGGCCCAGAGCAGACCGGAGTTGGTGACCGCGCTGTCGATCACCAAACCGCCGGGGCCGGTCGCCTCCAGGGTACCGGAATTGATGACCGCGTTCTCTCCGGTATCGATCTCCAGCACATTGGCCCCGGTCGCGACGATCGTACTCTGGTTGATCAGCGTCATCGTGCCCGCGCCGAGCTGACCGGCGCCGGAAATCGTATTGTCGACGTTCGTCAGCGTCACATCGGAAACCGCACCGCTGACGACATTTCCGATGTTGTCGGACAACAGCATTTGACCGCCGCCTTCAAGCGATATGCCGTGCTCGATGAGCCGCAGGTCGGTCTCACTGCCGGTCGAACCCAGCGAAATTGTTCCTGTATTGTGGATGATGCCGGACAACGGCAGGATTGCGCCATCGCTGATGGTCATCGTGACAGAGTTCTCGACCACCGGTGTCTGATCGAATACGAAGTCGTCGGCCGAGAGCGAGCCGGCATCGATGCCGTCCAATGTGATTGTTTGACCATCACCCAGCGTGATCACGGCATTTCCCGCCGCGTTATTCGCCGTATGCGCCTGGATATCGGCGAACGCCGTGAACTCGGCGTAGCCGATCAAGTCAATTTTGTCGTACATCAGATCGAAACTGTAGACGACATCGTGTCCGATCGGCTGCGCGAACACGAGCAGATCGTTTCCGCCCGAGGCGGTGAGATTATCATCGCCGGAGATGGCAAAAATCGGATTGCCCGGTGCGTAAGCTTCGACGTTGTCGAGAACGGTTGCTCTTCCGGTGCTGCCGTCGGCATTTATCCAGGTCTCCGTGACATTGAGCACCAGCGCGCCGGCGTAGGACGACGGCGTTGTTACGGTCAGCGAACCGACGTCATTGGTCACCACCGTCCACGAACCGTCTGAATTGTGTGTTCCTCCGCTGATGGTCCAATCGGATGGAGCCCCCGCTATGGTGAGGGACACCTCGCCGTGGTTTCCGGTGGGATCGGCCAAACCTAGGTTGATGGGTTCTCCCGCGACGCCCGCCGGTGCCTTATGAGTCTGGGAGGACGAATTTCCCACAGCATCGGTTATCGTCACCGTTATGGAGTCGTTTTGAATGGTCGCTCCATTGTCGATACTGTTGAAGGTCCAAGTCGTGCCATTCTTGGTGATCGACTGCCACGTCAAGTCTCGATTTTGCGTGTTGTCGAAAATCCTGAAAGTGGCATTTGGATCGTCGATCCCGGTTACGACGATGCGCTTGTTCGAACCGCCCGACGTTACGTAGGACCAACTCGTGAAAGTCGGTTCCTGGCGGTCGATGGAGACGGTGTCAGATCCCGCGCCGCCGAGATTGCCGGCGGCGTCGGTGTAGCTGCCCGCAGTCACCGACACCGATCCAGTTGCGGCAACGCCATCGGTTGCCGTGAAGGTGGCATGGTAGTGCGTGGTATCGTCCTGGATCAGGCCGCTGATCGTGCCATTGGTCGTCGTAATGTCGGCGGCCGTGAAGCTGGCACCCGGCGCCTCGCTGAAGGTGAAGGTCACGTTCGAGCTCGGCGTGCCATCGCTCAACGACGTGGCGACGATGTCGACCGTAACGGTCGGGTTGAGCCGATCGATGGACACAGTGTCAGACCCGGCGCCGCCGAGATTGCCGGCCGCGTCGGTGTAGCTGCCCGCCGTCACCGACACCGATCCCGGAGCAGAGACGCCGTCGGTTGCGGTGAAGGTCGCATGGTAATGCGTGGTATCGTCCTGGGTCAGGCCGCTGATCGTGCCATTGGTCGTCGCAATGTCGGCGGCCGTGAAGCTGGCACCCGGCGCCTCGCTGAAGGTGAAAGTCACGTTCGAGCTCGGCGTGCCATCGCTCAAGGACGTGGCGACGATGTCGACTGCAACGGTCGGGTTGAGCCGATCGATGGCGACCGTGTCAGACCCGGCACCACCGAGATTGCCGGCGGCGTCGGTGTAGCTGCCCGCCGTCACCGACACCGATCCGGCGGCAGAGACGCCATCGGTTGCCGTGAAGGTGGCATGGTAATGCGTGGTATCGTCCTGAGTCAGGCCGCTGATCGTGCCGTTGGTCGTCGCAATGTCGGCGGCCGTGAAGCTGGCGCCCGGCGCCTCGCTGAAGGTGAAGGTCACGTTCGAGCTCGGCGTGCCGTCGCTCAGCGACGTGGCGACGATGTCGACTGCAACGGTCGGGTTGAGCCGATCGATGGCGACCGTGTCAGACCCGGCACCACCGAGATTGCCGGCGGCGTCGGTGTAGCTGCCCGCCGTCACCGACACCGATCCGGCGGCAGAGACGCCATCGGTTGCCGTGAAGGTGGCATGGTAATGCGTGGTATCGTCCTGAGTCAGGCCGCTGATCGTGCCATTGGTCGTCGTAATGTCGGCGGCCGTGAAGCTGGCACCCGGCGCCTCGCTGAAGGCGAAGATCACGTTCGAGCTCGGCGTGCCGTCGCTCAGCGACGTGGCGACGATGTCGACCGCAACGGTCGGCGGTGTCGTGTCGATAATTTGCGCAGTGGCTGTCCCGGTTCCGACCACCAGATGCTCGAAGTTTCCGCCTTCGGTCCCCGTGATCGTCGCGGTCAAACTCGACGAGTTGGGGGTGCTAACGACCAGTGTGCCCGTGGTCTGGCCGTTGGCGATGGTGATGTCGCCCTGATCGGTATGCACCGTGGTGACGCCTTGCGAGGCGTTCGACAGCGTCGCCGTGAACGTGATGGTTGGATCATGGTCGGTCACGTTCGACGTGGAGAGGTTGACTGCCGCATCGGTGACGGTGTCATTGACATGGGCCGTCGCCGTCGCGGTGCCGACCACCAGATTCTCGAAGTTGCCGCCCTCGGTCCCGGTGATGTTGGCGGTCAGCTGGCTGGCATCGTTGTAGACGTCCTCGCCATTGCCCGAGGCGATCACCAGCGTCCCGGTGGTCTGGCCGTTCGCGATCGTGATGTCGCCCTGGTCGGTATGCACCGTGGTGATGCCCTCCGAGGCGTTCGACAGCGTCGCCGTGAAGGTGTAGTTCGCGACCGCGCCCTCCAGCACCGTCGAGGCACTCAGGTTGACCGTCGCATCGGTGACGGTGTCGTCGACATGGGCCGTCGCCGAGCCGGTCCCCACCACCAGATTCTCGAAGTTGCCGCCCTCGGTCCCGGTGATGTTGGCGATCAGCTGGCTGGCATCGTTGTAGACGTCCTCGCCATTGCCCGAGGCGATCACCAGCGTTCCGGTGGTCTGGCCGTTCGCGATCGTAATGTCGCCCTGGTCGGTGTGCACCGTGGTGACGCCTTCCGAGGCGTTCGACAGCGTCGCCGTGAAGGTGTAGTTCGCAACGGCACCCTCCAGCACCGTCGAGGCGCTGAGGTTCACCGTCGCATCGGTGACGGTGTCGTCGACATGCGCCGTCGCTGCCCCGGTCCCGACCACCAGATTCTCGAAGTTGCCGCCCTCGGTCCCGGTGATGTTGGCGGTCAGCGACGATGCATCCTGATAGACGTCCTCGCCATTGCCCGAGGCGATCACCAGCGTTCCGGTGGTCTGGCCGTTGGCGATCGTAATGTCGCCCTGGTCGGTATGCACCGTGGTGACGCCTTCCGAGGCGTTCGACAGCGTTGCCGTGAAGGTGTAGTTGGCGACCGCGCCCTCCAGCACCGTCGAGGCGGTCAGGTTGACCGTCGCGTCCGTAATGGTGTCGTCGACATGCGCCGTCGCAGATCCGATGCCGACGACGAGGTTCTCGAAGTTGCCACCGTCGGTCCCGGTGATCGTCGCGGTCAGACTCGTGGCGTCATTGTAGACATCCTCGCCATTGCCCGAGGCGATCACCAGCGTTCCGGTGGTCTGGCCGTTCGCGATCGTGATGTCGCCCTGGTCGGTATGCACCGTGGTGACGCCTTCCGAGGCGTTCGAGAGCGTCGCGGTGAAGGTGTAGTTGGCGACCGCGCCCTCCACCACCGTCGAGGCGGTCAGGTTCACCGTCGCGTCGGTGACGGTGTCGTCGACATGCGCCGTTGCCGAGCCGGTGCCGACGACGAGGTTCTCGAAGTTGCCACCTTCGGTCCCGGTGATGTTGGCAGTCAGACTCGTGGCGTCGTTGTAGACGTCCTCGCCGTTGCCCGAGGCGATCACCAGCGTTCCGGTGGTCTGGCCGTTCGCGATCGTGATGTCGCCCTGGTCGGTGTGGACCGTGGTGACGCCTTCCGAGGCGTTCGAGAGCGTCGCGGTGAAGGTGTAGTTCGCGACCGCGCCCTCCACCACCGTCGAGGCGCTGAGGTTGACCGTGGCGTCGGTGATGGTGTCGTTGACCTGGGCGGTCGCTGCCCCGGTGCCGACCACGAGGTGCTCAAAGTTGCCGCCGTCGGTGCCGGTGATGTTGGCGGTCAGCGACGATGCATCCTGATAGACATCCTCACCATTGCCCGAGGCGATCACCAGCGTCCCGGTGGTCTGGCCGTCGGCGATCGTGATGTCGCCCTGATCGGTATGCACCGTGGTGACGCCTTCCGAGGCGTTCGACAGTGTCGCCGTGAACGTGTAGTTCGCGACCGCACCCTCCAGCACCGTCGAGGCGCTGAGGTTGACCGTCGCATCGGTGATGGTGTCGTCGACATGCGCCGCCGCCGTCGCGGTCCCGACCACCAGATTCTCGAAGTTGCCGCCCTCGGTTCCCGTGATGGTCGCGGTCAGACTCGTGGCGTCGTTGTAGACATCTTCGCCATTGCCCGAGGCGATCACCAACGTTCCGGTGGTCTGACCGTTGGCAATACTGATGTCGCCCTGGTCGGTGTGCACCGTGGTGACGCCTTCCGAGGCGTTCGACAGCGTCGCCGTGAAGGTGTAGTTGGCGACGGCGCCCTCGAACACGGTCGAGGCGCTGAGATTGACCGTCGCGTCCGTGATGGTGTCGTCGACATGCGCCGTCGCCGTCGCGGTCCCGACCACCAGGTTCTCGAAGTTGCCGCCCTCGGTCCCGGTGATGTTGGCGATCAGCTGGCTGGCATCGTTGTAGACGTCCTCGCCATTGCCCGAGGCGATCACCAGCGTCCCGGTGGTCTGGCCGTTGGCGATCGTGATGTCGCCCTGGTCGGTATGGACCGTGGTGATGCCTTCCGAGGCGTTCGACAGCGTCGCGGTGAAGGTGTAGTTGGCGACGGCGCCCTCAAACACCGTCGAGGCGGTGAGGTTGACCGTGGCATCGGTGACGGTGTCGTCGACATGCGCCGTCGCAGATCCGGTGCCGACCACCAGGTTCTCGAAGTTGCCGCCCTCGGTTCCGGTGATGTTGGCGGTCAGCTGGCTGGCGTCGTTGTAGACGTCCTCGCCATTGCCCGAGGCGATCACCAGCGTTCCGGTGGTCTGGCCGTTGGCAATAGTGATGTCGCCCTGGTCGGTATGGACCGTGGTGACGCCCTCCGAGGCGTTCGACAGCGTCGCCGTGAAGGTGTAGTTGGCGACCGCGCCCTCCAGCACCGTCGAGGCGGTCAGGCTGACCGTCGCATCGGTGATGGTGTCATTGACCTGCGCCGCCGCAGATCCGGTGCCGACGACGAGGTTCTCGAAGTTGCCACCGTCGGTCCCGGTGATGTTGGCGATCAGCTGGCTGGCGTCGTTGTAGACGTCCTCGCCATTGCCCGAGGCGATCACCAGCGTCCCGGTGGTCTGGCCGTTCGCGATCGTAATGTCGCCCTGGTCGGTGTGCACCGTGGTGACGCCTTCCGATGCGTTCGACAGCGTCGCCGTGAAGGTGTAGTTCGCGACCGCGCCCTCGAACACCGTCGAGGCACTGAGGTTGACCGTCGCATCGGTGACGGTGTCGTCGACATGCGCCGTCGCTGCCCCAGTGCCGACGACGAGGTGCTCGAAATTGCCGCCCTCGGTCCCGGTGATGTTGGCGGTCAGCTGGCTGGCATCGTTGTAGACGTCCTCGCCATTGCCCGAGCCGATCACCAGCGTTCCGGTGGTCTGGCCGTTGGCGATCGTAATGTCGCCCTGGTCGGTATGGACCGTGGTGACGCCCTCCGAGGCGTTCGACAGCGTCGCGGTGAAGGTGTAGTTGGCGACCGCGCCCTCCAGCACCGTCGAGGCGGTCAGGTTCACCGTCGCGTCCGTGATGGTGTCGTCGACATGGGCGGTCGCCGTCGCGGTCCCGACCACCAGGTTCTCGAAGTTGCCGCCCTCGGTTCCCGTGATCGTCGCGGTCAGGGTGCTGGCGTCCTTGTAGACATCCTCGCCGTTGTTGGCATCGAGAGCCAGCGTGCCGACCGTCTGGCCATCGGCAATCGTGATGTTGCCACGATCGGTGTGGATCGTGGTAATACCTTCCGAAGCGTTCGAGAGCGTCGCCGTGAACACGTACTGCGCCGACGCCCCCTCGTCCTGCGTCGAGGCGCTCAGGTTCACCGTCGCGTCGGTCACGGTGTCGTCGACATGGGCGGTCGCAGTGCCGGTGCCGACCACCAGATGCTCGAAGTTGCCGCCCTCAGTCCCGGTGATGTTGGCGATCAGCTGGCTGGCATCGTTGTAGACGTCCTCGCCATTGCCCGAGGCGATCACCAGCGT
>NZ_JADFUD010000065.1:0-46297 GCF_054820065.1 Bradyrhizobium sp. UFLA06-06
ATGTGTATAAGAGACAGAACTACATCCGTTCGTCGGAGAGCTCAGGGTTCGCGACGGCTGGCTATCGCTTGCAGTATCACAAGCTCATCGCACAGCCGTTTTTGCTGGCTGCGATGGTGATGTTGGCGGCTTCTGTGAGCCTCCGCTTCTTTCGGATGGGCGGCGTGCAGAAGATGGTTTTGAGTGGCGTGGGCGCAGGCTTTCTGCTCTACGTGCTGTCGAAAGTAACTGAAGATTTGAGCAAGGCTGAGTTGATGCATCCCATCGCTGCGGCGTGGTTGCCCGTCGTTGTGGGCAGCCTCACCGGTTTCTTAGCCTTGCTGTACCAGGAGGACGGGTAGTGGCTATCGTCGCCGCCCGCCAGTTGAGGTCGCCTGCTCTCGGGCGGCGCAGTGCCCTGCGCCGTCAACGGAGCCGCATGGCCGCGTTTGGCGTTTCGATCTCAGCTCTGCTCGCCGCGTTCGTCGTGGTCAGCGCGCTCGACGTGGTCGCGTCGACGCCGGCTGCCGCGCAAGCCTTCACCTACAATCCGCGTCCGCCGAAGCCGCCCCGCCCGCCGGCCAAGAATGACGGGCAGATGCTGGTTCAGGCGACCGAGGTCGATTACGACTACAACAACCAGCGCATCTCGGCCGTCGGCAACGTCCAGATGTTCTACAACGGCACCAGCGTCGAGGCCGACAAGGTCATCTACGACCAGAAGACCAAGCGTCTTCATGCCGAAGGCAACATCCGCATGACCGATGCGGAAGGCAAAATCACCTACGCCAACATCATGGATCTCAGCGACGACTACCGCGACGGTTTCGTCGATTCGCTGCGCGTCGACACTGAAGACCAGACCCGCATGGCGGCGACCCGCGCCGATCGGTCCAGCGGCAATTACACGGTGTTCGACAACGGCGTTTATACCGCTTGCGCTCCCTGTAAGGATGATCCGAAGAAGCCGCCGCTCTGGCAGGTCAAGGGCGCGCGCATCATCCATAACCAGACCGAGAAGATGCTCTATTTCGAGAACGCCCAGCTCGAATTCTTCGGCGTTCCGATGGCCTATCTGCCCTACTTCTCGACGCCCGATCCGACCGTGAAGCGCAAGAGCGGCTTCCTGATGCCGGGCTTCACCACGTATTCGGCGTTCGGCGTCGGCGTCGAAATCCCCTATTACTTCGCGCTCGCGCCGGACTTCGACGCGACCTTCAATCCGCGCATCACGTCGAAGCAGGGCGTGCTCTTCCAGGGCGAATTCCGTCAGCGTCTGTCGAACGGCGCCTATCAGATCCGGCTCTACGGCATCGACCAGCTCGATCAGGACGCCTTCAAGGGCCAGCCCGGTGACCGCCAGTTCCGCGGCGGTATCGAGACCAAGGGTCAGTTCGCGCTGAACGACAAATGGACCTGGGGCTGGGACGGCGTGCTGCTGTCCGACTACTACTTCATGTCCGATTACCGGCTGGCCCAGTACAAGGACCCGTTCGGATCGTTCCTGTCGCTGCCGACCGAGGCGATCTCGCAGCTCTATCTGACCGGCGTCGGCAACCGCAGCTTCTTCGACGCGCGCGCGATCTATTATCTCAGCTACTCCGGCAACCAGAACCAGGTTCCGGTGGTCGCGCCTGTCATCGACTACAACAACGTGATCAACAGCCCGATCCTCGGTGGCGAGTTTAGCTACAAGGTGAACTTCACCAACCTGACCCGCGAAACCGCGGTGTTCGACCCGATCACGGCACAAGCCGCCAACCCCCTTAACCCGTTGTGCACGACCACGTCCGCTGATCCGATGGCGCGGACGCCGTCGCAGTGCCTGCTGCGCGGCATGCCGGGCACCTACACAAGGCTGACCGCCGAGGCGCAGTGGCGCAAATCCTATACCGACCCGCTCGGCCAGATCTGGACGCCGTTCGTCGGCGTCCGCGCCGATGCCATCAACGCCGACATCTCGAACCAGCCGGGCGTTTCCAACTTCCTGCCGGTCGGCGACACCCAGACGGTCCGCCTGATGCCGACCGTCGGCTTCGAATACCGCTACCCCTTCATCAACGTGCAGCCGTGGGGCACGACGACCATCGAGCCGATTGCGCAGGTCATCATCCGGCCAAACGAGCCCGACGCCGGCAAGCTTCCGAACGAGGACGCGCAGAGCCTGGTGTTCGATACCTCGAACCTGTTCGCGGTCGACAAGTTCTCCGGCTACGACCGCGTCGAGGGCGGCAGCCGCGCCAATGTCGGCGTGCAGGCCACCACGCAGTTCGATCGCGGCGGCAGCGTCAAGGCGATGTTCGGACAGTCCTACCAGATGTTCGGATTGAACTCGTTCGCGGTCGCGGACGTCACCAACACCGGCGTCGACTCCGGCCTGCAGAATCCGCGCTCGGACTATGTCGCCAGCCTCGCCTACTCGCCCAACCGCACCTACACGTTCAGCGTCCGCTCGCGGATGGACGAGGCGACTTGGAACATCAATCGGTTCGAGGCCCAGGCCAGCGCGAACTTCGACCGCTGGTCGGTCAGCCTGATGTACGGCGACTATGCCGCGCAGCCGGAACTTGGCTATTTGACGCGCCGTGAGGGCATCCTCGCCAGCGGATCGATCAAGGTGGCGGCGAACTGGGTGGTTCAGGGCGCGGCGCGCTGGGACCTTGAAGCGAACAAAATCAACCAGTACGCGTTCGGCGCGGGCTATGTGGACGACTGCTTCGTGCTGGCCGCCAACTATGTCACGTCCTATACCTATCAGGCGGGCTCGACGCCGCCCGTCCTCAGCCACGCGTTCATGTTCCAGATCGGGCTGCGGACGATCGCCCAAACCTCCACGACCAGCAGTTCGGCTGGCATGCAGTAGCGAGCGAGCGGTCTGGCGGGGGGCGTGGATTGCCTGCAGGCCTGTGGCTCCGGCTTGAATTGGTTTAAACGGCTGACATGACGATAATGACGACCGCTAGCCTGCCAACGCGCCGCTATCAGCTAGTGTTGAGTTTCCTGCTGGCTCTTTTCCTCCTGCTTGGAGGCGGTGCGCGACTGCATGCCCAGACCATCGCCGTGATGGTCAATGGCGAGCCCATCACCAATTACGACATCGAGCAGCGCGCCAAGCTGAACGCGCTGACCGGCGGCAAGACGCCCGATCGGAAGACCGTCCTCGACGAACTGATCGACGAGAAGCTGAAGATCAAGGAAGCCAAGAAATTCGGCGTCGATCCCTCAGCCGGCGATATCGACCAGTCCTTCGGCGGCATGGCGCAGCGGATGCGGCTTTCCGGCGACCAGCTCACCAAGGTGCTCGAGGGTAAGGGCATCCGCCCGGACACGCTGAAGCAGCGCATCAGGGCCGACATGGTCTGGACCAGCCTGGTCCGCGGCCGCTTCAAGGAAAGCCTGCAGGTTGGCGAAAAGGACGTCGCCAACGCGGTCAAGGAGACCGGAGGGACGGCTGAGGCCGAGGCATTCGAATACAGGATGCAGCCGGTCGTTCTGATCGTGCCCCGCGGCGCGCCGCAGTCGGAGTTCGAGGGGCGCCGCAAGGAAGCGGACAGCCTGCGCGAGCGCGTCACCAGCTGCGAGGAAGCCAACACCTCCTTCAAGTCGATGCGCAACGCCGCGATCCGCGAGATCGTCGTGAAGACCTCGGCCGACCTGCCGCAGTCGCTGCGCGACATCCTGGACAAGACCCCGGTCGGCCACCTCACCCCTCCAGAGGTCACCAAGCAGGGCATCGAAATGGTCGCCCTCTGCGGCCGGAAGGCAACCACCGTCGACACGCCGAAGAAGCGTGAGATGCGCGACAAGATGTACGTGCAGAAGTACGAGGCGAAGTCGAAGGCCTATCTGCAGGAAGTCCGGAAAGCCGCGATGATCGAATATCCAGGCGGGCGATGATCGACTATCGTTGACGCATGGCTCAACCTCTCGCACTGACATCCGGCGAGCCCGCAGGCATCGGCCCCGATATCACGCTCGCCGCATGGCTGCGACGCCGCGAACTCGATCTCCCGCCGTTCTATCTGCTCGGCGACCGTGCCGCGCTTGCCGAACGCGCCAAGACGCTCGGGCTTGCCGTCGAATTGGCCGAGGTCAGCGCCGAGGAGGCATCCGCGACGTTCGCACGCGCCCTCCCCGTCGTTGCGACCGGCAAGGCGGCGAAGGCGCTACCGGGCCAGCCCGACGGCACGAGTGCGGATGCGGCGCTCGCGTCGATCCGGCAGGCCGTCGCCGATGTCGCCGCTGGCAAGGCCAGCGCCGTCGTCACCAATCCGATCGCCAAGAACGTGCTGTACCGCGCCGGCTTCCGGCATCCCGGCCACACAGAGTTCTTGGCCGAGCTTGCCGCAAGCGGCGGGCGCGCGCCGCAGCCGGTGATGATGCTGTGGTCGCCGGCGCTCGCCGTCGTCCCGGTGACGATCCATGTGTCGGTCCGCGAGGCGCTGGCGCAATTGACGACCGACTTGATCGTGTCAACCGCTCGGATCGTGGTCGCGGACATGAAGGCGCGGTTCGGCCTCGCGGCGCCGCGGCTCGCCATTGCCGGCCTCAATCCGCATGCCGGTGAAGACGGCACGCTCGGCATGGAAGACGTCGAGATCGTCGCGCCCGCGGTCGAGATCCTGCGCCGCGATGGCATTGCCGTCCGAGGCCCGCTGCCGGCCGACACCATGTTCCACGCAGCCGCGCGCAAGACCTATGACTGTGCGATCTGCATGTATCACGACCAGGCGCTGATCCCGATCAAGACCGTCGCGTTCGAGGACGCCGTCAACGTCACGCTGGGACTGCCGTTCATCCGGACGTCGCCCGATCACGGCACGGCGTTCGATATCGCCGGCACCGGCAAGGCCAATCCGTCGAGCCTGATCGCCGCCCTCCGGCTCGCCGCGCGCATGGCCGCGGCATCAAGCTAAGTGAGCACGATCGACGATCTGCCGCCGCTGCGCGACATCATTCGCGAGCATTCGCTGTCGGCGCGCAAATCACTGGGCCAGAATTTTCTGCTCGATCTCAACCTCACCGCGCGCATTGCCCGCGCCGCGGGCCCGCTGGAAGACTCCACCGTGATCGAAGTCGGCCCCGGTCCCGGCGGCTTGACGCGCGCGCTGCTTGCGCTGGGCGCAAAGCGCGTGATCGCCATCGAGCGCGACGAGCGGGCGCTGGCCGCGCTCGACTACATCGCCAAGCGCTATCCCGGCCGCATCGAGATCGTGCATGGAGACGCACAGCACTTTGACCCGCGTCCCTTGCTCGATGGCGCCAAGGCCAAGGTCATCGCCAACCTGCCCTACAACATCGCGACCCAGCTGCTGGTCGACTGGCTGTCGATCGAGCCGTGGCCGCCCTGGTACGATATGATGGTCCTGATGTTCCAGCGCGAGGTCGCCGAGCGCATCGTCGCCCATGAGGACGAGGAGGCGTATGGCCGGCTCGCGGTGCTCGCCAACTGGCGCGCCGAGACCAAGATCCTGTTCGACATCTCGCCCGCGGCCTTCGTGCCGCAACCGAAGGTCACGTCCTCGGTGGTACGATTGATACCGCGCGCCGCGCCCGAGCCGTGTGACCGCCGCATGCTCGAGCAGGTCGCGGCCGCCGCCTTCGGCCAGCGCCGCAAGATGCTGCGCCAGAGCCTGAAATCGCTGTCGGTCGATCCGGCGCGGCTTGCTGCCGCAGCCGGTATCGACGCGACACGGCGCGCCGAGACCATTCCGGTCGCGGGCTTTGTTGCCATGGCCCGGGAATTGGCCGATATACGGGCCACAAAATAGAACAACAGGAGAAAACGTAATGGCGCGTATGGTTCGCCAATCCCTCGTCAAATTCGATGCACCGTTGTGCGAAACCATCGTCGACACGCCGAAGCCCCAGGGACGCGAAGTGCTGGTGCGCATCGAGCGCTGCGGCCTGTGCCATTCCGATCTCCACATCCAGGACGGCTACGCCGATCTCGGCGGCGGCAAGAAGCTCGATACCACCCGCGGCATGACCCTGCCCTTCACGCTCGGCCATGAGATCGCGGGCGTGGTCGACGAGGTCGGCCCCGATGCGCCGAAGGATCTGATCGGGACGAAGAAGGCCGTCTTCCCGTGGATCGGCTGCGGCCAGTGCCGCGACTGCCTCGCCGGCGACGAGAATCTCTGCGTCAAGCAGCGCTTCCTCGGCGTCTCGATCGACGGCGGCTTCGCCACCCACGTGCTGGTGCCCGACGCAAAATACCTGCTCGATTACGACCCGCTGCCGGTCAACCAGGCCGCCACCCTGATGTGCTCCGGCGTCACCGCCTATGGCGCGCTGAAGCGCCTGGTCGATCGTCCGCGCCAGCGCAATTTGCTGCTGATCGGCCTTGGCGGCGTCGGCATGATGGGCCTGTCATTCGCGCAGGCGATGTTCAAGCAGCCGATCACGGTTGCCGATCTCAGCCCCGCGGCGCGCGAGACCGCGCTGAAGAACGGCGCGGCGGCCGCCTATGACCCGGCCGAGCCCGATGTCGTCAAGCGCATGCTGAAGGAGAGCGACGGCGGCTTCGACGGTGTCGTCGACTTTGCCGGCAACGAGAAGTCGATGGCGTTTGCGGTGTCGACGGTCGCGCGCGGCGGCAAGATCGTGGTGTCCGGCCTGATGGGCGGCCAGTTCACGCTGCCGATGGTGCAGTGGGTGTACAAGCGCATGACCATCGAAGGCTTCATGGTGGGCACGCTGGCCGAAGGTCAGGAATTGATGGCGCTGGCCCGCGCCGGCAAGATCAAGCCGACGCCGATGAAGGAAGAGCCGATGGCCGATGTCCAGAAATGGATCGACGAGCTGCGCGCCGGCAAGGTCGTCGGACGCATCGTCCTGAAGAACTAGAGCATGATCCGGAAAAGCGTGACGCGGTTTTTCGAAAGATCATGCTGACAAAAGATCATGCTGACACATGACATCCCGCCGGTGCTGCTACCGCCGGCGGGACGCGGCCGCTCCGGTGGAACCCGACAGTCGAACGAAGCCATCGTTCAGTTCGTGTTCCGCGGCCACCGGCCCGCCGCAATTGCGGCACCCCGCGAGCCCCAATTAAGCCCTACCCGTTCCGGATTTGCGGCGCATTGCGACCCAACTCTTTGCCGAGATTGGGATCTCCAGCGTTTGCGTAAAAAAAGAGATACCGGGGACGCGTATGTCAAATCGTTCAGCGAAATTCGCTGCGGCGCTTGCCGCCAGCATGCTGGCCGGCGCCAGTTTCGGCGCCATGGCCCAGACCGCCGCCAATACGGCCAATAGCACCAACACGGCGGACACCTGTCTGTCCGCGCCCAAGGGAACCGCGCCTGCGGGAAGCCACTGGTTCTACCATCTCGATCGCAGCAAGAAGAAGTGCTGGTATCTCGGCGAGGCCAAGAACAAGGCGGCCAAGACAGCGACCACGACCGCACAGCAGCCGCCAGCGGCAGCCGCGCCCGATACCACAACGGCCGACGCGACGCCGCCACAGAGCCAGGCAGCGCCGCAGAGCCAGCCCGCGCCGCAGCAGCCGGCGATGCGCAAATCCGTCGCCGATGCCCATGCCGAATGGCCCTCACCGCAGGTCGCGGCCGTGCCTGCGCCAAGCGCCGACGCCACCCAGGCCGGTGGAACGGCAGCCGCGACTGATCCGGCAGCACCGGGTGCCAACGCCCAGCCGTCCGACGTGAACGCCAGGTGGCTGGATGCCTCGAGCATGGCCGGAACCAACGGAACCCGGCGCGCCGCGGACCCGCCGACCGTGGTCGCGCAGGCTGACGCGACACCGCAACAGGCGGCCGCGCCGGCGCCTGCCGCCACAGCCGAGGCGTCGGTGGAGAAATCATCGTCGACGCAGATGTTGCTGATCGTGATGGTTGGAGCGCTGGCGCTGGCCGGCATGGTCAGCGCGCTGGTGTTCGGGTTGACCCGCAGGCGCTCGGCGCCCTACCAGACCGAGGACGAGTGGCACGCGCCGTGGGATTCGCTGCACACCGAGCCGGCGCCCCCGATGGCAGTTGTCAGCCGGGATCGTCCGCTGCGTCTGTCCGAGGCTGCGCCGCGCCGCGCCGAGACACCCGTGCCGCGCCATGCCGAGACGCCTCCCGCTCCACGCCGCGCCGAGACGTCGGCTGCTCGCCGGGAGGCTGCGCGCGATCGGGATCAAAGAGAGCAGGACAACAAGCAGATCGCCGCAATGCTGCAGCGGCTTGCGCGCAGCGCTGCGAACTAGAGTGCGCTGAAGGAAATGACCGTGATGCGATCCCCCGCGATCGCGTCACGGCTTCAACCTGCTACTTCTCGAGCTGACGCTGCAGGCCGCGCACGAATTCGGTGAGGCCGGTGCGGCGCTCGCGCTTGAGGCGCTCGGCCTTCAGGATCGACTGCACCTCGGCAAAGGCGTCGTCGACGTTGTGGTTGACGACGATGTAGTCGTATTCCGCCCAATGGCTCAGCTCATGACTGGCGCGGCTCATCCGTCCGCGGATGACCTCTTCCGAATCCTGCGCCCGGGTATGCAGCCGCTTCTCGAGATCGGCGGCCGACGGCGGCAGGATGAACACCCGCACCACATCGGCGCTGGCTTTCTGGTGGAGCTGTTGCGTGCCCTGCCAGTCGATATCGAACAGAACATCCTGCCCCACCGATAGGGCGGCCTCGACCGGCGCGCGCGGCGTGCCATAGCGGTTGTCGAATACGGTGGCCCATTCGAGCAGTTCACCGTGCTCGACCATCGTCTCGAACTTCTTCTTGTCGACGAAGAAATAGTCGCGGCCCTCGACCTCGCCCGGCCGCATCGGCCGCGTCGTCGCCGACACCGACATCTTCAGGCCCAGCTCGCGCTCCAGCAGCATGCGCGACAGCGTGGTCTTGCCGGCGCCCGAGGGCGACGACAGGACGAACATCAGTCCGCGCCGCTCAACGCCGTCAAAACCCCGCGCCGTCATCATTCACTCCAGATTCTGGACCTGTTCGCGGAACTGCTCGACCACGTTCTTCATTTCAAGCCCGGTGTTGGTCAGCTCGACGTCGTTCGACTTCGAGCAGCAGGTGTTCACCTCGCGATTGAATTCCTGGGCGAGGAAGTCGAGCCGGCGTCCGACCGGACCGCCCTTGCCGATCATCTCGCGCACCTGGGCGATGTGCGAAGCAATGCGGTCGAGCTCCTCGCGGATGTCGGCCTTGGTGGCGATCAGGATCGCCTCCTGGTTCAGGCGGTCGGCATCGAAGCGGTCGGAAGTCTCGAGCAGCGCTGCGATCTGCTCGGCAAGCCGCGCCTTGATCGCCTCGGGCTTGCGGCCGGGAGCGGTCTCGGCGCGCTTGGCGAGCCGCTCGATCTCGTCCATCCGCTGCATCAGGATCTGCCCCAGCGCATCGCCCTCGCGGCGGCGCATCTCGACGAGGCTGCCGAGCGCCTGCTCGAACGCCATCGCTGCCGCCTCGCGCGCCGCCTTGTCCTCGTCCTCGCTGCTCTCGGGCTCGACCACCTCGATGACGCCCTTGATGCCGAGCAGTCCGTCGATGCTCGGTGCCACCGCGTCGATCCGCTGCGCGAGCGTGCCTGCGACCTTCACCAAGGCGGCGAGCACGTCCTCATTGATCCGGATCGTCTGCGCCGCGTCGGTGCGCTTGACGCTGAGATTGGCGTAGACCGTGCCGCGCGACAGCAGCTCGCCGGCCCGCTTCTTGGCAAGCGCTTCCAGTTCGTCCCAGCCCGGCGGAAGCCGCAACCGCAGGTCAAAGCCCTTGGCATTGACCGACTTCAGCTCCCACTCGAACGTATAGGGACCGCTTGCGCCATGGCTTCGGGCAAAGCCAGTCATGCTCGACAGCGCCATCGCGTGAACTCTCCAACAGAAGGATATGGGACTCACCCGGAGCCTGCGAGACTCGTGGGGAGCCGGTGCGACCTTAAAACGGATTCCGTGAAAGTGGAATTACGTTCCACCTCCGGAAACGCAGAGCTACAGCATGATCCGGAAAAGTGTGAAGCGGTTTTCCGAAAGATCGTGCTCAAACAAGAAGCTAAAGCGCGACGATCGCATCGCGCTTTAGCGCTGCACCACCGGCGGCGAATTGGTCTGCTGGGCTGCGCCCTGCCGACCGCGCGGCGGCTTCTTTTGATTGGTTGGCTTCGGCGTCGTCGCCGTGGGATTGGTATCGGCGCCGGGCGCCGCGGCGGCAGGCGCCGGATCATCCGCGGGCTCGACCGTGTCGTTCTGGATCTGCTTCTCCGACGCGCGCAGCTTGGCGACGTTCTTCGCGTGCTGGTCGTAGGTTTCGGTGAAGGCGTGGCCGCCGGTTCCATCGGCGACGAAGAACAGGTCGCGGGTGCGCGCCGGGTTCGCGGTCGCCTCCAGCGAGGCGCGGCCGGGATTGGCGATCGGTCCGGGCGGCAGGCCGTCGATCACATAGGTGTTGTAGGGCGACGGCTGCGTGATCTCGCTACGCTTGATCGGACGGCCCAGCGTTCCCTTGCCGCCCACCAGTCCGTAGATGATGGTCGGATCGGACTGCAGCTTCATCCGCTGGCGCAGGCGGTTGACGAACACGGCGGCGACGCGGCTGCGCTCATCGGCACGGCCGGTTTCCTTCTCGACGATCGAGGCCAGCGTCACCAGCTGGTCCGGCGATTTCAGCGGCGTGTCGGTGTTGCGGCGCTCCCAGATTTCGGCGAGCACGCGCTTCTGCGCCTGCTGCAGGCGCTGGATCACCTGGTCGCGCGTGGTGCCGCGCGGGAATTTGTAGGTCTCCGGCAGCAGCGTGCCCTCGCGCGGGATCTCGCGCACCGACCCGGTGAAGATGTCGTTGTCGGAGAGCCGCGTCACGATCTGCTCGGAAGTCAGGCCTTCCGGTATCGTGATGGCGTGCTGCACCACCTTGCCGTCGACGATGGTGGCGATGACGTCGCGCAGGCTGGCATTCTTCTGGAACGAATATTCGCCGGGCTTGAGATCGGAGCTTGCCTTCAGCGCGAACACGCCGCCGATGAAGACCCACGGATTGACGTTGATGACGCCCTCACGCGAGAGCACGTCGGCGATGTCACGCTTGCCGGCGCGCGCCGGGATGTTGACGATCTTGTCTTCCTGCAGCGGTCCCGGCGATTCCAGCGCCTGCTTGCCGTAGTAGTACGTCGCTCCGGCGCCGATCATCAGGATGATCAGGATGGTGAAGATGGCATTGCCGACGATCACGAAGGGATTGCGGGCGCGATCCGAGCGCTTGGGCGGCGGCGGAAGCTGTTCGGGCTCCAGCGCGGCGCGTGGACTCCTCGGTGAAATGGGCGGCCTCTCACTCATCGATGCAAACCAATATCCTGCCGGTTGAATCGTGGCCGGACAAACCCCTGCCCTGCCAATAGCATACGCCCGCTATTAGGAGTCACCGCGGAATACGGCAAAACGGTGGACTAGTTCTAAAGACCTACTAATTGGTCACGCGCTGCACGATCACGGAGGCGTTTGTGCCGCCGAAACCGAAGGAATTGGACAGCGCCACATTGACGTCACGCTTGCGCGACGTATGCGGCACAAGATCGATCGCCGTTTGCACCGACGGATTGTCGAGATTGATGGTCGGCGGCACCACGTTATCGCGAATCGCCAGGATCGCGAAGATCGCCTCGATCGCGCCGGCCGCACCGAGCAGATGTCCGGTCGCGGACTTGGTCGACGACATCGAAACCTTCGAGGCCGCATTGCCGAGCAGACGCTCGACCGCGCCGAGCTCGATCTCGTCGCCGACCTGCGTCGAGGTGCCGTGTGCATTGATGTAGTCGAGGTCGGATGCCGCAAGGCCGGCGCGCTTCAGCGCCATGCTCATGCTGCGGAAGCCGCCATTGCCGTCCGGCGGCGGCGAAGTAATATGGAAGGCATCGCCCGACAGGCCATAGCCGGTGACCTCGGCGTAGATCTTCGCGCCGCGGCGCTTCGCGTGCTCGTATTCCTCGAGCACGAGGACGCCGGCGCCCTCGCCCATCACGAAGCCGTCGCGATCCTTGTCGTACGGCCGCGATGCCTTTTGCGGGGTGTCGTTGAAGCCGGTGGACAGCGCACGCGCCGCGCAGAAGCCGGCGATGCCGATGCGCGAGATCGGCGATTCGGCGCCGCCCGCGACCATCACCTCGGCGTCGCCGAGCGCGATCAGCCGCGCCGCGTCGCCGACCGCATGCGCGCCGGTCGAGCACGCCGTGACCACCGCATGATTGGGTCCCTTCAGGCCATGCTCGATCGAGACGTAGCCGGAGGCCAGATTGATCAGGCGGCCCGGAATGAAGAACGGAGAGACCCTGCGCGGTCCACGCTCCTTCAGCAGCACCGCCGTCTCGGCAATGCCGGTGAGGCCGCCGATGCCGGAGCCGATCATCGTGCCGGTGGCGAACTGGTCCTCGTCCGACTTCGGATGCCAGTTGGCATCGTCCAGCGCCTGCTTGGCCGCGCACATCGCATAGAGAATGAAGTCGTCGACCTTGCGCTGGTCCTTCGGCTCCATCCACTGATCGGGATTGAACGTGCCGTTGGAGCCGTCGCCGCGCGGAATGTAGCAGGCGACCTGGCTCGGCAGGTCAGACACGTCGAATGTGTCGATCGTCTTGCCGCCGCTGTCTCCGGCGAGGATGCGCGCCCAAGTTGCGTCAACGCCGCAGCCGAGCGGTGTAAGCATGCCCAGCCCCGTGACGACAACTCGTCTCATTTCCACGTCTCCGGCCAGCAATGCGCGGCTGATAATAAGAAGCCGGGGGACCGCTCGATCGCGGTCCGTCCGGCCCCGTCAAAATTCGCGATCAGCGTCAGCTCTTCGCGTTCTTCTCAAGAAACTTGGTCGCGTCGCCGACGGTCAGAATCGTCTCCGCCGCGTCGTCGGGAATCTCGCAACCGAATTCTTCTTCGAATGCCATCACGAGCTCGACGGTGTCGAGACTGTCGGCGCCGAGGTCATCGATGAAGCTCGCGCTATCGACCACCTTCTCGGGTTCGACACCAAGGTGCTCGACCACAATCTTCTTAACCCGCTCGCCAATCTCACTCATCGTTCAACCTCGTTGTTCCATTGGACCCGACCCCAAGACGATACGAGCCATCGTGGTCGTCTCGATTACTCAGTCGCGCATAGTCTTGATTCGGCCCGGTCGTAGCCGACTAAAGCCCCGGCGAACGGCAGGCGTCGCCACGCCAATATACAGGGTTTCAAAATCCTGCAATGGCGTTCTTTGCCCATCCACGGGGGGTTCAGCTACCATACTTCCAAAGCCTTGACTACACGCCTGAACCGGCTCCCGAAAACGGCTTTTCGCCGCATTGCGAGAGCCGGCCAGCAGCTCAAATCATAGCCATCCCGCCGTTGACGTGAATCGTCTGTCCGGTGACGTAGGCGGCCTCGTTCGAGGCCAGATAGACCGCCGCAGCGGCGATGTCCTCGGGCGTTCCGAGGCGCGCCGCAGGAACCTTCGCCAGGATGGTTTCGCGCTGCTTGTCGTTGAGCGCATCCGTCATCGGCGTCTTGATGAAACCCGGCGCGATGCAATTGGCGGTCACGCCGCGCTTGGCGTATTCGGCGCCCAGCGTCTTGATCAAGCCGATGATGCCGGCCTTCGACGCGGTGTAGTTGCCCTGCCCCGGATTGCCGGTAACGCCGACGATCGAGGTGATCGCGATGATGCGGCCGAAGCGCTTGCGCATCATCAGTTTGGTCGCGGCGCGCGCCAGGCGGAACGTCGCGGTCAGGTTGACCGCGATCACGTCGTCCCAGTCCTCGTCGCGCAACTGCACGAACAGGTTGTCGCGGGTGATGCCGGCGTTGGCGATCAGGATGTCGACCTGCCCCATCGCAGCTTCCGCTGCCGGCACCAGCGCCTCGACATCATCCTTGCTGGAGAGATTGCAGGGCAGCACGTGCACGCGCTCGCCGAGCTTGGCCGCAAAGCCGTCCAGCACCTCGCGCCGCGTCCCCGAGATCGCCACCGTCGCGCCCTGCGCATGCAGCGCCTGCGCGATCGCGCCGCCGATGCCGCCGGTTGCGCCCGTGACGAGCGCCGTCTTGCCAGTCAGATCAAACATCGAATTCTCCTTCCGGCTGCTTCAAGCCGAAGCTGCGAGCGCGTCCTTGGCCGCAGCGATATCGTTCGGACCGCCGACGGACACGCCGACCGCGCCGTCGGCAATGCGCTTGACGAGGCCGCTCAGCACCTTGCCGGCGCCGATCTCGAAGAACCGCGTCACGCCGTGCCCTGCCATATAGGCAACCGACTCGCGCCAGCGAACCGTCCCGGTGACCTGTTCGATCAGGCGGCGGCGGATCTCGTCGGGATCGGTGATGGCGGACGCCAGCACGTTGCAGACCAGCGGCGCCGCGGGCGCCTTGATGGTCACGCCGGACAGCGCCTCTGCCATCGCATCGGCCGCCGGCTGCATCAGCTTGCAATGGAACGGCGCCGACACCGGCAGCAGCATGGCGCGCTTGGCGCCCTTGGTCTTGGCGATTTCGACCGCGCGATCGACCGCGGCCTTGTCGCCGGAGACCACCACCTGGCCGCCGCCATTGTCGTTGGCGGCCTGGCAGACTTGTCCCTGCGCCGCCTCGTTGGCGACCGCCACGGCGGTTTCGTAGTCGAGACCGAGCAGCGCGGCCATCGCACCGACGCCGACCGGCACCGCCTTCTGCATCGCGAGTCCGCGGGTGCGGAGCAGCCGCGCGGTGTCGCTGACGGAGAGGCTCCCGGCGGCAGCCAGCGCCGAATACTCGCCGAGCGAGTGCCCGGCAACAAAGGCCGCGTTGCGGCCGACCGAGAAGCCGGCCTCGCTCTCGAGCACGCGCAAAGTGGCGATCGACACCGCCATCAGCGCCGGCTGGGCATTTTCGGTGAGCTGCAATGTCTCGCCGGGACCGTCCCAGATGATCGCGGTCAGCTTCTCGCCCAGCGCGGAATCGACCTCGTCGAACACCGCCTTGGCCGCCGGAAAGGCGTCGGCCAGGGCCTTGCCCATGCCAACCGCCTGCGAGCCCTGCCCGGGAAACGTAAATGCTGCCGTCATCGGCGATCCCTACCTTGTTGAGCGTGATCTCCGCGCAGGCGCTTTAGGCCTGGCAGGGGAAAACGGTATCCGCGTCGCGCAAAACGCGCCACGGCGGGTCCGGGCCAATCCTTGCAAACCAAGCCTTAACAACCAGCCTTGGCAATCAGGCCTTGGCAACCAAGCCATGGCAGCCCAGCCTTGCAACCGGCCTCGGACCGGGCCGTAAGACACTGACGGAGGCGGTGCTGTCAAGCCGCGACGGAGGAACCCTGGGGATGCCGGTCCGGCTCCGGGCTAGAACCCGCCGGCATTCTGGTCGGCGTTAACCTTGGCGCCGGCCCTCGCCCGGCGTGCACTGTTGACCAGCTGGCCCGGACGATCCTCGTTGGCGGGCCTGGCGGTCGCAAGCCGCAGCACGGCGGCGTAGCCCGGCTGCACTTCCATCCGGCCAGCATAGCGGCTTTCGCTCAGGATGCGGTGGACGCGCGGCAGGTTGTAGCAGGGCACGTAGAACAGCAAATGATGCTCGAGGTGATAGTTCACGAAGTACGGCGCGATGAACAGACGCTCGAGGACGTTGGCCCGCGTGGTGCGGGTGTTGCGCAGGGGATCGGAGCTGTCAGGCACGACGGCGTGTTCGGCGATGTTGCGGATGCGCGTGATCACCATCATCCAGGTCAGCAGCGGCACCAGCCACAACAGCGGATAGGCCCACCACACGCCCGCGGCGGCGAGCCCCGCGAACAGCAGCGCGTTGGTGACGCATTGCGGCCCGAGCTTCTGCCAGAAGTTGGCGGCGCGCCGCGACAGCGGCCACTCCTTCGGCCCGATCGCATTGAGCAATTGCGCCTTGCGCTGCTGGTAGCCGGTCTGCCCGGTGATATCGCGGAAGAACTTTCGGCGGTAGCTCATCTTCGTGATCGGAAACGGCGCCGACAGCACGAGATCTGGATCATCCTCCTGCTGCGTCCGCGCATGATGCTGCAGATGATAGCGGCGATAGCCGCGGGTCTCCGCGAAGATCGGATAGGCGCAGAACCACTGGCTCAGCGTCAGATTGGTCCTCTCGTCCGCCGACAGACATCCGTGCGCCCCGTCATGCATCAGGATCGCGAGCCCGAGCTGGCGCGAGCCGATGATCGCAACCGCGAGCAGATAGGTCAGCGGATTGGGCCACCACGCGACCAGCGCGATCGCGCCCAGGATCAGCGCCCAGGCGTGCACGATCAGGGCTGCGCCTTTCCACGTCCTGCGCTCGCGCACCGCGACCAGTTCGTCCTCGGTCAGGAAATCGCGAGCTCGCATGCGAAGCGCGGTCATGTGCTTGTCTCCCCGTCCGTTGAGGATGAAGTGTTGGGATCGCCGACCAGGCGCAGACGCGTCGCATCATTGGCCGACGTCGAAGTTGATGTCGCCTGCTCGCCGAGCGCGCGCAGCAATTCGCGGCACATTTCCTCGGAGCCACGGCCCATGGCGAAACCTTCGACGATCACGCCGATCGCAATTGCCCAGAACCGCCGCGAGCTTTCCTCGGGCGCGCGCAGCGACCGCCAGCCATGGCGCTCGACCTGGCCCGCATAGGCGCGCGCGCCTTCGCTGTGCAGGCGTTCGATGGTGCGCTCGACGAGCGGCGCGAGATCCTGCCGGCGCCGCGTGAGGGTCAAGGCCTCCGCGAAAAAGGCGACCGTGTCGGTCGCGGTCACGGTCTCGGCCAGGGCGCGGGTGTAGTCCCGCGGGGTGTGGGCATTCAGGGCGGCCTGTTCGGTCGCGCGCGCGAGATAAAGCATGTCGCGGCTAGCGGCTTCGACGAACAGCGCTTCCTTGGTGCGGAAGTAATAGGTGATCTGGCTCGGAAAGGCGTCGGCGGCCGCGGCGATATCGGAGATCGAGGTGCCCGAGAGCCCGCGCTCCTTGAACAGGCGGCTGGCGGCATCGAGCAGCAGCGAGCGCATCTTGCGCCCCGCCGACCGCGTCGCGCGGACCGCGTGCTTCGGATCGGGCGCAGACATGCCGCTGGCGGTCTCCGAACCCATAATCTCGTCCTCCCGGAGATATTTGTATGACATACAAACAAAGAAATCAACGGGAAAACGCCTGAGGTTGCGTCAAACTGCCTGGAGGGCTACGACGCCTCGCGCATCCGGAGGCCGAGAACCCTTGCTTTCGCGGCCGAAATCCGTATAAGCGCGCCATTCGTGGGCTCCGGCCGGGAGCTGAACGGACGGTCTCAGCAAACTCACCCGTTGATTTTGATGTGGCAGGGCCAGTCGGCCCGTCGTCCCGTGCTCCCGCCTTCTGAGCAGCTCGAGTCCTTTCCGAAGGTCTCGAAGGGCTTGTCGCCGGAAACCGCGCCAACACAGGAAAGGACAACCATGCCTCTTTATGAGCATGTTTTTCTCGCGCGTCAGGATGCGAGCACCCAGCAGGTGGATGAACTGACGGCCCAGATGACGGGGATCGTCGAACAGGGCGGCGGCAAGGTCACCAAGACCGAGAGCTGGGGCGTGCGCTCCCTCACCTACCGCATGAACAAGAACCGCAAGGCGCATTTCGTGCTGATGAACATCGACGCACCGTCGGCTGTCGTCACCGAGATCGAGCGTCAGGAGCGGATCAACGAAGACGTCATCCGCTATCTCACCGTGCGCGTCGAAGAGCACGAGGAAGGCCCGTCCGCGATGATGCGCAAGGCCGACCGTGACCGCGAGCGCGATGACCGTGGTGGCGGCTTCCGTGGCGACCGCGAAGGCGGCTTCCGTGGTGACCGCGATGGTGGTGGTTTCCGTGGCGACCGTGGCCCGCGCCGTCCGCGCGAAGAAGAAGCTGCGACCGAGGAGTAATGAATCATGGCTGATGCTGGTGCCCGCCGTCCGTTTTTCCGTCGTCGCAAGTCCTGCCCGTTCACGGGAGCGAATGCGCCGAAGATCGACTACAAGGATTCCAAGCTACTGATGCGTTACGTCTCCGAGCGCGGCAAGATCGTGCCGAGCCGCATCACGGCCGTGTCCGCCAAGAAGCAGCGTGAGCTCGCCCGCGCCATCAAGCGCGCGCGCTTCCTCGGCCTGCTGCCTTACGTCATTCGCTAATTGACGACGGCCGGCGGCACGCGCCGCCGGCCGCTCATTCTCATAAGGCTTCCGGGTCGTCCGGTCGCCGATGGTTGGGGTTCTCGATGCAGGACCCCTAACCGCTCGAAGGGGGCGGGACAGCTGATGATCGGAATATTCACCGTTGCACTCGCAGCCGGCGCCGCGTCGGCGCTGATGTTCGCCTCGATCAGTTCGGGCGCGCTGATCTCCATATTGCTGTTCTATCTCGCATCGCTGCCGATCATGGTGGCGGCGCTCGGCTGGGGTCCCCTCACCGCCGCTATTGGTGGAGTGGGTGCGGCATCCGTGCTCGGCACGATCTTCGGCCTTCCCTACAGCATCGCGTTTGCCATGATGGTCGCCGTGCCCGGCTGGTGGCTCGGCCACCTCGCCCTGCTCGGACGGCCGATCGCGGGCGCAGCCGGCGACAGCGCCGAGCAGCAGCCGCCTGCGCTTGAATGGTACCCCGTCGGCCGCATCCTGCTCTGGATTGCAGCCTTCGCCATCGTTACCACGACCGCCGCGCTGCTCACGCTCGGTACCGATACCGACACCATCACCGGCACGCTACGGCGCGGCCTGCTCAAGATGCTCAGCGCCGGCGAAGCGCAGCCCAGCGGTGACATCGAACGGCTGGTCGACGCGTTGGTGATCTTCGCGCCGCTCGCGGCGACGGTCATCTCCATGGTGACGCTGACGCTGAACCTTTGGCTCGCCGGCAAGATCACGCAAACCTCCGGGCGACTGAACCGACCGTGGCCGGAGTTCCGTCGCACCGCGCTCCCCGCCGTGACGCTGGTCGCGCTGATCGTGGCGGTCGGCGCCAGCTTCGTCGGCGGCATGCTTGCGCTGCTGGCGCAGATCGTCGCGACGGCGCTCGTGATCGCCTATGCGCTGGTCGGCTTCGCGGTGCTGCACACCTTGACGCTGTCGCTCGCCAATCGCGGCTTCTGGCTCGGCGGCGTCTACGCCGTCGTCGCCATGTTCGGCTGGCCAATCGTGGCGATGTTCGCGCTCGGCATCGCCGACGCCGTGTTCGGGCTGCGCCGGCGCTATCTGCAAACAAGACCGCCGCCATTGCCCGCGGCCTGAGATTCGATCCAACCGCTTAAACCCGTACTTAGCATCTAAAGGAGAACGAAAATGGAAGTCATTCTGCTCGAACGCGTTGCCAAGCTTGGCCAGATGGGCGAAGTCGTGCGCGTCAAGGACGGGTTCGCCCGCAACTTCTTGCTGAAGCGCGGCAAGGCGCTGCGCGCCACCGAGGCGAACCGCGCCAAGTATGACGGCATGAAGGCCGAGCTCGAGGCCAACAACATCAAGGCCAAGGGCGAAGCGTCCGTGGTCGCCGAGAAGATCGACGGCCGCGACATCGTTATCATCCGCCAGGCTTCCGAATCCGGCCAGCTGTTCGGCTCGGTCACGGTGCGCGACATCGTCACCGCGCTGGCCGCCGACGGCGTGACGGTCTCCCGTCCGCAGGTCTGGCTCGACTCGCCGATCAAGGTGATCGGCGCGCAGAAGGTGACGATCGCGGTTCACCCCGAGGTCGAGACCAGCGTCACCGTGACGGTCGCCCGCTCCGCCGAAGAGGCCGAGCGGATCAAGCGCGGCGAAGACATCTCGACCCGCCAGGAAGACCAGGACGCTGCCGCCGAGGCGCTCGCCGCCGCCGGCGAATTCTTCGATCCGGAAGCCCAGCACGACGAGGAAGCCGCGCCGGCTCCGGCCGCCGAAGAGAAGTAAGCTTCTCTGCATCGCTCAACCGAAGAGAGCATCGGTTCTGAACCGATGCTCTCGATTCTGGTTTTGACGCGTGTTCTTCACGCGAACGGTATCCAGTTCGCTCGAAAACGCTACGAAGCCCGGCCTCGATCAGGCCGGGCTTTGGATTCGTGCCGCCGCCTGATCGTCGAGCATGGCGATCGATGCCAAAGCGGTCGCGGTGTGCTTCTCCTTGCCGTCGATGACGCAGAACACGTCGGCCGCAACGACGGCGACCTGACGTCCCGGCTTGATCACGCGCGCCCGGCAGATCAGGCGATCGCCCGACGCCGGCGACAGCAGGTTCAGCTTGTACTCCGCCGTCAGCGCCGGCTGGCCGCGCGACGTCGCCGCTGCGATCGTGGTGGCGTTGTCGACCAGAAACGCCGTCACCCCGCCGTGAAACAGCCCGTGCTGCTGCAACAGCTCCGGACGGCGGTCGACCGCGAGCGTGCACGTGCCGCGCGACAGCTCGGCCACCTCGGCACCGACAAGACCCATGAAGCCCTGCCGGCCGACATTGTCGCGAATTCGTGTCGCGATCGGCGCAAAGTCCGGATCGGTCTCGCTCATGACGTTCCTCCTGCTCGCTCAGGCGCACCCGGCGCCACCACTGCGCGGATCGCGCAGGCGATCAGCGTCTCGACCTGTTCGCGCGGATCGCCGCTATGGCGTCCCGACAGCCAGGCGCGGCAGAAGATCTGCGCCGGCCCAATGATCTGGCTGAAGAACAGCACAGCGCTCATCGGCAGCAATTCGCCGCGCGCGAGCAGCGGCGCGCGCCAGCGCTCGATGCCATCGGTGAGTCGCGAATTCTCGGAGCGCTGCGCACCGCGCACCTCCTCGCCCCACTCGCTGCGTGAAATCTCGAACAGGAAGCGCGCCTCGCGCCTGAAGGTCACGACCCAATCGAGATGGGCGTGGATCAGCCGCGCGACGCCCTCGCCGGCGCCGCAGCTGTCGTCGACCGAGGTGATGATCGCGGCGTGATAGGCCTGCAGGATTTCCAGGAACAGGGTGCCGGCGAGCTCCTTCTTCGAGGTGAAGAAGTGGAAGAAGCTGCCGTTGGACGCGCGGGCGCAGGAGCGGATCTCGGCCACCGTCGCGCCCTCAAATCCGTCGCGGTCGAACACCGCCAGTCCCGCCGCCAGCAGATCTTCGCGCGCCGTGCTCAAGTCGTCCTCTCCTGACTAGATTAACACTCTAGAGCATCACTCTAATGATGGTCAAACGAATACGCCGGACCTTGCGGCCCGGCGTTGGCGATTACTTCGAGGTCGGAGCTTCCGGCGGGCCGGAGCCTGGCGTCGTGGGCGGTGGCGGCGGCGGCGCCGTCGCAGTCACCGGCGGCGCGGCTGGCGCCGGAGCGGGAGATGCGGCTGCGGCCGGCTCGGATGCGGCAGGCGCAGCCGCCGCAGGCGCCGGTGTGACCTGCGGAACCGGATCGGATCGCACGGCAGCCGGTTCGCCGCCGCCATTGCTCTTCGGCGCGTCGACCTTTGCCGTGTCGGGCTCGGCGGCAGGCTTCGCCGGCTTCTCGGCTTCACCCTTGTCATCGTGCCGGGTGGACGTCTTGGGTTCGGTCTTGGGTTCTGTCTTGGACTCGTCGTTGGTCGCCGCGCCCTTGGGCGTCTCCTCGGACTTCGGCTCCTCGACGGGCTTGCCGCGGCGGCCGTGCTTCTGACGCGACGGCTTGCCCTCGCCCACGGCCTGCGGCGTCTGGCCGTCATCCGGCTTCGCGCCTTCCGGCGTCTCGCTCGGGCGCGCCATCCGCTTGCCGTGGCGGCCCGGACGCCCTTCGGGATTCAAGCCATCGGCATCGGGTTTGGCGCCTTCCTGCGGCGCTGCATCCTGGTGCCGTCGGCGGGCCGGACGCTCGGACGGCTGCTCCGGCGACTGGTTGGCTTCCTGCCGGCCGTCCCGGCCCTTGGCGCCCTCCTTGGTCCCCTTGGGTTGATCCTTGGCCTGATAGCGCGGGTCGTTGGCGCCGTTCGAAATCAGATAGGACGCAAGCACGCCGGCCATGTCGCTGGACGTCGTGTAGTGCTGGCGCAGGAAGCCCGGCAGCGAACCGGCCGGCACCGACTTCAGCAGGCCGCGCGGGCTCTTGTGGCAAGCAGCGCAGGTGCTTGCGAAGATCTGGGAGGGGCTCTTACCGGCCTCGAGGTTTTGCGCTTGCGCCGAAACGGCTGACAGGCAGCCAATCAGAAGCGCCACCGTCGCCAGACTGAGGGCTCGGCTCAACATTCCTTAAGTCTCCAGATTCCGGAAAAATCGCCGCCAGCGCCTGATGGATCGGCCGCGGCGGTCACCTTTTAGCCGATTATCGCGCGAATGGAAGCGCGCCCATGACGCATCCACGCAATTGTCACATTTTGGAATATCGGCTTTGACCACAACGCTATAGCGCGATCTAATTCCCTGCCTATCTTGAGGTTGGGGACACATTGGGGTGATCAGCTCCGGTGGTGTCGGTGTGCAGCTTGCCGTTCCGTTGGTGTTTCGATGGACCGATTGTTGCGATACTTCTTGGGGCGCTTCATCCGCCGCGGTTCGATCACGTTCACGACCGCGAGCGGCGCTCAATTCACCTGCGGTGACGGCACGGGCGTACCGGTCGCCGTGCGCTTCGTGACGCGGGCGGCCGAACTCCGCATCCTGGTCGATCCCGAACTGTATCTCGGCGAAGCCTTCATGGACGGTACGTTCGTGGTGGAGCAAGGCACCATCGCCGACGTGCTGGCGGTCCTGATGGGTCAGGCAGCCATGCTGCCGAACTTTGCCAGGCTGCAGGCCTGGGTACGCTTCCTCGGACGCCGCGCCCAGCAGATCAATGTGCGCGGCCGATCCAGGAGCAATGTCGCCCGTCATTACGATCTGGACGGCCGCCTCTATTCGCTCTTCCTCGACGCGGACAAGCAATACAGCTGCGCCTATTTCGAGACACCGGACGCGACGCTGGACGATGCCCAGCTCGCCAAGAAGCGTCACCTCGCCGCAAAGCTCCTGATCAAGCCCGGCCACCGCATCCTCGACATCGGTTCCGGCTGGGGCGGCCTTGGGCTCTATCTCGCCGAGATGAGCGGCGCCGACGTCACCGGCGTCACGCTGTCGACCGAGCAGCTGCAGATTTCCAGCGCGCGGGCGGCGGAGCGGAACCTGGCGCACTCCGCGCGTTTCCTGATGCAGGACTACCGCGACATCCCCGGACCGTTCGACCGCATCGTTTCGGTCGGCATGTTCGAGCATGTCGGGGTCGCCTTCTATGAAACCTTCTTTGCGCGCTGCGCCGAACTTTTGAGCGACGACGGTGTCATGGTGCTGCATTCGATCGGGCGCTCGACCGGCCCCGATGTCACCAGCCCCTGGATCCGGAAGTACATCTTCCCCGGCGGCTACATTCCGGCGCTGTCCGAGGTCATGCCGGCGATCGAGAAGGCCGGCTTGCTGATCTGCGACATGGAGATCCTGCGCCTGCACTATGCCGAGACGCTGAAGGCGTGGCGCGAGCGTTTCATGGCGCGGCGCGAGGAGGCCGTGCGGCTCTACGACGAGACCTTTGCCCGGATGTGGGAATTCTATCTGGCAGCCTCGGAGATGTCGTTCCGCGTGCAGAACATGATGAACTTCCAGCTGCAGCTCACCAAGCGCCAGGGCATCGTCCCGATCACTCGCGACTATATCGGCGGCGAAGAAGCCCGTCTGCGGCTGAAGGAGGCCGGCGCGGCCAAGCCCCGGCTGCAACTCGCCGGCGAATAGGTCTAACGGAACAGGTGCTGCTAGTTGCGCAGGCTGTAGACCGACCTGCAATGGGTAAAGGTCGGTGCGGGACGGGCCAGATGGGCCGCGGCGGCGGAAATCAACCGGGCATCGCAGGGAACATTGCGGACCTCCGGGCGCGCCGCCTGCTCCATGGCATCGACAAGCGAAGCCACCCAGCGGCGGTCCATGCCATTTGCCCGGCCGAGCCCTGATCGCGCTGTCTGAAACTCTCGAGCCATCGCCGCCGTATCTTCCCTGAGCGGAGACAACCCGGAATCCGCCGGGTCGTTCCCGCGAACCTGCCGCAAAAAAAGTGCGGCGCATGTGATCTGCTTCACAGAGGTCTGTCCCGGGCTGTCGTAGTGGTCCGGAATGACCCGAGAAACACACCAGACGATGTTGGACCCGCAGCGCGATATCGCGACCGACTACGCCCTGATCGCCACTGGCGTGGTGGCCGCCTTGATCGCGCTGGCCTTCCTCATTTTGGTCTGAGGAATCGACGCCAACAGCCGCCTCGCCTCTCCATGGGTCCGCTCGCCTGGCAAAAGGTTCAGGCGGCGTCCGATTTTTGCCAACGACAGTGCTGATCGGCCGGGTCCCGCCCGGTTTCGGACAAAACCCCCGTCAAGCGGAATGCATCCGGCTGTTTCGGATTCACACCTCGCGTTGTGTGAATCGTGCATAAGAAACATCCGTCCTTTCGCTTCGTGCCGGGCTGGCGCTTCATCGCGGCCCCACATCCGAAAATCTCAGTAACGACGAAATCAGAAGAATAAGCTCGTCCATGGCCTTGATTGATTCGAACGTCCACAAGCTCGCGCCCGACGCCGCATCCCCGGCCTACCGGAGTGCGCCGCACAACATCGAAGCGGAACAGGGCCTGCTGGGCGCGATCCTGGTCAATAACGACGCCTTCTACCGGGTCTCCGATTTCCTGGAGCCGAAGCACTTCTTCGAGACCATCCATCAGCAAATCTATGAAACCGCCGGAAGCCTGATCCGGATGGGCAAGGTCGCGAACCCCGTGACCTTGAAGACGTTCCTGCCGGCCGAGCTCGACATCGGGGGCATGACGGTCGGCCAATACCTCGCCCGGCTTGCCGCCGAAGCGACCACCATCATCAACGCCCAGGACTACGGACGCACCGTTTACGATCTCAGCTTGCGCCGCAACCTGATCCAGATCGGCGAGGACATCGTCAACGTCGCCTACGACGCGCCGGTCGACTTCGCGCCGCGCGCCCAGATCGAGGATGCCGAGCGGCAGCTCTACGGCCTTGCAGAAACCGGCCGCTATGACGGCGGCTTCCAGCGCTTCGCACAGGCACTGACGATCGCGGTCGACATGGCGGCGAAGGCGTTCCAGCGCGACGGCAAGCTGTCGGGCATCTCGACCGGTCTGCGCGACCTCGACGCCAAGATGGGCGGCCTGCAGCCGTCCGACCTCATCATCCTCGCCGGCCGTCCCGGCATGGGCAAGACATCGCTCGCCACCAACATCGCCTACAACATCGCCAAAGCCTATGTGCCCGAGGTCCAGGCGGACGGCACCACCAAGGCAGTCAATGGCGGCTGTGTCGGCTTCTTCTCCTGCGAAATGAGCGGCGAACAGCTCGCCACCCGTATTCTCGCCGAGCGCACCGGCATCCCCTCGAGCCACATCCGCCGCGGCGGCATCAGCGAACTGGATTTCGAGAAGATCCGCGACTGTTCGATCGAGCTGCAATCGCTGCCCTTCTACGTCGACGAAACCGGTGGTCTCTCGATCTCGCAGCTCACCGCGCGGGCGCGACGGCTCAAGCGCCAGAAGGGCCTCGACCTGATCGTGATCGACTACATCCAGCTGCTGCAGGGCTCGGGCAAACGCGGCAACGACAACCGCGTGCAGGAAATCACCGAGATCACCACCAACCTGAAGGCGCTGGCCAAGGAACTGAACGTTCCGATCATCGCGCTGTCGCAGCTGTCGCGTCAGGTCGAAAACCGCGACGACAAGCGGCCGCAGCTGTCCGACCTGCGTGAATCCGGCTCGATCGAGCAGGACGCCGACGTCGTGATCTTCGTCTATCGCGAGGAATACTACCTCGCCAACAAGGAGCCGCGCGCGGGTACGCCGGAATATGAGAAGTGGCAGATGGACATGGACCTTGCCCACGGCAAGGCCGAAGTCATCATCGGCAAGCAGCGCCATGGCCCGACCGGCACGGTCGATCTGCACTTCGAAGCCAGCGTCACGCGCTTCGGCGACCTCGCACCCGACGGTCAGGTTCCGGATCACGGCCACTGAGATCCGGACTCGGTTGAACGACGCAGGGCACCCGCGTACAACTGAGCCATGAACATCGTGACTGACGCGAAATCGCAGCTGACACCCGAGGCCAGTTTGCTGGCGGCCCACCCGACCGCCAGCGGTATCCTCACCATCGACCTCGACGCCATCATCGCCAACTGGCGCAAGCTCGAGAAGACCGCGGTGCCGGCCGAATGCGCCGCCGTGGTCAAGGCCAACGCCTATGGCTGTGGCGCCGAGCAAGTTTCGCGGGCGCTGGCCAAGGCCGGCTGCAAGACCTTCTTCGTCGCCAGCGTCGAGGAAGCCGCCGCGGTGCGCGCGGCCGCTCCCGAGGCGACGGTGTATTCGCTCGGCGGTTTCTTCCAGAACAGCGGCGACGCCTATGCCAGGATCGACTGCAAGCCGGTGATCGGCGATCTCAACGAGCTCGCCGAATGGGACGTGTTCTGCCGCCGCTCCGGCTGGTCCGGCGGCGCCGCCATCCATATCGACACCGGCATGAACCGGCTGGGGCTCACGGTCAGCGAGGCGCAGGGCATCATCCCGCGGATCAATGCCGGCGACCATGGCATCACACTGGTCATGAGCCACCTCGCCTCCGCCGAATTGCTCAACAATCCCGCCAACGCCAAGCAGCTCGCGAGCTTCCGCGAGATCGCGAGCCTGTTCACCGGCGTGCCGGCCTCGCTGGCGAATTCTTCCGGCGTGTTTCTCGGCGCGCAATTCCAGTTCGAGATGGTGCGGCCGGGCTGCGCGCTCTACGGCGTCAATCCGACGCCGGAGGCCGACAACCCGATGCAGCAGGTGGTCGACCTCAAGGCGCGCATCGTGCAGATCCGCAACATCGACCGCGGCGAGACCGTCGGCTATGGCGGCACCTGGACCGCGCGCCGGCCGACCCGGCTTGCGATCGTCTCCGCCGGCTATGCCGACGGCTATTTCCGCGCCGCCAGCGCCAATGACGGCACCCGCGGCGCCGAGGTCGTGGTCGCCGGCAAGCGCTGCCCGATCGCCGGCCGCGTCTCGATGGACCTGATCGCGGTCGATGTCACCGACCTCGACAAGAATGCCGTGCGGCGCGGCCACATGGTGACGCTGATCGGCGACGGCATCACGGTCGACGAAGTCGCGCATCATTTCGGCACCATCGGCTACGAGGTGCTGACCAGCCTCGGCCGCCGCTTCGTGCGCATCTATAAGGGTGGCGATGCCGTCGCCGCGAGAAGCGACGCGGTCGCCGAGACGAGCGAGCCGGCTGCCACGCCCGCAGCGCCGCCAGCCTTGCCAACAGCAGCGCCCGCTGCGCCGCCGCCATTGCCGGCCGCCGAGCCAACGGCGACGTCCACCTGACATGATCAAGGTCCGCGATTGCCGGTGCGCATGAAGATCGCGACCTTCAACATCAACAACGTCAACCGCCGCCTGCCCAACCTGTTGCACTGGCTCAAGACCGCCAAGCCCGACATCGTCAGCCTGCAGGAGCTGAAGGCCAGCGACGCCGAGTTTCCCGCGGCCGCGATCGAGCAGGCCGGCTACGGCGCGGTGTGGCAGGGACAGAGGACCTGGAACGGCGTCGCCATCCTCGCGCGCAAGGCCGAGCCGGTGCTGATCCGCACCGCCCTGCCCGGCGATGCCGGCGATCACGAAGCGCGCTACATCGAGGCCGCGGTGCGCGGCATCGTCGTCACCAGCCTCTATCTGCCGAACGGCAATCCGCAGCCCGGGCCGAAATTCGACTACAAGCTCGCCTGGTTCAAGCGGCTGCGCGCCCATGCCGCCAAGCTGCTCAAAGAGGACGTCCCGGTGGTGCTCGCCGGCGACTACAATGTCGCGCCGACGCCCTTCGACATCTACCCGACGCGCTCCTGGGACAAGGATGCGCTGATCCAGCCGAAGAGCCGCGCCGCCTTCAAGGCGCTGGTCGATCAGGGCTGGTGCGATGCGATCCGCACCCTGCATCCGGACGCACCGATGTTCACCTTCTGGGACTACAAGCGCCAGCGCTGGCCACGCGATGCAGGCCTCCGGCTCGATCATCTCCTGCTCAGCCCCGCAGTGGCGCCGCGGCTTGTGAAAGCCGGCGTCGACCGCACCATCCGCGGCGAGGACGGCGCCAGCGATCACGCACCGGCGTGGGTGGTGCTGAGGTGACGTGCCGGCATCACGCCTCGTGGATGGTGGACGCGACGCGGATCGGATGATGCCGCACACACCGCCGTCGTCCCGGCGAAAGCCGGGACCCATAACCACAGGATTGGCTTGGTAAGGAAAGCTGTGGCCCCAGCGTCGTGCAACAATCACCTTCGGTGGCTATGGGTCCCGGCCTGCGCCGGGACGACATCGAGTTTGTTGCGCGAGCTGCGGGGGCTTGCGCCGTCGGGCAACTCAGAGGTATGGGGCGATCATACCTCACCGGAGCGCGCAGGTGGGCTTCCTCTTCGTCCTCATCGTCGGCCTGGTCGCCGGCACCATTTCCGGCATCGTCGGCACCGGCTCGTCGATCATGCTGATGCCGGTGCTGGTCTATCAGTACGGGCCGAAGCAGGCGGTACCGATCATGGCCGTCGCCGCCGTGATGGCCAATCTGTCGCGCATCCTCGCCTGGTGGCGCGAGGTCGACTGGCGTGCCTGCATCGCCTATTCGATCACGGGCATTCCGGCCGCCGCGCTCGGCGCGCGCACCCTGCTCGCCCTGCCCTCGCATGCGGTCGATATCGCGATCGGCGTATTCCTGATCGCGATGGTGCCGGTGCGGCACTGGCTGGCGCGGCACAGGCTGAAGGCCAATCTCTGGCATCTCGCAATCGGCGGCGCGCTCATCGGCTATCTCACCGGCATCGTGGCCTCGACTGGTCCGCTCAGCGTGCCGCTGTTCCTGTTCTACGGTCTCAGCAAGGGCGCGTTCCTCGCCACTGAAGCCGCAAGCTCGCTCGGGCTCTATGTCAGCAAGTCGGTGACGTTCGAGCGCTTCGGCGCGCTGACGCCGGACATCGCGCTGAAGGGCCTGATCGCCGGCGCCTCGCTGATGGCCGGTGCCTTCATCGCCAAACGCTTCGTGCTGCAGCTGAAGCCGGAGTCGTTCCGCCTGATCATGGACGGCATCATGCTGGCGGCGGGCACGGCGTTGCTGTGGTCCGCAATGACGCAGTAAAATTCCGACATCGACTGCGTGAGACCAAGCCTTGGGCAAACCGATTTCAGCGTGACGAACACCGACATCCTCCCGATGATGTCGTAATTCTACGGGGCTTTGCGCATCGGGTGGCGCGTACCCCGAAAGAGTTTTGTTGAGCGCTCAGCTTCCGTTGTTATCCGGATTGCCACCATCCGGCCACTCCGTTTATGACAATCTCATTACTTGCACTTGATCGTTTGCGGAAAAGAACTTTGCTCCAGCGGGCATCACAGGGTTGATCGACGACCCGGATGCGAGTCCCGAGAGTTCAGGCGACACGAGTTCAGCGACACATGGCGTGCAGATCGGGCGCAGAGCCCGGCGCCTGATGTCGCCGATGTCGGCCTGACGGAGTCGGGATCGCAAGTCGAAGCATTGGGAGTCGCGGGTTGTCAAAGCCCACGACAGGCGGGAAAGGCAGGCGCGCGATGCGCAAGATGATGATCACGACTGCGGCGATTGTGACGTTCGCTGTTGCCGGCTCGGCGTTCTGGCCGACGGCGAAGCCCGATGTCGCGCAGTTCGGAGACAGCGTTTACGAGACGATCTGGGTCTGGCGAATTCCGGCCTACGCGAACAATCCGTCCTGGCGAGTTCGCTGGAGCTGGAGCGATCCGTTGCGCGCGCAGGCGAGATGCTGCCGGGCTCTACCGACGAGTTTGACGCCGCGCGAGAATCCGCCGCTGCCGCTGTCGAGGCGGGACCTCCGCGTTTGACCGCGTACAAACGAGAGCAGTTCCCTTGCGCGAAGCGCATTTGATTCAAATTCGCGCTGTAGTTGAACTTACTTTTTATCCTTAACCAGAAACCTGATCTTTGATTTACATCTGCAAGATGCGGTTTACCTTGTCTCCGCGAGCACAGCGGATTCAGGGACAACAACAAGATGCGCCAGCAAAGCCTCACCCTGTGGTTGACTGTGTTTCTGGCGGCACAAGGTTTGAGCGTCGCGGCAGACGATGCAAGACCGGGACAGCCGGGCGCCGTTGCCGCTGCTGACCGCGTTGCATGTTCCCTGCAGTCGAAACCTGAGGAACCGTCCGATCCGTCGTCGACCTCGGCAATTCCCCACGCCGAAAAATTCGTCGCGCGGGAACATTTCAAGGAGGACATCGCCTCGAGCGCGCCGGTCAGGATTTCCTGGTTGGGCGCGACCTTCGCGCAGCGCTTCACGAACAAGATCGAGGACGATAGCGGCGGCGCATCGTTGCAGACCTTCATCCTGAGCGCAGCCTCGAGCGACAAGGAGATCCTCGCCAAACTCGGTCAGAGCCACGAGAGCAGGCTGGCCGACGTCTGGTGCGCGTTGAGGCGACAGCCGAGCGGCAGCACCGGCCCGCTGGAGGTCAACGCCAAGCCGAACGTGTTTTACGTCCGCGACAGCGCCGGCGAGCTTGGTGCCGTCGACGTGCTGTGGGGCGGCGTCGGCTGGGAAATCGGCGCAAGCCCGGTCGGCGACAAGCCGCGCTGGCCGGGCGGAACGCGGGTGTTCTCGCGCTGAGCCGGTCCCGCCATCGGGCGCTCCGTCTTCGATGGATCGTGCGCGGCGGCCGAACCGTGTTATGCATCGTGCTCGATAGCGCGACTCACCTGCTCCATGGCCAAATCCACCCTCTCCTTCGTCTGCCAGAACTGCGGCGCGGCGTATAATCGCTGGCAGGGCAAGTGCGACTCCTGCGGCGAGTGGAACACGCTGGCCGAGGAAGACACCACAGGCTCGGTGCCGGTCTCGATCCGCAGCAAGCGCAAGGGGCGGATGTTTGCGCTGGAATCGCTGTCCGGCAAGACCCAGGACGCGCCGCGGCTGTCCTCCGGGATGGCCGAGCTCGACCGCGTCACCGGCGGCGGCTTCGTCCGCGGCTCGGTGCTGCTGGTCGGCGGCGATCCCGGCATCGGAAAATCGACGCTGCTGACCCAGGCGACCAGCATGATGGCACGCGCCGGCCACCGCGCGGTCTATATCTCCGGCGAAGAGGCGGTCGCCCAGGTGCGGCTGCGCGCCGAACGGCTGGGGCTCGCGGACGCGCCGGTGCAGCTGGCTTCGGAAACCTCGGTCGAGGACATCGTCGCGACGCTGTCGGAAGGCGCGGTGCCGCGCCTGATCGTGATCGATTCGATCCAGACCATGTGGACCGACACGGTGGAATCCGCGCCCGGCACGGTGACCCAGGTCCGCGCCTCGGCGCAGGCGCTGATCAGATTTGCCAAGAAGACGGGTGCCGCGATCATCCTGGTCGGCCATGTGACAAAGGACGGCCAGATCGCCGGCCCCCGCGTGGTCGAGCACATGGTCGACGCGGTGCTGTCGTTCGAGGGCGAAGGCTCGCAGCAGTTCCGCATCCTGCGCTCGGTGAAGAACCGTTTTGGCGCGACCGACGAGATCGGCGTGTTCGAGATGACCGGGCTCGGCCTGCGCGAGGTCACCAACCCCTCGGAATTGTTCCTCTCCGAGCGCGAGCTCGGCAGCCCCGGCACGGCGGTGTTCGCCGGCATCGAGGGCACCCGTCCGGTGCTGGTCGAATTGCAGGCGCTGGTGGCGCCGACTTCGCTCGGTACGCCGCGTCGCGCCGTGGTCGGCTGGGATCCGAGCCGGCTGTCGATGGTGCTCGCGGTGCTGGAAGCGCATTGCGGCGTCAAATTGTCCGGACATGACGTCTATCTCAATGTCGCCGGCGGCCTGCGCATCCAGGAGCCGGCCGCGGACCTTGCCGCGGCTGCCGCGCTGGTCTCCTCGCTGGTGAATGCGCCGCTGCCGACGGACGCGGTCTATTTCGGCGAGATTTCGCTATCGGGCGCGATCCGCCCGGTGGCGCAGACCCCGGCCCGGCTCAAGGAGGCCCTCAAGCTCGGCTTCGCCCGCGCCATCCTGCCCGAATCGGCCCGCGGCGAGAGCGGCGGCGATTCAGGGCTCACCCTCAACAGCGTCGGCAATCTCACCACGCTGGTCGCCGAAATTGCGGCACGCGGTACGCCAAGAGGCGACCGGGGAACGCCAAGAGGCGACCGGGGAACACCGCGAGGCGACCGGCGCGACCCGGGCGGCTCCGGAGGCCCTGATGCGGCTGAGAAAAATGCCACACCGGCCCGATTCCGTCGCGAGACCAGCTAAAGCGGGCGTGACGTATCAGCCCCCCGCCGCTATACATCCGCCGCGCGGGACAGGTGGCGCTCTGGCCTTGCCGGATGCCCCCAATGCGCCTCAGTTAGGACGGCACCGACTTTGCCGATTCGCGAGAGCCCTTAGCAGCGTAAGCCCTTAACAACGTAAGCCCTTAACAGCGTACCGAAACGTACCCAGCGGACCTGACAAGCCGATGCCCATAACGATACTTGATCTCGTCCTGCTCGGCGTGATGCTGATTTCGGGCCTGCTCGCGATGGTGCGCGGCTTCATGCGCGAGATCCTGTCGATCGCGGCCTGGGGCGCCGCGGCGCTGGTCACGCTGTATGCGTTCTCGAAGCTTCTGCCGACCGCCAAGACCTACTTCAATAACGACACGGTCGCGGCCGTGGTCGTGGTGGCCGGCGTCTTCATCGGCACGCTGATCGTGGTCTCGATCGTCACGGTGCGGATCTCGGACATGATCCTGGATTCCCGGATCGGCGCACTCGACCGCACCCTCGGCTTCCTGTTCGGGCTCGCCCGCGGCCTTTTGATCGTGGTCGTGGCGTTCATGTTCTTCACCTGGCTGGTTCCGGACAAGCAGCGGCCCGATTGGGTGACCGGGGCGAAGTCCCGGGTGGTGCTGCAGGGAACCGGGGATTGGCTGATGTCGCTCTTGCCTGACGACCCCGAGAACACCATCTTAAAGAAGTTCAAGAAGAATAAGCCAGACGACGATTCTGCGGCCGATACCAATGATCAGGCGACGCCGGCGTCGGGTGATGGCTATAGCAAACCTGCGCGTGACAGCTTGAAGAAGCTGATCGAGAAACCCGCGGGCCGATAAACTATTTGGGCCCTTACGAGAGGCGATGAACGAGATGCAGACCCCTTCGGATCATACCGACCAAATGGATCTCGACCTCGGCCCGATCGAACTGCAAGACCCTCTCAGATATCACCCGGATCTCGATGGCGACACGCTCCGCGAGGAATGCGGCGTGTTCGGCATCTTCGGCCATCCCGAGGCCGCCGCGATCACCGCACTCGGCCTGCACGCCCTGCAACACCGCGGCCAGGAAGCCGCCGGCATCGTCTCCTTCGACGGCAGCCGCTTCCACAGTGAACGCCGCCTCGGCCTGGTCGGCGACGCCTTCTCCCGCCGCGAGGTGATCGAGCGCCTGCCCGGCAACGCCGCGGTCGGCCATGTCCGCTACTCCACCACCGGCGGCACCATCCTGCGCAACGTGCAGCCGCTGTTCGCCGAGCTCAGCGCCGGCGGCTTTGCGGTCGGCCACAACGGCAACCTCACCAATGGCCTGACCCTGCGCCGCGAGCTGGTCAAGGGCGGCGCCATGATGCAGTCGACCACCGACACCGAGGTGATCCTGCATCTCGTGGCACAGTCCAAGCGCACCCGCTTCATCGACCGCTTCATCGAGGCGCTGCGCACCATCGAAGGTGCCTATGCGCTGGTCGCGCTGACCAACAAGAAGCTGGTCGGCGCGCGCGACCCGCTCGGCATCCGCCCGCTGGTGCTCGGCGATCTCGATGGCCGTCCGATCCTGACCTCGGAGACCTGCGCGCTCGACATGATCGGCGCCAAATACGTCCGCGACATCGAGCCCGGCGAGATCATCGTGTTCGACGAGACCGGCGCGCACAGCCACAAGCCGTTCCCGCCGAAGCCGGCCCGGCCCTGCATCTTCGAATACATCTATTTCGCGCGGCCGGACTCGATCGTCGGCGGCCGCTCGGTCTACGACGTGCGCAAGGCGTTCGGCGCCCAGCTCGCGCGCGAGAGCCATCCCGAGGTCGACGTCGTGGTGCCGGTGCCGGATTCCGGCGTGCCCGCCGCGGTCGGCTACAGCCAGTATTCCGGCGTGCCGTTCGAGCTCGGCATCATCCGCAACCACTATGTCGGCCGCACCTTCATCCAGCCGACCCAGAGCGTGCGCGAGCTCGGCGTGCGCATGAAGCATTCGGCCAACCGCGCCGCGATCGAGGGCAAGCGCATCATCCTGATCGACGACAGCCTCGTGCGCGGCACCACCTCGAAGAAGATCGTGCGCATGATGCGCGACGCCGGCGCCCGCGAGGTGCATTTCCGCCTCGCCTCGCCGCCGATCCTCTATCCCGACTATTACGGCATCGACCTGCCGGACCGCGGCGGCCTGCTCGCCGCCACCCATTCGCTCGAGGAGATGCGCGACATCATCGGCGCCGACTCGCTCGCCTTCCTGTCGATCGACGGCATGTACCGCGCGATGGGCCATGAGGGGCGCGACCCGGCAAATCCGAGATTCGCCGACCATTGCTTCACCGGCGCCTATCCGACCCACCTGACCGACCAGAGCGAAACCGAGGCGCCGCCGCGCCAGCTCTCGCTGCTGGCCGAGGCGAGCTGAGGCGAAGCGTCATCCTGGGGCGATGCGCAGCATCGAACCCGGGATCTCGAAATTGTCTTGCGTTCTTGCCTCAAATTTCAAGATTCCGGGTCTGGTCCTTCGGACCATCCCGGAATGACGGTGTGTTTTGGCCACGGCCGGGCTTGTCCCGGCCATTTCTGTCTGTAATACCCGCCGCCAGACCACGGACGGACAGACATGACAAAACCCCTCGCCTCCCGTATCGCCCTCGTGACCGGCGCCTCGCGCGGCATTGGCTATGCGACATCCCTCGCGCTGGCCAAGTCCGGCGCGCATGTCGTGGCGGTGGCGCGCACGCAAGGCGGGCTGGAAGAGCTCGACGACGAGATCCGCAAGGCCGGCGGCAGCGCCACCCTGGTGCCGCTCTCGCTCACCGACTACGACGGCATCGCGCGGCTCGGGCTCGCGTTGCATGAGCGCCACGGCAAGCTCGACATCCTGGTCGGCAATGCCGGCACCGCGGGTCCCTCCTCGCCGCTCGGCCATATCGAGCTGAAGCCGTGGAACGACGTGTTCGCGATCAACGTCAACGCCAATTTCCAGCTGATCCGCTGCATGGACCCGCTGCTGCGTCAGTCCGACGCCGGCCGCGCCGTGTTCGTGACGTCGGGCGTTGCCCACAAGGCCAACGCCTATCTCGGCCCCTATGCCGCCTCGAAGGCCGCGCTGGAGGCACTGGTGCGCTCCTGGGCCAACGAGACCGCCAACACGGCGCTGCGCGTCAACCTGTTCAGCCCCGGCCCGATCCGGACCCGGATGCGCGCGCAGGTGTTTCCCGGCGAAGACCCGATGACGCTGGATACGCCCGACATGGCCGCCGAATTCATCGTGCCGATGTGTTCGCCCGCGTGGACCGAGACCGGCAAGCTCTACGACTACAAGGCGCGCACGCTGCGGACCTTCCAGCCGCCGGCGTGAGCACGGTTCTCTCTCTCCCGTAGCCCAGATGGAGCGAAGCGCAATCCGGGATAGTCTCTACGCGGAGAAACCGGCCCCGGATTTCGCTTCGCTCCATCCGGGCTACGCACCTCCTTGCGATTGACTCGCTCGCGTCCCCACGATTGACTGCGCTCCCAGCGGGACCACCGCCAAGAAAAATCTCGGGAGACGACCAATGACGCCGACGTTCAATCGTGCGCGCTCCATTCTGTCCGGATTGTTTCTCTCCGCCTGCATCGCATCATCCGCCCTTCTCGCTCTGCACGCGCCCGCCAGGGCCGGCGAGGTCCCGACCTTCGCGGTCGATGCGTCCTGGCCAAAGCCGCTGCCGAACAACTGGATCCTCGGCCAGGTTGGCGGCATCACGGTGGATTGGCAGGGCCATATCTGGATGATCCACCGGCCACGCTCGCTGACCGACGACGAGAAGGGCGCGAGCCTCAATCCGCCGCGCTCGAAATGCTGCATCTCGGCGCCGCCGGTGCTTGAATTCGACGCTGACGGCAATCTGCTGCGATCCTGGGGCGGTCCGGGTGACGGCTATGAGTGGGTTGGCCGCGAGCACGGCATCGAGGTCGACGAGCGCGGCTTCGTCTGGATCGGCGGCAACGCCGACAATGACAATGCGATCCTCAAGTTCACCCTCGACGGCAAATTCGTCGCGCAGATCGGCTCGATCGCACCGAGCAAGGGCAGTAACGACACCACCCAGCTCGGCAAGCCCGCAGAGACCGCGATCGACAAGGAGGCCAACGAGATCTACGTCGCCGACGGTTACGGCAATCGGCGCGTCATCGTGTTCGATGCCACCACCGGCGCCTACAAGCGGCACTGGGGCGCCTATGGCAACAAGCCCGATGACGCCAAGCAGCCGCCCTACGATCCGAAGGCGCAGGTCGCGCAACAGTTCGGCAATCCCGTGCACTGCGTGAAGATCGCCAATGACGGACTGGTCTATGTCTGCGACCGCATCAACAACCGCATCCAGGTGTTCAGGAAGGACGGCAGCTTCGTGAAGGAGTTCTTCTTCGAGAGGAGCACGCTCGGCAACGGCGCGGTGTGGGACATCGCGCTGTGGCCCGATCCCAAGCAGACCTACCTGCTCTCCGCCGACGGCGAGAACAACGAGATCCGCATCATCAGGCGTGACGACGGCGCGGTGGTCGGCAGCTTCGGCCGCAACGGCCGCAACGCCGGGCAATTCCACTGGGTGCACGCGCTCGCGGTCGACGCCAAGGGCAACGTCTATACCGCCGAGGTCGACACCGGAAAGCGGATCCAGAAATTCAAGCTGACCTCCGACGCGCTCAAGTAGGGATTTCACCGGATGACGCTTCGACGCAGGCCCACCCGGCTTTAGGCGGATTGCCGCCTCCCCCGGGAAAGGGTAAGCGGGAACTTGTGCGACCGGCAAAAAGGCTCCGCAAGAGGGCTGCCCGGACTTTAGACAGTGGAGGGAATTTCATGACAACGACGTTTGCGCGGCGCTGCGCCGCGCTTCTTGCTTGCGCTGCACTCGGCTTCTCAACCTCTGCGTTCGCGCAGGACAAGACCGTCAAGATCGGCGTGCTGAACGATATGTCGAGCCTCTATGCCGACATCGGCGGCCCGAACTCGGTGGTCGCGATCAAGATGGCCGTCGAGGATTCCGGCCTGCTCAAGAAGGGCTGGAAGATCGACGTCCTGAGCGGCGACCACCAGAACAAGCCCGACGTCGGCGTCAACCTCGCCCGGCAATGGGTCGACAACGAGAAGGTCGACGCGATCGCCGACACGCCGAACTCCGGCGTGGCGCTTGCGGTCAACAATCTCGTCAAGGAGAAGAACATCGTCCTGCTGAATTCGGGCGCGGCGACCGCCGACCTCACCGGCAAGGCCTGCACGCCGAACACGATTTCATATACCTACGACACCTACATGCTGGCCAACGGCACCGGCAAGGCACTGACGAAGGCCGGCGGCGACACCTGGTTCTTCCTGACGGCCGACTATGCATTCGGCCACGCGCTTGAGCGCGACACCACCGCGGTGGTCAACGGCAATGGCGGCAAGGTGCTCGGAAGCGTCAAGCATCCGATCAACACCGCCGATTTCTCGTCGTTCCTGCTGCAGGCACAATCGTCCAAGGCCAAGGTGGTCGGCCTCGCCAATGCCGGCGGCGACACCACCAACGCGATCAAGCAGGCGGCCGAATTCGGCATCGTTTCCGGCGGCCAAAAACTTGCGGCGCTGCTGCTGTTCATCAACGACGTGCATTCGCTCGGGTTGAAGACCGCGCAAGGCCTGACGTTCACGGAATCCTTCTACTGGGACATGAACGACCAGACCCGCGCCTGGTCGAAGCGGTTCTCCGCCCTCGCCAACAAGAACGCAATGCCGTCGATGACCCAGGCCGGCAACTACGCGATGGTGCTGCACTATCTCAAGGCGATGGAAGCGCTCGGCGGCAATCCGCATGACGGCGCCAAGGTCGTCGCCAAGATGAAGGAATTGCCGACCGACGATCCGCTGTTCGGCAAGGGCCCGCTGCGCGCCGACGGCCGGCGCCTGATCCCGGCCTATCTGTTCGAGGTGAAGAAGCCCGAAGAGTCCAAATACCCCTGGGACTATTACAAGCTGATCGCCACGATCGCGCCGGAAGACGCCGCGAAGCCGCTTGAGGCCAGCGACTGTCCGCTGCTGAAGAAGTGACCGCGTAGCGGTCATTCCGGGGCGCGCAACGCGCGAACCTCAGATGCGCAATTGCGCATCGGGGAATCTCGAGATTCCGGGTTCGATGCTGCGCATCGCCCCGGAATGACTTTTTGCACCTTCTTACTTCGCCGCCGACTTCGCCTTGACGGGCGCTGGCAGCGACGCCCATTCCCTGTCGGCGCGCGGGCCGCCGACATCGCCGGTCAGGCCGACGAGCTGGCCCGGCTGCACGTCCAGCGTCTGCGTCCAGGTCTGGGTCTGGCACAGCAGCTTGAGCAGGCATCCCTTGAGCTTCAGCCGGTCGGACTTGTCGCGCCACAGCGAGACCGCATAGGACTTGCCGTCCTCGGCGTTGTAGATATCGCCGTCGAACTTGCCCTCCGGCGTCAGCTTCAATCCGAGGATCAGCTGATGGCCCAGCAGCGCACGTGTCCGCTTGTCGGGGTCGGGATTGAAGCTGTCGCGGAACGGCTGGCCGTGTGAATCAAGCGGATCCTTCATCCACACGATGAAACCGCAGACGCGGTCATGCACAGGGCCGCAGCGCTCGAGACGGATGCGCGCGCGGCCGTCCTCGGTCAGCCAGGTGCCGCTGGGATCGGCAGGCGCAATCGTCTCGGCGCGGCCGGTCGAACTCATCAGCAAGGCAGCGACGAGGCTGCGCAGAAACATGCGAACCAGAAAGTTCATGGTAAAGGACCTTTCAGTGTCGGGATGGTTTGCGGACGCGGGAGGCGCGCCTCACTTCAATTGCGCCATGAACGCATCGGCGCCCTTGTCGATGCCGGCGGTGGCCGCAGCGAGATCGCCGACGCTGGCCTTGATGTCGTAGGCGTTGGGATATTGCTTGCTGACATAGGCGCCGAGCAGGCGCGAGGTCGAGCTGTCGAACATCTCGACGGCATAGATGACGGAGCCCGTCATCGTGCCCTCGCCGTCGCGCGCGGCCTGCACGCCGTTGTAGACCGCGCCTGCCAGATCGAAACGCGACAGCGTGCCGAGCACCGGCGTGTTGGCGACCGCGCCGGTCAGCGTCAGCCGCAGGCGGAACGTGTTCGGCCCGCGCGTGTTCACCAGCGTGAAGCGGCCGCGCAGCTTGTCGGCGAAGCGGGTCTGCATGTAGGCGGCGAGCGTCTGCTTGTCCTTCTCGGACATGTCGCCGAACTGATGATCCGCGCCGCGATAGATCACGACCGGATCGATCATCACCTTGTTGTAGCTCCGCCAGTCGACCGGCGGCGCATAGCGATACGGCACACGCCCCGAAGAATCGGACGTGTCCGGCGTCATGTAGGCCGACGATGCCACATCCGAATAGGCCACCGGCGTGACGGCGGCACATCCTCCGGCGAGGACGCAAAGCGCCATCGCTCCCAGACCGCGCGCGGCGATCGAGCTCTCCATTCCAATCTCCTCATCCGACCCTAAAGCGGAAGAGCAGCTCGGCCGCAGCCGCGTCCGGGGCTGAAAGTACGGCTGCGGCCGTCACTGCCGACCTGGCTCGCCGTCGCGGCGCCGCCAGATCTTGCCTCAGTGCGACGAACTATAAAACCGACCAGTTGGTTTGTAAAGTTGCAATTGCCGGAACCGCGTTAGAAAAATGCGGCGGTCGAAATGTCGTGCTGGCTGGCGAGGCCGCTTCGCGAATGGCGGCCGCGCGTTGTCACAAACCCGAGATATCTCGTGTGGTACGGCAGAAATCGCCGGGGGATTTCAGGGGCCCGGTGCCGATCCAACGCCGCCAAGCGATCCATATTCCGCTTGGGCGGCGTTGCGCTTTCGAAAGCGCTCGAAATTCAGCCGCGCTTGCGCGCCGATGCCGGCTTTGTGGCCGGTGCGCTGGCAGGCCGCGGCGATGCCGCGTGTGCCGCCGTCGCCCTGGACGGCTTTGTTGCCTCGGTCGCCCCCTGCTCCATCGCGGTCCACTTGCTGTCGTCGAGCAATCGTTCGAACAGGCGATCGCGCTCCGCGTCCGACAGCGACGACAGGCCGAACAACGAGCTCAGCAGCAGACCCCGCGCCGCCGCCCAGCGCAGCAGCGCCAGATCGGGATCCCTCGCCTCGGCCTTCATCAGCGCGACCTTCTTGATGTCGACATCGCGCGGCATCGCCATCAATTCGGGATTCTCGTTCATCGCCGCCAGCAGTGCGAACGCCCCTGCCCGCGGCGTCGAGATCGCCTCCCGCAGCGTCGCGATCTGCGCCGACAGTTCGGGCTGGTCCGTGGTCCCGCGCACCTTTTCGATGTAGCGGTTCGAGAATTCCTCGAAATGCGCCATCTGCTGCTCGAGCAAGGCGCGCAGCACCGCTTCCTTGGTACGGAACTGATGCATCACGCCGCCCTTGCTGAGACCGCTCTCGCGCGCAATCGCGTCCAGCGTCAGGCGCCCCGGACCATCGCGCGTCACGATGGTGATCGCGGCGTCAAGTGCGGCGTTGCGGGAGCGTTCCGAGCGGGAAGGATTATCCATGGTGTACTCAGGAAGGAGACGCTTGAGATCACAGTATCTCAGCGGCTTCGGTCAATCTCAAGCGCCGCATCTGATCTGCGAGGCAGCGCGAACGGCGTCCGCGAAATGGCGGTGCCGGCCTCGAAAGACGCATCAATTTCAGGAATCGGTCATCGAGCCATCCGATCGCTCACGCGCACAAGCGAACCTTCTGCAGCAGGCCATGAAGGAAGCCGTGGGCCATTCGGCCGACGACCCGTTCCCCTCGACCGCGCGCGCGTGCGATGGCCTGCGCGTCGGCATAACTGGCCGCGACGATCGTCCCGTGCCTGCCGCCATCGAGTTTCAGGTCGGTCAGGTAGACAAGGCCGCGGAACGTCAACAGCGCCGCCTGCGCGTCGCTGAAGCGGGTCAATTCATCGCAGATATCAACGGCCTCGTCGGTCACCATGCTGCTCCTGGCAGAGCGCCCCGGAGCGAGGCGCGCGTCTTCAACCGGTATCAGTTCTTATACAAACCAACCAGATGGTTTGTAAACAGGCAAAATGACGCAATCGGAAAGATGCGGTCGGACCCATCAGCATGTCGGATCGGCGCGCTCGCATTCGTCCTCGAAGCATCGATCAGCCAGCACTCGGAGCACGCGAACGATGACACAGCAGAGCCACAGGGCAGAAACCGAAGTCAGAACACTCATCGAAGCCTGGGCGGACGCCGTCCGCCGACGCGACTATCCCGGCATCTTCGCCCGTCACGATCAGGACATCGTGATGTTCGACGTTCCGCCGCCGTTACAGTCACGCGGATTGGACGCGTACGGCAAGACGTGGGACTTGTTCTTCAGGTATCACCGCCCCTCCTACGCCTTCGATATCGAGGAGATCGCGATCACGGCCGGCGACGATGTGGCCTTCGCGGTCGCGGTGATGCGGTGCGGCCCACCTGATGCCACGTTCCAGTTCAGGCTGACGATCGGCTTGCGCAAGATCGACGACGAGTGGCGCGTCATCCACGAACACCATTCGGTGCCGGCGACGGAATAGAACGTCTCGCGGTGGATCCGTCGGCGCCTTTGCCCGCCCTAGGCTTTCTTCGCCGCCGTCGCGCGCCAGGCGATGGCGAGTGCGAGCAGCAGCAGCGCGCCGGCCAGATAGAACGGCGCGCCGGGCATTTTCAGCGGCACATTGTCGCCGATGAAATACGCAAACGTCAGCGTGAACAGGAAGGGGCCGATTAGTTCCGACATGCTCTGCACGCTTGATGTCGCGCCCTGCAACTGGCCCTGCTGGTCGGCGGCGACGAGTTGCGTCGTCAGCGCCTGCGTCGCAGCGCCCGAGAGGCCCCACAGCGCCATCACGGGAATGCCGATCCAGAACAGCTGGCCGGTCGGCGCGGCGCCGAAGATCACGAAGCCCAGGGCGCCGCAGACGAGGCCGAGGAACAGCGCGTTGCGCTCGCCGAGGCGCTGCACGATCGGGCCGATCGCCGCGCCCTGCACGATCATGCCGCAGAGGCCGACCAGCGCCAGCGTCGCACCGACGGTGCCGGTGTCCCAGCCATAGCGATAGGTGGCGTAGAGCACGAACACCGAGGGCAGCACGACATGCGCGAGCTGGCCGAAGAACGTCGCCAGCGACAGGCCGGCGAGCGTCCGGTTCGAGCGCAGGAAATGCAGCGCGCCGATCGGATTGGCGCTCTTCCATTTGAACGGCGCGCGCCGCTCCACGGGCAGCGATTCCGGCAGGATGAACAGGCCATAGAGCCCGTTGACGAAGCTCAAACCCGCCGCCGCCCAGAACGGCAGCCGCGGATCGATCTCGCCGAGCAGGCCGCCCAGCGCCGGTCCGAGGATGAAGCCCGCGCCGAAGGCAACGCCGATCTTGCCGAACATAGCGGCGCGCTGCTCCGGCGCGGTGACGTCGGCGATATAGGCGAACACGGTCGAGATGCTCGACGAGGTGATGCCCGAGATCGCCCGCCCGATGAACAGCCAGATCAGGTTCGGCGCCAGCGCCATCAGCACATAGTCGGCGGCGAGACCGAAATTCGACAGCAGCACCACCGGCCGGCGGCCGAAGCGATCGGACAGCGCGCCGAGGATCGGCGAGCAGACGAACTGCATCAAGGCCCAGATCGAGCCGAACACGCCGAAGATGCGCGCCGCGTTTGCGGTGTCGTTGTCGACGAAGCCCTCGATCAGCTTCGGCAGGATCGGGATGATGATCCCGAGCGCGAGCATGTCGAGCAGCAGGGTGATGAAGATGAAGATCACCGCGCCGCTGCGCGGTTGCGGAACGGCCGCAGGCTTGGGATTCTCATTTTGACGCGTTTTCTTCACGCGAACCGGTACCCCACTTCGCTCGAAAACGCTATGCTCGGCCTCGCCGCTCACGACGGCCGTTTGCGCTTGTGGGCGAACGGATTGGCCTTCTCGCGCAGCGTGATCCGGATCGGCGTGCCCGGCAGATCGAAGGTCTCGCGCAGCGAGTTGATGAGGTAACGCAGATAGGATCGCGGGATCGCGTCGGCGCGCGAGCAGAACAGCACGAAGCTCGGCGGGCGCGCCTTCACTTGCGTGATGTAGTTCAGCTTCAGCCTGCGGCCCGAGACCGCCGGCGGCGGGTTGGCCTGGATCGCCTGCTCGAACCAGCGATTGAGCGCCGAGGTCGGCAAGCGTCGGTTCCAGACCGCATAGGCCTCCTGGATCGCCGTCATCAGGCGGTCGATGCCTTCGCCCATCAGGCCGGAGACGGCGACGATCGGCGCGCCCTTGACCTGCGGCAGCCAGTGGTCGGCATCGGTGCGCAGTTGCGAGATCTGGTTGGGCTTGCGCTCGACGAGGTCCCATTTGTTGACCGCGAGCACGATGGCGCGGCCTTCGCGCTCGATCAGGTCGGCGATGCGCAGGTCCTGCTCCTCGAACTTGTTCTGCGCGTCCATCATCATCACGACGACTTCGGCAAAGCGCACCGCGCGCAACGCGTCGGCGACCGAGAGCTTCTCCAGTTTCTCCTCGATCCGCGAGCGGCGGCGCAGGCCGGCGGTGTCGAACACCCGGAACTGGCGGCCCTGCCAGGTGATCTCGACCGCGATGGAATCGCGCGTGGTGCCGGCCTCGGGGCTGGTCAGCAGCCGCTCCTCGCCGAGCAGATGGTTGATCAGCGTCGACTTGCCGGCATTGGGCCGGCCGACAATGGCGACGCGGATCGGACGCTGCGCGGCCTCCTCCTCCGAGATGTCCTCGTCATCCTCAAGCTCGTCGTCTTCCTCCGGTGTCTCCGGCACCAGCGCGCTCAGCGCCTCGTGGAGGTCGCCCATGCCCTCGCCATGCTCGGCCGAGATCTGGACGGGATCGCCGAGCCCGAGCGCGTAGGATTCCATCGCGCCGATCTCGCCATGCTTGCCCTCGGCCTTGTTGGCGACCAGCACCACCGGCTTGTTGGCCTTTCGCGCGAAGTCGGCGAAGGCACGGTCGGTCGGCGTCAGGCCGACGCGGGCGTCGATCACGAACATCAGGGCGTCGGCGAGCTCGATCGCGGTTTCGGTCTGCTCCTGCATCCGCGCCGTCAGCGAACCCTTGGCGCCTTCGTCCAGGCCCGCGGTATCGATGATGGTGAAGTCAAGGTCGTAGAGCTTGGCCTGGCCCTCGCGGCGATCACGCGTCACGCCGGGCTCGTCGTCGACCAGCGCGAGCTTCTGGCCGACCAGCCGGTTGAACAGCGTCGACTTTCCGACATTGGGCCGGCCGATAATGGCGATGGTGAAAGACATGGATCATCCAGGCGCGGTCTGTAGTCCGCGGGTCAAGGTGCTGGAAAGAACTACAGCAGGAATGGGAAGCGGTCGAAGCAAATGATGGAGCATCTTCTCCCTCTCCCCGTTCTTACGCGGTCGAGACGAGCGGAGCTCGCTCTTAGAGGGTTGGGGTGAGGGGCCCTCTCCGCGAACACTGCCTGTTGTGAGTTCGTGGAGACTCCCCCTCACCCGGAATTCAAGGTGTGCTTGAATTCCGACCTCTCCCCGCAGGCGGGGCGAGGTGGAATCCCGCTCGCAATTAGCGTGAAAATCCGCCGCTCGGTAGCGGTGCGGGGAAGGCGCCGCCGGATTGTTGCGTGGTCTGGGTCTGCTGGGCCGGGGCCGCAGGCTGCGCCTGCTGGTCGTCGGCGGGTGGCGCGGTGGTGCGGCGGCGGACGATCTTCTTCGGCTTCGGCTCCGGCGGCAGCGCGGCGGGCGCGCCCTCCTCGGCTGCGGCATCGGGAGCAGCCGCCTGATCCGCGGCCGGCGCTGCCCTGCCCTTGGCGTGCTTCTTGGCGCCCTTCGGCGGCTCCGGCGGCGGGGCCGGCTGGGCGGCGGCGGCTGCCGCGGCGTTCTGCTGATCGAGCTGCTCCTGCTGCGAGCCCTTGTACAATTCCTTCGGCACGCCCTGATCGAGGCCGGGCACGCCTTCGGGGAATACCGGCTTGCGGTCGCCCTGCAGCTTCTTCTTGGTGTCGAGGAAGTCGAGCAGATCGCTCGGGTCGAAATTGGACATGCCGCCACCGCCGCAACCCGCCAGCACGCTGCAAAGCGCTGTCAGAACTGCGGCTGCGATCAGGCGTTGCGAGCGGCGCATGGTCGATCTCTCACTCAAACTCGGGTTTTGTCTGGGCATGATCTCCGCGCAAACGCTTCGCGTTTGTCGCGAGGGAAAACCGGTTCCCACTTTTGCAGATCATGCCTCCTCAGCTCTTGGCGACCGGCGGCAACAGTGCCTGCAGCGCCTCGGCGCGCGAGCGCATGCTCGGCGGCGTCTCGCCGTCATTGGCAATCTGGTCGAGCCACTGCCGCGCAGCGGTGGCATCGTTGGCGCGCCAGGCCGACAGCGCCAGCAGCTCGCGCGCGGAATGGCGGAACGTCGAGTCCTTCGCCGTTGCCGTCGCCTCGAGCCGTTGCAGCATGTTCGGATAGGTGGTGGTCTCCATCAGGATCTGCGCGGCGCGGATCCGCGCCAGGTCCTGCTCGGGACCGCCGACGCTGCGGTCGGCTGCGATCTCGTCATAGAGCTTCGCGGCAGCCGGCTGATCGCGGGTCGCGACCTCGGCGGCCATGCGCAGCCGCGCCAGATTGCGGTAACCCGACGGCGCCTTGGTGATGAGGGCGGCAAAGGCGGCCTCCGCCTCGGCATGCTTGTTCTGATCGGACAGCTCGACGGCGCGGTCGAACGCCGCGCCGGCCTCGGCGGCCTTCCTGGCCTCGAGATACTGGTAGCCGCGCCAGCCACCGACGCCCGCAACGATCAGGATCGCCAGGGCGATGATAAAGAGCGAGTACTTGTCCCACAGCTTCTTGAGCTGATCGCGCCGGACTTCCTCGTCGACTTCGTTAAATAATTCAGACACTTAAGGCTATCCCATCCCCTCGGGACCGCTGCCATCGGTGGGGCCCAGCCCCTACCCGATCCCCACATCGCGGCGGCGTTACCCTAATGGTGTGGCGGAGGCAAGGCAAAGCGAGGCGGATCAAAGCGTTAACGGGGGAAGGTTGCAGCTACGCGACGGGACTGCATAGGCTCCCTCTCCCGCTTGCGAGGGCTTTGCGCAAAGGCGAATCTGCGATTCTCTAAGACCGATCTGAAGGGGGAGGCG
>NZ_JADFUD010000066.1:0-45915 GCF_054820065.1 Bradyrhizobium sp. UFLA06-06
GACAGGGATGTTCCATCATCCTGGCCTATCTGTTTTGCGTGCTCGCGCCGTCCTTCGCGCTCGCATTCGGGGCGCCGTTTCCGTGCCTGACCGATGAGGTCCAGCCCGCCGCCGCGGCGCATGTGCACGCGGCGTCGATGCCGATGGCGCACGCCGAAGGCGTCGCGCACGATCATGCCGCCCACGATCACGGCGGCATGCAGATGCATCAAGCGGCCGATGATGCTGCGCTGCCTGCGGAGCACAGCCACGACGGCAAGACCGCGCCGGGGCCGTGCTGCGCGTTGATGTGCGTATCGGCGCTGCCGGCCGATCTTCCCTTCGTCGCAACTCCCCTGCACCCGATCGCCACGCGCCTTTGCGAGGCTCATCAGAGCCTGCGGAGCGAGGCGCCGGCGCGCCTCTATCGTCCCCCCATCGCCTGATCTTTCGCTGACATCGTGGCTGCGCCGCGCGCACGCGTGCGCATGCCGATTGCTCATCTGATGATCGGGACAGATCCATGTATTCGCATCTCCGGGCGAGGCTCGCCGCCGTGGCCACCAGGCTTGGCAACCGGCTTGGCCGGCGCGCGCCACCCACATTGCTGCCGCGGATGGCCGCCGCCATCCTCGCATCTGCGCCGCTCGCCGGCTGCATGGCCGACGGCCGGCCGGTTGCGGTCGCAGGCGATCCGGCGAACCCGGCGGCGGGGACGGCCGGCGTCGGCTATCGCCCGACGATCGCGCCCTACAGCAGCTTGCGTCCGGCGACGCCGCAGCCGTGGCGCGAGCGCAATGACGGCGTCACGCCGCCGGCCAGTTCGAAGTCGGATCGGTAGGAGGGCGCCATGCGATATCCGGCCATCGCGCCGATCCTGCTGCTGACATCCGCGCTCGCGGGATGCGCGTCGTTCTCGCCCGACAGCGGCATGGGCGTCGTCTCCGACGTGACCGAGCAGGCGATCGGCAAGGACGTCGCCTTCGTTCGCAGCGGAGAGGGGGCCGCGAGCGTCGACGCCGCGGTGAAACGGCTGCTCGCACGCAATTTGACGGCGGATGCCGCCGTGCAGGTCGCGCTCTTGAACAACAAGGGGCTGCAGGCCGCCTATAACGAGCTGGCGCTGGCGGAGACCGATTACGTCGCCGACAGCCTGCCGCCGAACCCGACCTTCTCGGTCTCCCGCATCACCGGAAACGGCGCCAGCGAGGTCGAGCGGCAGATTGTCGGCGACATCCTTGCGCTCGCGACCCTTCCGGCCCGCTCCGAGATCGCGCGCGAGCGCTTCCGCCAGGCGCAGCTCAAGGCCGCGCTCGCCACCTTGCGGCTCGCCGCCGAGGTGCGGCGTGCCCATGTCGCGGCAGTCGCGGCAAATGAGATGGTCGCGCTGCTGACGGATGCCAAGGCGACCGCGGAGTCGACCGCGCAGCTCGCCAGGAAGCTCGGCGAGACCGGCGGCATGAACAAGCTCGACCAGGCCCGTGAGCAGGTGTTCTACGCCGAGATCACCGCCGACCTCGCCAGCGCGCGGCAGAACGCGGCGAGTTCGCGCGAGCGGCTGGCGCGGCTGCTCGGATTGTGGGACGGCGATCTCGGCTTCCGGATTCCGGACCGGCTGCCGGTGCTGCCGAACCGGCCGCTGCAGCAGCCCTCGATCGAGATCGCCGCGGTCGGTCACCGCGTCGACCTGCAGATTGCACGGATGGAAATCGTCGCGCTCGCCAAGGCGCTCGATCTCACCGAGGCGACGCGCTTCGTCACGCTGCTCGACGTCGCCGGCGTCGACAAGCGGACGCACGATCCCGAAGCCCCGCCGTTCAGGGAGCGCGGCTTCGACGTCCAGTTCCAGATTCCGATCTTCGACGGCGGCGAGGTGCGCCTGCGCCAGGCGGCGGAGACCTACCGCCAGGCGATGAACCGCCTGACCGAGAAGGCGATCAACGTCCGCTCCGAGGCGCGCGACGCCTACCGCGTCTACCGCTCGACCTACGACATCGCGCGCCATTACCAGCGCGAGGTGCTGCCGCTGCGGCAGATCATCACCGAGGAGATGCAGCTGCGCTTCTCCAGCATGCAGGTCGACGTGTTCGCGCTTCTGACCGAAGCGCGGCAGCGGCTCGCCTCGCTGCGCGCGGCGATCGACGCCAAGCGCGACTTCCTGCTGGCGCAATCCGAACTGCAGACCGCGATCAACGGCGGCGGCTCGGCCGGCGCAGCATCGACACCGTCTTCCATCGCCTCGGCCGCGCAGCCCGCGGCCGGCGGCGGTCATTGAATGGAGCAGCACATGTTTTCACGACGAGGATTTCTGGGCAGCGCGGCGCTGGTCACGGCAAGCGCGGTCAGCGGCCGCGTCCAGGCCGCCGCCATTCCCGAAGCGCCGACCATGGACAAGGTGGTGATGCAGCCGCCGCTGCATCCCACCAGCGGGCCGGACTACCGGCCGGTCGTCACGCTCAACAGCTGGTCGCTGCCGTGGCGGATGAACGGCGACTGGAAGGAATTCCATCTCGTCGCCGAGCCCGTGGTGCGCGAATTCGCCGACGGCATGAAGGCCAATCTCTGGGGCTACAACGGCCAGGCGCCGGGGCCGACCATCGAGGCGGTCGAGGGCGACAAGGTCCGCATCTTCGTCACCAACAGACTGCCGGAGCACACCACGGTGCATTGGCACGGCATGATCGTGCCGTCAGGCATGGACGGCGTCGGCGGGCTCAACCAGCCGCACATCAAGCCCGGCAAGACCTTCGTCTACGAGTTCGAGATGAAGAACAGCGGGACCTTCATGTACCACCCGCATTCCGACGAGATGGTGCAGATGGCGATGGGCATGATGGGCATGTTCATCGTGCATCCGCGCGATCCGGCGTTCCGTCCCGTCGACCGCGACTTCGTCTTCATCATGAGCAGCTACCTCATCGACCCCGGCACCTATCTGCCGAAGGTCAATGAGATGACCGACTTCAACATGTGGACCTGGAACAGCCGCGTCTATCCCGGCATCGATCCGATGCCGATCCGGCTCGGCGACAGGATCCGCGTGCGGATCGGCAACCTGACCATGACCAACCATCCGATCCATGTGCACGGGCACAATTTCGCGGTGACCTGCACCGACGGCGGCTGGGTGCCGGTGTCAGCGCAATATCCGGAGACCACGACCGACGTGCCGGTCGGCGCGGTCAGGGCGTTCGACATGCTCGCCGACAATCCGGGCGACTGGGCGTTCCACTGCCACAAGTCGCACCACACCATGAACGCGATGGGCCACGACGTCAGAAACTTCATCGGCGTGTCGCGTCAGGATCTGGCGAAGGCGGTCGGCAAGCTCGCGCCCGACGCGATGGTGATGGGATCGACCGGCATGGCGATGGGCAACATGGAGATGCCCGCGCCCGACAACACGCTGCCGATGATGACCGGCACCGGACAATTCGGGCCGATCGAGATGGGCGGCATGTTCACGGTGATGAAGATCCGCGAGGGGCTCGGCCGCGACGATTACGCCGACCCCGGACCGTACAAATATCCGCCGGGCACGGTTGCCTATGAGGTCGAGGCGCCGGCCGCCGAGCCCGCGCGCCAACCGCCGGCGGCGCCGGGGCGAAAGGCCAAGCCATCGATGAAGGGAATGAAGATGTAGCGGACCCGGCTCACTCACCAACGACAAGCATCAAACACAGAAATGGAGAATCCAGTGAAGCAACTCACCAGCATCGGCGTCGCGCTGATCGCGCTGTCGGTCGCGGCAGTGCCGGCGCGCGGCCACGAAAAACATGGTCACGAATCCTATTCGGCCGGCGAGCCCGGCGATCCGAGCAAGCCGTCGCGCACGGTCGAGGTCGAGATGAAGGAGATGGAGTTCACGCCGTTCCGCATCGAGGTCAAGCGCGGCGAGCAGATTCGCTTCGTGATCCGCAACGCCGGCACCGAGGATCACGAATTCTTGCTCGCGACCACCGAAGAGAATTTGAAGCATGCCGAAGTGATGAAGAAGCATCCGCATATGGAGCATGACGATCCGAACGGCGTTCGCCTCGCACCGAAGAAGAGTGCGGAGATCGTCTGGAAATTCACCAAGGCCGGAACGTTCGAATATTCCTGCCTGATCCCGGATCACCGCGACTACGGGATGACCGGCCGCGTCATCGTGAAATGAACCCATCAACGAAAGAAAGGACAACAACCATGAACAGGATCATTCGGATCGCAGGCGCCGCCTCGCTTGCGTTGGCGTTGACATTGAGTGCGCCTTGGGGCGCTGTTTTCGCGCAGGGCGCTGATATCGATGGCGAGGTCAAGAAGATCGACGAGGGCGCCGGGAAGATCACGCTCAAGCACGGCCCGGCCAGGAGCCTCGGCATGGACGAGCCGATGACGATGGTCTACCGGGTCAAGGATCCGGCGCTGCTGAAGCAAGTCAAGGTCGGCGACAAGGTCCGGTTCGAGGCCAAGGAGGGCGACGGCGGCTACACCGTCACCGCGATCCAGAAGGCGAAGTGAGGCGACGGCCCGCATCAACAGGTTGGGCTGTCGGCTAAACCCAGCCGGCAGCCCTTGAAACCGCGACGTATGCTCCCCAGAGCCGTTCCAGACGGATCGGCTTGAATGGGTTGCGTGGCTGGCCTTATCCTGTCGTCTGGAAGGACGAGCAATGAACGATTGCTGCGAGCAGAAGACGACCGAATGCTGCGCACCACCGCCGCTGACGCTGCCGAGCAAGGCTCGCGTGCGGGCAGGGGACCGCGATCGCGCGGCCGATTCGTGCGGCTGCTCAGGCGGCGTTCCCGTCTTTGACGGTCTCGATCCGCGCTACAAGCGCGTGCTCTGGACGGTCATCGGCATCAATGGCGCGATGTTCCTGACCGAGATGATCGCGGGGCAGCTTGCCGGATCGCAGGCGCTCAAGGCCGATGCGCTCGACTTCCTTGCCGATACGGTCACCTATGGACTGAGCCTTGCGGTGATCGGCGCCAGCCTGCGTGTGCGCGCCTCCGCCGCGCTGCTGAAGGGCGCGTCGCTGAGCTTGATGGCGCTGTGGGTATTCGGCTCGACCGTCTACCAGACGTTCGTGCTCGGCGTGCCGAAAGCCGAGGTGATGGGCGCCATCGGCATGTTGGCACTCGCGGCCAATCTAGGCTCGGTTCTGCTTCTGCTGCCGTACAAGGACGGCGACGCCAATGTCCGCTCGGTCTGGCTCTGCTCGCGCAACGACGCGATCGGAAACCTCATCGTGATGGCGGCTGCTCTCGGCGTGTGGGGATCGGTCTCGGCCTGGCCTGATCTTGCCGTCGCCGCCGTGATGGCGATGATATTCCTCACCTCGTCGGTGCAAATCCTGCGGCAGGCATGGACCGAGTATCGCGAGGCGGCGCTACGCAGCCCGTCAGCGGCGCATGGCTGATGAGGCCGCAAGATAGGCCGCGCCAGGGCAGAAATTTGCCGCGCATTTACCTTAAATGATGGCTCCCGGGGAACGTCCGTGGCAGCGGCGCGTTGCTATGCATCATTCGAGTGCAGAAGGCCCCCTCAATGACAATCAACGCGGCAATACTGATGGCGGCATTGGTGCTGTCGGGAACCGTGTTGGCGCAGAGCTCCGGCCCTTCGGCCGGCTCGGCGGGGGCCGGGCAGGCCGCCAATGTGACCACCACCGGTCAGGCGCTGAACAGCGCCAAGAAGACCGGCGACAGCGGGCCGCCGGTGGAGAAGGCCGCGCGTCCGGCAAAGCCGGATGCCGGCGCTGCGGGCAACACGGTGGGGGCGAGCCGCCCGCCAAAGCCCGATCGTCGCCTCGAGCATTATCCGTAATCACCCTCGTAATCCTGGGGGACGTCACCGGGTCCGGGCCGGTTCGGGCGCCGTCAGTCATGATACCGTCATGCCGCATCGGCTAGCCAAGGCATTTGGCTGAAACGCGGTGGACAGGTTCATGGCGGGGAAGAACCGGGCCCAATTCCCGGGAATGGATCGGCAGACCGCCGGAGTGCTTCTTGTCCTTGCCGTGGCGCAAGTGTTCGGCTGGGGGACCCTCGGCCTGCCGGCCATCGCCGGTAACCGGATTGCGGCTGATCTCCACATCTCGCTCCCGATGGTGTTTGCCGGCACGTCCACCCTGTACGTGACGATGGGCCTGTGCGGGCCGTTGCTGGCGGAACCGTTCCGGCGCGTTGGCGCGCGGCGCGTCATGATGATCGGCAGCGTGATTGCCGCGCTCGGTTTCGTCGTGCTGGCCTGCGCGCATCAGGCAGCGGCGCGACGTCGTGAAACGCAACGCCTTTTCGGTCATGGCGCATGTGCCCGGCACACTTCTTGCCTTTGAATCTCTTGCCACCGAGCGCGATACAGCGATCGCAAGCGCGCGCTCAAAGCATGACGCGAGAGGTTGCCATGACCCAACGGCGTATCGGCTTCGTCGGCTTCGGCGAGGCCGCGCAATGCTTCGCGGCGCATCTCGCAGGCAGGCAGGAATCCGCGCCGCTGGTGTTTTGCGAGGGCAAGACCAATCGTCCGCCATATTCGGAAGCGTTCCGGAGCATCGCGTCTGCCCGCGGCGTTGAGCTTGTGGACAGCCTGTCCGCGTTGATGGCGCGCGCCGACATCGTGTTCTCCGCGGTCGTGGTCGCAACGGCCGTGCCGGTCGGGCAGGCCATCGCCGGCCTGGTTCGGCCCGGGATGCTGGTGATCGACGTCAACGCCTCCACGCCCAGAGCCAAGCGGCTGGTGGGCGATGCGGTGACAGCGAACGGTGGTGGCTTCGTCGATGCCAACCTGATGGGCGCGGTCAGCATCTACGGTGCGGCGGTGCCGCTGTACTGCTCCGGCGACGGCGCCGCACGCTTCGCCGAGCTGTTTGCGCCGTTGGGCTTCACGATCGAGCTCGCCGGCCTGGAGGCCGGCACGGCGGCGGCGGTGAAGATGCTGCGCAGCGTGGTGACCAAGGGCATGGAGGCGCTGATCGTGGAGGCGCTGACCGCCGCCTCGCTCGCGGGGGTGCGCAGCGAAGCGCTGCGCGGCATTTGCGAACCGATGGACGCGACGCGCTACAGCAAATTCGTCGACATGTGCGTGCGCACCGATGTGCTGCACGCCGAGCGCCGCGCCGTCGAGATGGATGGCGTCGCCGAGGGGCTGCGCGAGATCGGCCTGCAACCGATCATGACGGAAGCGACCGCCGCACGGCTCAGGACATCGGCGCGGCTCGGCCTGCGCGATGATTTCGCGGCGCGCCAGGCCTACAGCGCCGACGACGTGCTCGATGCGTATGCTGCGAGAATGGCTGATCTCGCTCGCGATCTGTAAATTCGTAGGATGGGTAGAGCGAAGCGAAACCCATCGACTTCGTGCCACGGTGACAGACGATGGGTTTCGCGGAGTTTATCGTCGGGCCGCGCTTTGCGCGGACCGTTGGCTCTACCCATCCTACAGCACAGCAAAAAGCCGGCGCAGTCGTCGCGACCACGCCGGCTCGATGCAGGAAGCGGTTGCCTCAGTAAACCAGGCCGGTGCCCGGGGGCTTCTCCAGCGCCGCGGCGAGCGAGCGATATTCGTCGCTGTTGGTGCCGGCGAGCTGGGCGATGCGGTTCAGATGGTATTGCGCCTGATCGCGGTTGCCCTGTTCGACCTGCCAGAGGCCGTAATACTGCCAGGTGCGCACATGGGCGGGATCGGCCTTCAGCGCGCGCTCGTACCAGATCTGCGAGACCTTGTAGTCGCCGAGCTTGCGATAGGAGTAGCCGATCAGGTTGGCGACGTCGGCACGATCATCCTGGCCGAGCGCCCTTAGCTGCTCGATCGCGGCGGTGTAGTCGTGCTTGTCGTAGATCGTGGTGTAGGCGGCGCGATAGCCGGCCAGGAACTTCTGATCGTCGATCGCGGAGCTCTTGTCCTTCTTCGCCTTCTTGCCCTTGCTGCTGCCGCTGTCGGAAGCCGGCGGCGAGGGATTGTCGCTGCCCGCGGCGTAGGCCGAGATGACCGGCCCGGAGGCGAGCGTCATCGAGAGCACTGCGAGGCCCAAAAACTTCGTCTTCCTGCTCATTCCTGGTTGCTCCTGATCGTTCCTGATCGTGCTCGGTAATCCTACACCGAAGCCTGATGACTTGAACACCCAGGGGTGCAGAACATTCCCGGCCGATCCCACGATTGCGTGATCCTGCATTTTCAGCGGTAGAGGAGAACATGACAGAGATGTCATTCACATGAATGAAGTCCGTCAGGGTCCTTCAGAACCGGTTCAGTGCGCGGCCCCTAAGGTCACGTGCATTGATCGGTGAGGCCGACCATCCGGCCGGAAACCTCTCGATCCCGACGAGGAGGACCATCATGCTGAAGACGATTTCCGCCGCGCTGCTCGCCATGTCCGTGATCGCAGCGCCCGCGCTCGCCGCCGAAACCGGCAAGGCCGCAACGCCCGCGCCGGCGACCACGACCGCCCCCGCGACCAAGGCCGCCCCCGTCATCAAGAGCGAGCAGCTGCCGTCGAAGGTGCGCAACGCCAACGCCAAGATGCACCACAAGCACTATCGCCATCACCGCCACCACAAGCACATGGGCATGCTGAAGGTGAAGTCGCCGAAGCATGCGACCACGCACGTCCGTGCGAAGGTCGCGACCAAGCACGTCGCGCCGGCCAAACGCGGCTGACCCAAGCGCGGTTGAATCTGATCCGAGGGGCGTAGTTTCGATCCACATTGCCCCGCTGCGCCTTTTGGATGCAGAACCGGCCCGTCCGTCCATTGCTTCCCCAATGGCGACGGGCCGGAGTGCGTCCGGCTCCGGTTGTGAACCCGAGCGAAGAATAACCGAGTTGCGAATTCCCTTCGGCCGCCCGGCAGTTTATGAGACGCCTCCGGGGACTCAGGGAACAGCGTCGTTTGCGGATTTCATCACAACTGGCAGCCATCCTGCTGCTCTCGCTTCCGCTCGCCGGCTGCCTCACCAGCGACGACGGCGGCGGGCCGACCACCTTCACCGATGACCGGGGCGTCGCCAACCAGCCGCTCCCGGACCGCTACCGCGACCAGATCCTCGCCTTCATGCGGACCTACCTGAACAATCCGGTCGGGGTCCGCGAGGCTGTTATCGCCGAGCCGGCGCAGCGCACGATCGGCGGCCGGCTGCGCTACGTCGTGTGCCTGCGCTACAGCGCGAAGGATACCGACGGCAATTACCGGCCGGCCCGGGAGCGCGGTGTCCTGTTTGTCGACGGCCGGCTCGACCGCATCCTCGACAACCCCGCCGAGCCCTGCGCCGGCGCGTCCTACGCGGCATTTCCGGAACTGGAAAAGATGTCGCGCTAAGGCATGATCCGGAAAAGTGTGAAGCGGTTTTTCCGAAAAGATCATGCCCGAACAAGAGGCAGAAGCGCGATCTGATCGCGCTTCTGCACGGCGGCTTGTCGCAAGCCTGATCGAAACGTTAGCGAACTCCGATCACTTTTCGGGGAGCGTTGAACTTCAACTTAGCCGTCTGCGACTTACATGGAGCCGAGATGCGGTTGCTTAACCGGTGAAAAATCTCGCTGTGCCAAGGAACAAACGGGCGTTGTTGCGACCCTGTCACAGCTCGGAAACATCACGGGTCCGGCATTGCCCCAAAGCAACCTAATTGAGGTCACGTTGTTTGGCTTAACAGCGCAGCGTTAGTAGGGGACCAGAAATGAAGAAGTTTTTGTTCGGCACGGTCGCGCTGGCCGCTCTCTCGAGCCCGGCGTTTGCGGCTGACATGCCGGCCCGCACCTATACCAAGGCACCGCCGCCCTATACCGCCCCCGCCGTCGTCTACAACTGGACCGGCTTCTATATCGGCGGCCATGTCGGCGGCGCGTTCACCGATGGCAACAACCTGATGGGCAGCGACGCGCGCTTCATGGGTGGCGTGCAGGGCGGCTTCGACTATCAGTTCGCCCCGAACTGGGTGATGGGCGCCGAGGCGCAGTATTCCTGGCTGCCCAGCTCCTCGAACAATGGCGTGCTGCTCCCGGGCGGAACGCTGGTGACCGGCAACACCGACCAGCTCGGTTCGGTGACCGGCCGCCTCGGCTACACCTGGGGTCCGGCGCTGCTCTACGCCAAGGGCGGTTATGCCTGGCGCGACAACAACAACATCACCGCGTCGGTCGGCGGCGTGCCGGCGTCCTTCACCACCGATGGCGGTCACAAGGACGGCTATACGGTCGGAGCCGGCCTCGAATACATGTTCGCCCCGAACTGGTCGGCGAAGGCCGAATACCAGTACTATAATTTCGGCAAGACCAACTTCACCAGCGGCCCGGCCGACCTCGTCGGCACGAGCTTCCGGAACGACGAACATACCGTCAAGCTCGGGGTCAACTACCGCTTCGGTTGGGGCGGCCCGGTCGGCTCCCGCTACTGATCGCATTGTCGTCAATCGAGATCGAAAGGCCGGCCTTCGGGTCGGCCTTTTTTGTTGACCAGCCGCTCGCCCCGGAATGACGACGCATGCGGTGCACCTGTAGCCCGGATGGAGCGCAGCGTAATCCGGGGCAGCCGATCCGACGAATGAAGTCCCCGGATTTCGCTCCGCTCCATCCGGGCTACGACCCCACATTCACCTGATGTTCAGGCCTGATCGTGCAATGCAAAAAATAATTCCTGCATTGCACGGAACTTTCATCGTGCTGCGCTATTATGCGATCGCCGGGCTGGTGGACAAACGAACATGCGTGGTTTTGCGTTAGGGCTGATCCTCTCTGCGGTCTCCGTGCCGTGCCTTGCCCAGACTATCCTCAAATCCGAACCCCTGGCGCTCGCGCCTTATGAGGTCGTGTTCGTGCAGGACGCGTCCTGCTCGGCTGGCAAGGTGCTCAAGGTGACCGGCGCGATCCGGGGTCTGCATCGGCGGAAGATTTGCGTTTCGCTCGCTGCCGAACAGGCCTCGCTGGCGACGGCAATGCCGTAGGCGCGGGGCGACTGCACCCATTGCATCCCCGGTCCGCCGCTGCGCGCCGGCCAGCCTAACGTCTGGTTAGTTCAATCGCGGCTCCAGTCGCGCTTCGCGATCGGCATCGGCCTTGTTCTTGGCCGGATCCTCGTTCGGGTCGAGCTGGCACGGCCGGATTTCGTAGTCGTTATCCAGCACCGGGCGGGGCGCTGACTTCTCCTCCTCGGAGACGGCATCCACCACCAGGCCTGATTTCCTGGCCAGCGTCCAGACATCCGCCTCGGTCGGGTAGGCCTTGCTCAGCTTGGCGTCCTGATAAAACAGCGCGTACGGCATTCGTCGTTCCCCAAACAACCGACAACGCCAGCACCCGTTTTGGGTTTCAGGCAATGTCGCCGTTCCGGTCACGGAACCGTGAGCGCGCATTCGCGGCAAGCATCTGAAAATATGAGTCATTTCGGCCCTTTCCTGGAGGGGCCCTGAGTCCTTAACGGGTGGTAAACCCCCGAAAAAAGAATCCCCGGGACTCTCCGGGTAGAATCGCCGGATGCTCCGGTCCATGAGAGCTATCCACCAGCCTCCTTACGAATGCGTGCAGCTCGCCCTTGCGGTTGCGCTGCTCGCGGCCTGCGCCGCGAACGTGGCGCTGGTCTGGTCCTGGCTCTAGATTTCCCGGCTCTCGCCAAAATCTGGATGTGGCGGCCACGCGAAAACGCCGGAGCCGCGCGGCGCCGCTGGCGATTGACGGCACCTGCATTCCTCCCATCATTGCCGGCAGAACAAGCGCCCGCTGCGCCCTGCGCGGACGGGCCGCGATCAGGGGAGCCGATATGATCGAAACGCTGAAGGAACGGGTCAACGGCGATGCCGGCCTGGTGCGGCGGGGCCGCTACCTCACCACGACTTTCCTGCTCGAGATCGGCGCGGCCGCCTGGCTGATCGCGATCCATGAGGGCCGGATCGTCGCGGTGACGAAGGGCCCGTTCGTGATGCCCTCGTCGTCGTTCGCGCTGCGCACCTCGCAGGCGGAGTGGGAGCGGTTCTGCGAGAAGCGGCCGCCGCCGGGCTCGAACGACCTGATGGCGCTGATCAAGCGCCGCGTGCTGAAGGCCGAGGGCGAGCTGCAGGTCTTCATGGCGAACCTGCGCTACTTCAAGGAGGCGCTCGGCAAGCTGCGCCGCGAGGGAGTGGCCGCATGAGCGCAAAATTCGAACCGATCATCGGCCGTTACATGCATCTGGAGTTGTTCGGCCGGGCCCACCGCGTTTATGTCGAGGAGGCGGGCGAGGGCACGCCGTTGCTCTGCCTGCACACCGCGGGCGCGGACGGGCGGCAATATCGTGGTCTGATGAACGATGCGCGCGTCACGCGCAACCATCGCGTCATCGCCTTCGACATGCCCTGGCACGGCAAGTCGTCGCCGCCGCAGGGCTGGCACGACGAGGAGTACCAGCTCACCTCCGCGCAATACACGACCATGATCCTGGCGGTGATGGACGCGCTCGACCTCGACAGGCCGATCGTGATCGGCTGCTCGATCGGCGGCCGGATCGCGCTGCATCTCGCGCTCGAGCATCCCGAACGTTTCCGCGCCATCATCGGCCTGCAGGCCGGCGCGCATGTCGATCCCTATTACGACCTGAATTTCCTGCACCGGCCGGACGTGCATGGCGGCGAGGTCGCCGCCGCCATCGTCTCGGGCCTCGTCGGCCCCGACGCGCCCGACAAGGAGAGGTGGGAGACGCTGTGGCACTACATGCAAGGCGGGCCCGGCGTGTTCAAGGGCGATCTCTATTTCTACAAGGTCGACGGCGACATTCGCGCCCGCGTCGCCGAGATCGACACGAGACGTTGCCCGCTGTTCCTGCTGTCGGGCGAGTACGACTATTCCTGTACGCCGGAAGAGACGCTGGTGGTCGCGAACAGCATTGCCGGAGCCGAGGCCACCATCATGAAAGGCCTCGGCCATTTCCCGATGAGCGAGAATCCGAGTGAGTTTCTCAAGCACCTGCTGCCGGTGCTGGAGAAGATCGGCGGCCGCTAGCGCACGCCTGGGGTTGCTTTGGTCCTCGACCTCGGGCGGCGCGGTATGACAGACTGCGCATCCGCACGATTGGGCGTGAACCGGTTGCGCAGGAGGTCCCCATGCTTCCGAAGGCTGAAGCGGCCTATTTCGCGATTGCCGACATCTCCGGCTATACGAATTTCCTTGCGGCGGTCGAGCTCGACCATGCGCAGGACATCATCGCCGATTTCATGGATACGGTGGTGAAAGCGCTGCGCCCGCCATTCCGCCTCGCCAAGTTCGAAGGCGACGCCGCGTTCGTCTACACTACCGCCGAAGCAATCGACGGCTCGCTGCTGCAGGACGCGATCGAGGGCGCCTATTTCAAATTCCGGCGGCGCCTGCGCAACGTGCGCCAGGCCTCGACTTGCGAGTGTCAGGCCTGCATCGCGATGGGCGATCTCGATTTCAAGTTCGTTATCCATCATGGCGAGATGGTGAAGCAGAAGATGGGCGGGAGAGAGGAGCTTGCCGGGCGCGACGTCATTCTGGTCCACCGGCTGCTCAAGAACACGATTGGTGAGAAGATCGGCGGGCGCGCATATGCGCTCTACAGCGACGCGGCCATCCACGCGATGGGCATCGATCCGGTCGCGCAGGGTCTCATCGCGCATCACGAAACCATCGACGTCATCGGCGACGTGACGCTGTGGGTGCGCGATCTTGAAGCGGCGTGGCGGCAGGAAGACGCGCAAACCCGGATGCAGGTGACGCGTGACGATGCCTACGCCATGCTGGAATTCGACATCGCCGCGCCGCGGCAGACGGTGTGGGAGTTTTTCACCGTGCCCGGGCAATGGCAGAAATGGTGGGACGCCGACGCCATCGTCGAGGATTCCGGCAAGGGACGACGCGGTCTCGGCACCAGGAACCACTGTATGCACGGCAACCATACCGTCGTTGAGGAGATGCTCGATTGGCGGCCGACCGATTATTTTACGGTGGGCATCACGCTTCCAATTCCCGGCGCGCCGCGGATCGTGATGACTCGCGCCGTTCTGGACGGTCCAAACGGAATGACGCATCTGGAGCTGCGGGTCGCCAAGCCTAAGCCAAAGGATCGAGAGTTCGTCGACGGCGCCGCAGCCAAATACACCGAACGCATGACCAAGGCGATCGCCGGCTTGCGATCCATGCTGGAGGGGAAGCAGCCTGCCCTCGACGCAGTGGAAGAGCCGGCGCTGGCGCGATCGGGCGGACGCTTTCTGACCGAACCGGTGAAATCGGGCGAGCGCGGCTGAAGCCCAACGGACCCGCACCGATCCGGCGAAAAGGGGCCCCGTTTACTTGCCCGAGCGCGGCAGCTCGTTGATCGCGGCGCGAACCTTGGCCATGGTCGTGGTGCAGTATTCCTCGCGCTCCTTCAGGAAGCGCTGCTGCTGTGCGCGGAAATTGGCAACCCGCTCCCGCACCTCGGATCCGAAGTCGCCACTGATGTCGAGCCTGGCAAATTGCGGCGGCTGCGCCGGTTGAGGCGGGACTTCGACGACCGTCACCGCCAAAGGCGACGGAGCGGGGGGCAGGCCCTCGAGCACGGTCGGCATCGGAAGCTGAGGCGGCACGACCGCAGCCCGCACCTCGGCCGCAGGCTTGACGCTGAACGTGGCGATCGCCTCGGCCAGGGCCTGTTCAGCGGCGGTTGGCAACGCGGCGGCGGGTGCAGGCGTAGCAGCGGGTGGCGCGGCGGTCGGCTTTGCGGCAGGCGGCCCCGCCGTCTGCGGGGCAGGCGCCGGCGGCTCGGCGTCGGGCAGCTTGCCCTTCACCGACTGTACGAAGGCCATTGTCTGAGCGATCAGGAGATCGCGTTCCTTCATCCACTTCATGGCGCACCTTGAGCGCGCGGATTCCAGCAAAGCAACCGTGCGGAATCAAGCGCTCGCCATCATGATGGTTGACGAAGACGCCTGTTTGGTAGGCGCGGTGACATAATTGTGACACGTGCTGGGCGCGGACGGGTCAGCGCTGACGGGGATTGGTGTTCGGGACGAACGGGGTACCGACGATCCGGACCGGGGGCTGACCGCCCGCCGATGCTTGATTCGCGGCCGGCCGAGGCGCGGGGTTCGCCGGCGCCGGTGCCGGATCGAGCAGGGCGACCAGGCCGGCCGCGGCCACGCTGAGCAGCGTGAACGTGCCCAGAAGCAGCAAATTGCGGTCGGATTCGCGGACCCTCATGCGAGGAAAATCGCGTGAGCGGGCATAACGTTCCGAACAAATCCTCAGGGCGTTGTCGAGCGGATTTGGCCTCACCTTAAGGACAGGCATCAGGAGAGGACGAACCGGTGTGCCGGCGGGGGCGGGGTAGGATTCAGCCTAATGGGCCGCCGCCGCGGCGGGCACCTGCTCGGCGCTGCGCGCCTCGATCAGGTCGGCGTAGCGGCCATATTCCTCGGCCATTTCGAGCAGCTTCTCGCGCACCGCGGCGTCGGTCACCTGCCGGGCCAGCCGTCGCGCCTGATCGGATTGGAAGCGGTAATGTGCTGTGTCGGACATGGTGGCGGCTCCTCACATATCTGTAAGGGCCACCCGGCAAAGGTTCATCAAGGCGTCATTGCAGCGTCGCTGGGCGATCCGCCGGCGGGGCCGCTGCGGCCGGCCCCGTCTTGTCCTCGCGGACCTCGACTTCGAACCAGCCCATCTCCTTCAGCTCGCGTGCCTTCTTCTCGGCCGCGTCTTCGCTGTCGCGCTTCAGCACGATTTGGCTGGTGCCATCTCGGGCAAGGATCAAATAGGTCATTGGCAGAGTCCCACCCCACATTCTGCATACCCCGTTTGCGGCCGCAAGAACAGAAGCAAGGCGAGGGATGGGTGATCCTACGGGAAGGATCCCACGATTCCTGCCAGGGAGGTGTCGCAGCGGCTTTCCGGACCGGCCCTGCGGTGCAGCGCCGGTTCGGTAGGGCGAACTGCCTCAGCGCGTCACCACCACGTCGATGTGGCGGTTCCTGTCGTCCCATCGGCCGCTCTGCAGGCAGCTCTCGCGGTAGCTGTCGCAGACGGCGAGGTCACCGCCATGGGTGCGATTCCAGGTCTTGCAGGTCGACGCGATGTAGGAGCAGGTGCATTTGCCCGACGCGCATTGGCGCTCGACAGCGGTTTCGGCAGTGGCCGCCGAAATGGTGGCGGCGAAGGTCGCGAGCAGGACCAGCAATCTCATGGCGATTCCTCAAAATGGTGAAGCCTGGTCGGCGACAATTTCCGGCCGATCAGGATTGGCGATGTGCCTTAGCGTTGGGTACAGACGAAGCGAGTGCCGTTCTTCGTCGTGCCGGTGGCCATGTCACCCTCAAGGCTCATCGATAGCCCGCGCTGAAATTATGGTTGCGAATGCCGATCGCCTTGGCCTGTGCTGCGGACACCCGATCCCGACACTGGATGTACCTCAGGACCTGCGCGTCGGTGCCCGCGGAGTGAGCGCGCCACATATCGAGAGTAAAGCCGTTCTTGGCCATGCAGGCCTGGGAGTGAGGGCTGTCGTTGCGCTCCCTGGCGCTCGCCGGAGCGACGGCCAGCGTGGACAAGGCAATCGCGGTGCAGAAAACAATCTTCATTTTTGAAATTCTCAAAGATGAAAGTGCGGGAACAATAGCCAGCGGGAACAAAATCACAAGTAGTCGTTGCGTGGGTACTCAACGTTCTCGCTAGGGCTTCATGCAAGACATTGCGAAGCGCAGAGGTCGTTGCATTGGCTAGCGCTGAGCGCTATCGACGATGCGGCACTCCCGACAACCGGAATACTACGGCTCGCTTTGTACATTGTGGGCAATCAAGCGAAGCGCTTTGATTGAATCGCGACGACGTGTTCGAATCGCAGCCGGGAACGACGCGCGGCGCAAAGCCGCGCATATCTGGATGGAGGACGCGATGCCCAGGCACTTCGGTTTGAAGGCAGCATCGGCCGCAGGACGGTCGGCGTTCACGGGATCATCGAGGGATTTGCAGCAGCGGACTGCTTCGGCGTCGGCATCGAAGAAGCATGCTCCGGACAGCTCCGCAGCATCGAAGCACGATTCCCCATGCGCGGAACTGCCGTATTCGCCTGCGAGCTGGCGGGGCTGCCGTGGCCGGCGGTCGATCTCGGCAGACTGAAGCCGTGTCGCGGCGGCCAGGATGGCCGAAATCCAAGCCAATTGGTGCCGGCTGAGGGGATTGAACCCCCGACCTTCAGTTTACAAAACTGCTGCTCTACCGCTGAGCTAAGCCGGCGAATTGGGAATGATTTGCGCGCTCGCATAGCAGACTTGGCGCGCCAGAGCCAGAACCAAGGGCAGAACCGCCAAGGCCAGGACCCCCGGGGTCAGAGCTCGAAGGCCGGAACGTGTGCGGCCCGGATTCCATCACTCGGCGCGCATCGGCCTGGCAGCAAAAAGGCGGCCCGCAGGCCGCCCTTTGCGCCATCGGCCTGTCACCTGAGCTACTGGCAGGGATGCTGGCGGCCGTCGCTGCCGCGGAACCAGGTGCCGGGGGTGCAGACAAAGCCGTTCTGCCGGGCATATTCGGCGCCGCCGATTGGGGCGCGGGCATAGTCGGGGCCGCCAAACGGGGCGGTGGCGACCGCAGCCGCCGTGCCGACCGCGCCGCCGGCCACGCGGGCTGCGGCGTCGACAGGCGCGAACGGGCCGGGGTCATAGCGGTTGTAGCTGCTCTGCCAGTCGCGGTCCCGCCGATCGATGCGCTGGTGATAGGCGGTGCGGGTGCCTGGTGCCATCGCCTGGCATCGGGCGTCCGGCCAGGCATTCGAGCAGCGCGCGGCGGTGCCGATCGTCTGTTGCGCCATCGCCGGGCTCGCCAGTGCCGAGGCGAGCAGGGCTGCTGCGCCGAGGATTCTGAAGTGTGTCATGCAAGGCCTCCTCTCGTCGTGCTGAACGGCTAATTTCGCTGTGCAGCGCTCGTTCCGTCGTGGCCTTGCCCTGCGTTCAAACCAGTGTGAAGTTCCGCAGGCCCGTGCGCATGATGCGTTCCGGAGCATGCTGCCTTTGACCAGAATTGCGTGTAGAGCGGTGAACGAACTGGTGTCGGTGCCGACGCGGGGGATTGATGTTCGGAATCTTGAGTCTTGGCTTTCTGCTCGGCATGCAGCATGCGCTGGAGCCGGATCATATCGCGGCGGTATCGAGCATCGCGGCTCGCCGCACCCATGTCGGTGACATCGTCAAGCACGGGCTGACCTGGGGACTTGGCCACACGCTCACTTTGTTCATCTTTGCCGGCGCCGCGATCCTGCTCGGGCGCGCGATCCCGGAAACGGTCGCACAGCCGATCGAGACCGCGGTCGGCATCATGCTGGTCGGCCTCGGCGCGCATGTGTGGTGGCGGCTGTGGCGCGACCGCGTGCACTTCCACACCCATTCGCATGGCGACGGCACCACGCACTTCCACGCCCACAGCCATGCCGGTGAAGCCGTGGCGGCCACGTCCACCGTGGCGCTTGCGTCCACCGTGCCGCACGTCCGCGCCGCGCACAGCCATGCGCACGGTTTCCGCTGGCGCACGCTCCTGGTCGGCCTGATGCACGGCATGGCCGGCTCGGCGGCGCTGTTGGTGCTGACGGTGTCGCAGGCCCCAAGTCCGGTGATCGGGCTCGGCTATGTCGCGCTGTTCGGCATCGGATCGATGATCGGCATGGGCGTGCTGTCCAGCGTGATCGCGGTGCCGCTCGCAGCCTCGGCGCGCTGGCTGACCTGGGCCAATCGCGGCCTGCAAATGGCGGTCGGCGCGGTCACGATCGCGATCGGCGTCCACTCGATCGTCGAGAACGCCTTCACCTGACGGGTAGGCGCCTCCTTGTTTGAGCATGAAAACCGCTTCGCAGTTTTCCGGATCATGCTCCCGGCCGCCCGTTAACGATTTCTGATTCCGCACGGCCGCATTGACCGGATGCCGATGCTTACGCGTTAGGCTTACCGTCAGTTTGGCCGGCGTCCTTAACCCTTCCGCCAAGCCGTTGGATTAGGTTGCGGGTGAAACAATTCGGGACGCTGGGTGAACATGCGCACAAGTCTTGCGCTGGCGATATTGGCTGCGATGAGCTCGACGGCGCTGGCCGGCGGCGGCTTCGACATTGTCGTGCCGGTGCGGCCCGGCGTGCCGATCATCATTAACGGCGTCGACGCCTCCTACGCCGTGATCGAAAGCGCGATGGGGCTCGCTCGCAACGAGTCGATGGTGCCGACCGTCTATGGCGGCCGCCCGATCGATCCCCAGCCGAATGTCGGCCACTATTATCCGAGCCTCGGCCGCATGCCGGGTTACGGCCGCCTCGAGATCGAGCCGCCGGCCAACCGCCGCCTGCCCAAGCCGGCCGAGAGCTATCATCAATCGTGGGGCGCGGAATCGGCTCCGCTGCCGGCACAGTCCAACGTGCCGGTCGATCCGCCGCCGGTGATCTACGCGCCGGAGTTCAACGGGCCGCGGCCGCTGCCGCGCCCGTTCCCGCGGCCACCGCGACCCCGAGGATTCTGAAATCGACTGCCCGAAATCAAGAGCCCCGCGAAACGGGGGTCCTGAATAGCCATCAAGAGCTACGCGACGAACAGAGAGACCTACAGGAGAGAGTAATGCGTCAAATGATCAAAGGACTGATTGCGGCGGTGGCCGTCATGCTGACCGCGCCCGCAATGGCGTGCGGTTTCAACCCTTGCGGCTATTCCGCGCCCATCGTGAATTACGGCTGCGGTGGTTGCGGTGGCTACGGCTACGGCTACGGTTACGGCGCCGTCGAACGTCTGCCCGACCCGGATGCCGCTTATCCCAGCGCGGCGCAGCAGTACTATTACGTCAACCAGGGACCGACCTACACCGGTCCGGGCAACTGGGCACCGCGCCCGTACTACCGCGAAGGCTACGGCCGCCCGTATTACGGCTATCGCCGCTATGGCTACCGTCACTACGGCTACCGCCATCACTACGGCTACCGTTCGCACTACGGCTATCGCTACGGCCGCTACGGCCATCCGGTGCTGCGCCGCTACTACTGATCCGGCGATCGATCGAAGACATCAACGCCCGTTCGCGTCACGCGAGCGGGCGTTTGTCGTTCACATCAGCCCGAGCCGGCTGGCGCCGATATAGAGCGCGAGCACACAGGCGTTCGACACGTTGAGGCTCTTGATCTCGCCGGGCATGTCGAGGCGGGCGACGAGGCGGCAGGTCTCGCGAGTCAATTGCCGCAAGCCCTTGCCTTCGGCGCCGAGCACCAGCGCGAGCGGCGCTTGCAGCGCGGCCTTGCCGAGATCCTCGGTGCCCTCGCTGTCGAGGCCGACGGTCTGAAAGCCGCGCTCGTTCAGCTCGTTCAGCGCGCGCGCCAGGTTCTGCACGGTGACAACAGGCACGAGCTCGAGCGCGCCGGAGGCGGACTTCGCCAGCACGCCGGTCGCCTCCGGGCTGTGACGGGCGGTGGTGACGATCGCCTTCACCGCGAACGCCGCGGCCGAGCGCAGGATGGCGCCGACATTGTGCGGATCGGTGATCTGGTCGAGCACCAGCACGATGCCCTCCAGCGCCAGCGTGTCGATGCCGGGCGAGGGCAGGGGATCGGCCTCCGCCAGGAGGCCCTGATGCACCGCATCGGGGGTGAGGCGCCGGTCGATGTCGCCGGGCCGGACGATCTCGGGGGCGACGCGGGTCGCGATGTTTTCGTCGGCGAGGCGCTTGGCCGCGTTCTCGGTGAGGTAAAGCTTGCGGATATGGCGGTCGGGGTTGGCAAGCGCGGCCGACACCGTGTGCCAGCCATAGAGAATCACCGGCCCGTCGGAACCGGATTCGCGATCCCGCCAGGCCGGCGGGCGGCCGAATTTCGGCCCTTTTTGGAAGGGTTTACCGCCCTTGCCTCGGAAATTGGGTTTGCGGTCGCGATCGCTCATGTGAGGCTTGTGTCACGGCTCCCGAATATTGGCAATTTTGCACAGCGTTTTCGAGCGAAGTGGGGTCCGGTTCGCGCGAAGAAAACGCGACAAAACAAGAATCTAGCCGCAAGACTCACTCCTTTGGAACAGAGATCGCCCGAGCCTGCAAAAGTATCCCAAATAGACCGCTGGCTTGGTTGACTCTGGGGACCGCCTTCCCCCATAAACGCGCCCGACCGCGCACCCGCTTCGGGTCGGCCGGTTATCAGCGTCATTTCGATGACCCGGTCCACCGCCACTCGCGCGGCCGGTCTGATGCTGTTGGACGGGGGAGTGTCCCGAGTGGCAAAGGGAGCTGACTGTAAATCAGCCGCCTCATGGCTTCGCAGGTTCGAGTCCTGCCTCCCCCACCAATCAAATCAGTCACTTACATCGCTTGCCTTCCACGTCATCCTGATCGCCTCGAATGGTGGAAAGATTGGGAGCCTGTAGGGGCCCGTCAGGGAGCCGCTGAGCGGCCATCGCTCCTCGGCGTGATCCGGACGATCGCACAGGGGAGCCCGGTAGCCGGGGACGAGGCGGCGTTCGTGATGCTCCGGGTCTGGCCGGAACGTTTCCCGCTGTTCACGGCTTATGGAATAGTCAGCGCGGCGCGCGGTCCCTGATGGTTCATCCGCCAGCCCCGGAGATCAGGGACCGCGTTACTGCGCTGAGGCGAGGGCACATGACGGGTTTGTCCAATGACCGAAGCGACATTGTTCATGTTGGGCGTGGCGGGTTTGGCTCTGTGGTCCGCTATCGTTGCCGTGTTTGAGATCAAAGCGGCATGGGGGCGAAGCCAGCTACGACGGCGAGCCCGTGATCAAGGCCGCACCGAGATAACCCTCTAAAGCTTGCGGGGAGACGGCGACGTTGCCATCGGCTGAATATCATCTGCGACAAGCCGAGATTGCATCTCGGATGGCCCTTGTCGAACCGGATTTTCGCAGGGTAGTGCATCTGCACCTTCTCGCCTTGGAGCACTACGACAAGGCTGAAGAGACCAGAGCCAAAGAACCAGTTCTCAAACCGGCGACCTCCCAGTAGCGACAGTACGAGCTTGTCAGAATTGGTGTGCAGCCATCCATGCTGCGCCGACTACGCCGGGTTGAGGCGTGGCGCAGAGCGCGCTTCCAACGCCTCCTGGATGGGCCGGATCGAGAGCTAAAAGCACCAGGATAATACGGGAAGCCGCGATATTTCTTTTCGAGTAGCGGTAGTGCGCCGAATAGCAGCCGATCGCAATCTCATCTCAAGCTGGGCGGCCTTTGGGTTCTTGCCAGTTTGGACAAGGCCAAGGGTATGCCGGGCTTCTCGCGGGCGGCTTCGAGATCGAGGACAGCGATCCGGCCGATGGTTTCCCGGCCCTGCCGGGTGCCGATCTGCCACCGTGCAACATAGGAGCTGGCACCGCTTGCCCGCAGGCGGACGCCGAAGCCCGGCATCAGATCGTCCCAGATGAAAACCTCGGTCTTACCCTCGGGCGCCTGCGTCTTCACCCTATCCGCGCAAACATCTCCGGCCGCCGCCGGCGTTCCATTGCTCGGCCCGCGAGTGAAATGATAGATTGCGCCATTTCATGATTGAGCCGTTTCAGACGATATGAAGAAGATTTTGCACTGGGACGTTTCTGCAGGAGATGACCCGGCGCTGATGGTTGCCTGCGTCATCTTGCTTGGCGTCTCGATCCTGGTTTCGATACCGGCATTTTTCGGTGGTGGCGGCCAGGCCGGAATTGATTTTTCATGTTTCTGGGGCGCGGGCGCGATGGCGCTCGAGGGCCATGCGGCGGCGGCCTACGATTGGGAGCAGCTGCATCAGCAACTTGTTCTCCGGGTGCAATCCCTCAATCACGCTCCGTATCCTTACGATCAGGTGCCGGTTCCGTTCTTTTATCCGCCGGTGTTTTTCCTGGTTCTGGCGCCGCTGGCGCTGCTGCCGTTTCCGGTTGCGTTCTGGGTCTGGAGCGCGGCAAAGCTGTCCTGCTGGCTGCTTGTCGCTTATGCCATCCGGCCACGCTTCGGCGCGCTGCTGCTGGCACTCGTTGCTCCGCCTGTATTCTATGACTTCATTTCCGGCCAAAGCGCACTGCTCGCCGCATCGTTGCTCAGCGGCATCCTGCTGACATTGGACAGGCGTCCGCTTCTCAGTGGAATCCTGATCGCGCTGCTCATCTTCAAACCTCAATATGGCGTGCTGCTTCCCTTCGTGCTGATCGCCACCGGGCGTTGGCGCGTCGTCATCACCGCCGCCCTGGTGATTCCGGTCCTCCTGCTGCTCGCCGGGCTGATCTTCGGTTGGGATACCTTCGATGGCTTCCGCGCCGCCGCCACCTTCGCCACGACGCAATTTCACCTCAGTGGCGCGCTGCCATGGTACAAACTTCAGAGCATCTATGGGCTCTTGCGAGACGCCGGCCTTGGCTACGGTTTGGCGATGGCGTTCCACGTCGCGATCGCATCGGTGGTTGCGATCGGGGTGCTGATCCTGTGGCGCGGCCGTGTCAGCTTCGCCGTAAAGGCCGCAAGCCTGCTGGCGGCAACGCCGCTGATTTCTCCTTACTTCGCGATCTACGATATGCCGATCCTGGTGGTCGCGCTGCTCTTTCTCATGAACGACACCGCGGGCCGCCTCGCGTCGCGTTCGGGTCGAAGCGCCTTCCGGATCGCGGTCAGCGTCATCTTCGTATTGGGATACGCTTTCCCGTTCGTGCGCACGCCTCTCGGCCCCATGATGTGCGCAACCGTGATCGCGCTGATCTGGACGAGATACCGGCAAGAGGCCGGCGAGACAGTTCCGGGCGAGGAGTTGCGAAAATCTGCGACGGTCGGAGGCTAGTGTCCCGATCGCGAACAGTCGCGAAGATCATCAGGATCGGCCGTCTTGGTGCGCCGGCGGTGTGGCCGTGCCGGGCACAGCCTCCGCGCCAACCGGGTGCCGGGTGCTCGACGAATCGTCGCGCTTGAGCATCGAGGCCCAGGCGATGAATGGATAGGCCAAAAGCGTCAGGTAGCTCGTGGGCATCGGGTGATCGACGCCGAATGCCGTCGGCTTCTGTCCTTCCGGAAGATAGAGGCTGCCGAACAGCACATCGTAGAACGAGAACAGCCCGGCGTAATTCTTGTCCCTGGCTTCCCGCTCGCTGCTGTGGTGCCAGTGATGAAACTCCGGCGATACCAGGATGCGGCGCAGCGGGCCGTAGCCCAGGCGCACGTTGGCGTGCGCGAGCCAGGACTGCCAGTAGTAGATCGCAAGATAGGTCCCGATCGCCTCCGCGGAGAAACCGAGCGCGAACAGCGGAAACAGCGAACCAACCTTCATGAAGGTCACGTCAAGCGGGTGCTGGTGGATCGCGGCGAGCCAGTCCAGTTCTTCGACGGCGTGATGAACGGCGTGGATGCGCCACATGGCGGGCACGACATGCAGGATGCGGTGGGTCCAGTAGATGCCGAGGTCTCCGATCACGATCGCGATGAGCGCCTGAGCCCAATACGGGAGATCGCTGACCGCCTGCTTGACTGGCGAGGGCAGGATCGATTGATTGACCAGCGTCGCCACTGCGATGATCGCGGTCACGCCGACGAACACCAGCCAGCCGTTGAGAAACAGGAAGGCCATATCGGTCGAAAGACCACGCCTGAAGATCTTCTGCCGCCTCGCTGCAAAGAGTTGCTCGAACGGCACGAAGATCAGGGGCGCCAGCAAAAGCTGGTATTGTTCCAATAACGCGCGCATTCAAATGGCCACGTGAAATAACGACAGCCTACCACCTCGGTCCCCGATGGCGTCAATCGGAAACGAAACCCGAGTTGTGGGAGCGTTAATCAGCATCCCCGTGCCGCTACGGGGATCACGGGTCGCTGGGAGCCGGGTTAGTCCGCATGCGCCAATCCCACCCCCTCACTCCATTCTTGCGAACATCTCCACCAGCGTCTCACGCAGCCAGCGCTGCGCGGGGACGGTGTCGTTGCGCTGGTGCCAGAACAGGCTGACGATGCGCGGCGGTGCCGGCAGGGGCACCGGCACCGCATGCAGATGGGGCGCGTGGCGGGACTGCGCGCTGAGATCGCGCGGCAGCACCGCGATCAGGTCGGACTGGCGCACGATCTCGTAGGCGGCGTTGTAGTGGTTGACGGTCGCGACCAGATTGCGCGACAGCCCGCGCGAGGCGAGAAACTGGTCGTAGGTCGGCAGCGTCTTGCCGGCGAGGCTGACATCGACATGCTTGGCGGCAAGGAAGCTCCGGGTGTTGAGCCGCTTCTGCCTGGCCAGCGGATGGTCGCGCCGCATCATGCAGGCATATTCGACGGTCCACAGCGAGCGTGAGCGGATCACGGCCGGCGGCTGCTGCGCCTCGTTGACATAGACGCTGAGCACGCAATCGACGCGGTTGTCCTCGAGCCGGTCGCCGATCTCCAGGATGGTGTTGGGCACGGTGTGGATGCGCGCGGACGGCGCCACTTCGCTGAAGCGGTTGAGCAGCCGCGGCATTACCAGCGAGGCAACGTAGTCGGACATCGACAGGATGAATTCGGCCTGGGTCTGTCGCGGATCGAAGGCGTCCCCGTCGAGCGCGTGGCGGACATGTTCCAGGGCATCGCCGATCGGCTGCCACAGCGCCACGGCGCGCTGCGTCGGGCGGATCCCGCTCGCGGTGCGCACGAACAGGGGATCGCCGAGCGCGTCGCGCAGCCGCGCCAGCGCGTTGCTGACCGCGGGCTGCGTCATGGTCAACGCGCTGGCGGCGCGCGTGACGCTGCCCTCGGTCATCAGCGCCTCGAAGACTTTCAGCAGGTTGAGGTCGAGCGTGCGGAAGGACACGAGCAATATTCACAATGGTGATGTGCCAGATAACGATTATAAATTATTCGGATAATATTGGTTTGTCTATCATTCCCCGGCTGCCCCTGTGGCGCGTGCCGACCGCGGGGCGAGGGGGGACTTTCATGTCGATGATCTCGGCGCGCATCGAGCGCCTGCCGTTCGCGCAGTTCCATGTGCACCTGCTGCTGATGGGCGGCCTCGGCTATCTCTTTGACGCGATGGATGCCGCGGTGCTGGCGTTCATCCTGCCGGTGCTGCGCACCGCGTGGGGGCTGACCAATGTCGAGACCGGCGTGCTCGGCTCTAGCACCTTCGTCGGCTATCTGTTCGGCGCGCTGCTCGCGGGGATGCTGGGCGACCTGATCGGCCGCCGCGCGGTGATGATGTCGGCGCTCGCGCTCTACAGCGCGGCCTCGCTGGTGAGCGCCGCGGTGGATAGCTGGCCGGCGTTCTTTGCCGCGCGCGTCGTCGCCGGCATGGGCACTGGCGCGGAGAGCGCGATCATCGCGCCGTACCTCGCGGAGTTCGTGGCGCGGCGTTACCGCGGCGCCTTCACCGGCGCGCTGGCGGGCTTCTTCTCGTTCGGCTTCGTCGCCGCCGCCTTGCTCGGCTATTTCATCGTGCCCGCCTACGAGAACGGCTGGCGCATCGTGTTGGTCATCACGGCCGTGCCTGTCGTGATGCTGCTGTGGTGGCGGAGATCGCTGCCGGAATCGCCGCGCTGGCTGGAAAGCCGGAGCAGGGCGAAGGAGGCCGAAGCGGTGCTCGACAGGATCGAGGCCGGCTTCGCGCGCGAGGGCCGCGCGCTGCCGCCTGCGGTCGCCGAGCCGGCCGCCCCCGCCGCATCGTCGGGAACGCTGTTGAGCAATTTTGCCGCGCTGCTGGCGGGACGGCAGGCGCGCATCACCACCATGACCTGGATCATGTGGCTGTCGATCACCTTCAGCTACTATTCCTTCTTCGTCTGGATTCCCGGCCTTTTGGTGCAGAACGGCATGAGCATCACCAAGAGTTTTGGCTATTCGCTCGCGATGTATTGTGCGCAGGTGCCGGGCTATTTCACCGCCGCCTTCTTCAATGAACGGATCGGACGGCAGGCGACGATTGCGACCTATATGCTGCTCGGCGGCGTCAGCGCGCTCGGGCTCGCCTTTGCCAAGAGCGATGCGGAGATCATGACGGCCGGCCTGCTGCTGTCGTTCTTCATGAACGGCACCTATGCCGGCGTCTATGCCTACACGGCCGAAGTGTTTCCGACATCGATCCGGACCACGGGGGCCGGGCTCGCATCCGCGATCGGCCGCATCGGCGCGATCGTGGCGCCGATCCTGGTCGGCTACCTCTATCCGAATTTCGGCTTTGCCGGCGTGTTCGGCGTCACCACGTCCGTCCTCCTGATCGGCGCGCTGACAGTGGTGCTGATGGGCGTGCCGACGCGTGGCCGGTCGCTGGAAGACATTGCAAGCAAGGCTGCGTGATCACGCAGGCCAGGAGACGACCATGTCCACCATCCTCTTCAAGAATGCCGCGCTGCTCGATCCGCTGCGGTCCGATCTGCTCGAGGGCCACCACGTGCTGGTGGAGGGTCGCCTGATCAAGGAAGTGTCGGACAGGCCGATCGAGGCTTCCGCCGATCGCGTCGTCGACCTCAAGGGCAAGACCCTGATGCCCGGCCTGATCGACCTGCATGTGCATGCTGTCGCCGTCGAGCTCGATTTGTCGCAGCAGGCGCGGATGGCCAACGTGCTGGTGACGCTGCGGTCGACCATGCTGCTGCGTGGCATGCTTAAGCGCGGCTTCACCACCGTTCGCGATGCCGGCGGCGCCGGCTACGCGCTGAAGCAGGCGATCGACACCGGCCTCACCGACGGTCCGCGGCTGTTCGTCTCCGGCCGCGCGCTCAGCCAGACCGGCGGTCACGGCGACGGGCGGGCCCGCTCGGACTATCTGGCCGATCCGACCTGCTCCTGCTGCGTGCGGGTCGGCGCGATCGCGCGCGTCGTCGACGGCGTCGATGCGGTGCGCAAGGCGGTGCGCGAGGAGCTGCAGATGGGCGCCGACCAGATCAAGATCATGGCGTCCGGCGGCGTCGCATCGCCGACCGATCCGATCGGCGCTTACGGCTATTCCGAGGACGAGATCCGCGCCATCGTCGCGGAGGCGAGGGCGCGGCACACCTATGTGCTGGCGCATGCCTACACCGCGGAGGCGATCGAGCGGGCAATACGCTGCGGCGTGCGCACCATCGAGCACGGCAATCTGATCGATCTGCCGACCGCGCGTCTGATGGCCGAGCAGGGCGCCTATGTGGTGCCGACGCTGGTCACCTACGAAGCATTGGCAAACGAGGGCGCGAAATACGGCCTGCCTGCGGCGAGCGTTGCCAAGATCGCCGACGTGCGCGACGCCGGGCTGCGCTCGCTCGCGATCTACCGCGAGGCCGGCGTGAAAATGGGGTTCGGCACCGACCTGCTCGGGCCGTCGCAGAGGCTGCAGAGCGACGAGTTCCGGATCCGCGCCGAGCTGCTCGGCCCTCAAGCGGTGATCGCCAGCGCGACCATCATCGGCGCCGAGGTACTCGGCATGGAAGGCAAGCTCGGCCGCATCGCGCCGGAGGCCTTCGCCGATCTCTTGGTGGTTGAGGGCAACCCGCTGCGCGACGTGACGTGCCTGCTCGGCCAGGGCGAGCAGATCCCGCTGGTGATGAAGGCCGGCAAGGCCGAGGTCGATCGGCTGGGCGGGTAGGGCGGGAAGGCTGAAGCGATACGATTTCTGAATAATGGAAGCGTACCGCTGATTTGCCCGACGAGTCAAGTTGCCGTGTCCGCCGGCTACTTTGCATGGGGTTGTTTTCGATATTTTGGCAGTGCGTCCGACCTCACCACACCACGCGCAAACCGGCGGTGCCCTTGTAGCTGTGGTTGTCGCCGGCATCCTGCAGGCTGGCGCGGTAGGTGGCTTCGCCGAACAAGGTGTAGCGGCCGCCCGCCCAGCTGTAGCTGCCGCCGCCGCCGATCGAGCCCCAGAGCCGGTCGTTGGCGCTGGCGACGCCGGTGCCCGCGACGTCGACGTTGGTGCCGTCGAGGAATTCGTAGTGCAGATTGCCGATCGCGTAGAGGTCGGAGCGGGCGCCGTCGCTCCAGCTCTTCCGGTGATTGAGCGACAACCCAACGCGGCCGAGCAGGCTGTCGGCATTGCCGAGCGAGACCAGCGCGCCGAAGCGGTCGGTGAAGCCGTCGAAGTCGACCTTCGAATAGGCGAACTGCGCCTGCGGCGTCAGCGAGAAGCCGTTGCCGATTGTGAACCGCTTGCCGCCCTCGACGCTGAAGGCATAGCCGAGGCCTTCATTGCCATGGGTCATGCTGCCGACGAGGTCGGAGGTGAGGTCGCCGCGATAGAACATGGTCTGCATCTGGCCGTCGATGTAGACGCCGTTGTCGCCGTACCAGGTGGCAGTGGCGCCGACGCCGGTGCCCTCGGCGCGGATGCGGCCGTTGCCGAAGAACGAGTTCACGTAAGCCGTGGTCAGGCCGTATTGCAGCGTGAGGCCGACGATCAGGCGGCCGTAATTGTTCTCGAGCGCGAGGCCGTCGAGCCCGGCCTGCGCCTTGAAGTCATCGCTGTTCAGGGTCGAGCCGGTGGTGTTCGACGGCCGCAGGCTGGTTTGACCGCCCTCGATGCGGCCCCAGAACGCCGACTGCGTCCATGAACTGTCTGCCTGCGCCGCCGGCGTGACGCCCATCCGCGCCATCGCCTCGCTCGGGCCGCCGTTGCCGCCCCAGTAGCGGTTGCCGACGCGCTCCTGCAGCGAGGGCAGCGCGTTCATGCCGAGCAGCACCTGGGCGTAGTTCTCGTAGAGCGGTACGCCGGGCTGGTACAGCGGGCCCGCGGGCTTGGCCGGTGCGGCCGGATCGCTCGGCGGATTGACCAGGCTGGAGCGCAGATACCAGTCGCCGTCCGCCGGCGTCGAGATGCCGTTCTTCTGCAGCGTATAGGCATAGGCGCCGGCGACGATCGCCTGCTGGCCTTGCAGCGAGTAGCTGCCTGCCAGCGTGAATGTGCCGTTGGAGGCGCCGGTGACGTCGATCAGCTTGATGCCGTCTGCGGTCTGCGCGCCGCCGCCGCCGCCGGCATTGTTGATCCTCACGGTCGAGGTGCCCGACGTGCTTGCCGCGACGAGGCGGTCGGTCGCCGAGCCGTCGCCACCGAGCACGGTGTTGAACAGCAGCGTGCCGCCGTTGCCGGCATAATTGCCGGCGACCGTCAGCGTCGTGCCGGGCGTGGTGCCGAATTGCAGCGTGCCGGCATTGCTGAAGCCGCCGATGGTCTGGTTGAAGCCGTTGAGGTCGATCGTGGTGCCGGCGCCGGCGGTGACGGCAGACGCCGCGCTGAAGGCATTGACCGCGCCGGCGCGCAGCGTGCCGCCGTTCACCGTTGTGGCGCCGCTGTAGCTGTTGGTGCCGGACAGCGTCTGCGTGCCGCCGGTGAGGGCGAGTCCGCCGGTGCCGCCGATCGCGCCCGCGAAAGTGTCGCTGCCATTGGTGATGGTCAGCGTCTTGGCGCCGAGCGCGACATTGCCGCTGCCGGCGAGGCTTTGAATGCTGGTCGAGGTGCCGGCGAGGCCGGAGATGTCGAACGCCGAATTTGCCACCACATGGCTGGAATTGCTGATCGATCCGGCCCCCGTCAGCGCCAGCGTGCCCGCAGAGATCGTAGTCACGCCGCTATAGCCATTGGCGCCGGACAGCGTTTCGGTGCCGCCTGACAGCGTCAACCCGCCGCTGCCGCCGATCACGCCTGCGAAGGTGTCGTTCGCGGCCGTGATGGTCAGCGTCTTGGCGCCGAGATCGACGCCGCCGGTGCCCGACAGCCGCTGGATGCTGGTGCCGGCGCCGGAGAGGCCGGCGATGCTGAACGTGCCGTTCGCAATCACCTGGCTGGAAGCGGCAATGTCGCCGGCGCCGGTGAGCGCCAGCGTGCCGCCGGTGATCATGGTCGCGCCGCTATAGGCCTGGACGCCGGACAGCGCCAGCGTGCCGCCGGTGAGCTGCAATCCGCCGGTGCCGCTGATCGTTCCGGCAAAGCTGTCATGCGCGTTGGTGATGATCAGGTCCTTGGCGCTCAGCGTGACGGTGCCGGCGCTGCTGCCGGCAAGACTCTGGATGTGCGCGTTGGCGTCCGACATGAGCGACAGATCGAGGATTGCGTCATCGACAACGCGGTTTGAGGTGGCGAGGGCATTGCCGGAGCCGGCGGTACCAGACAGCCGAAACGTGCCTTGTTGGATCACCGTGTCGCCGGTGTAGCTGTTGCCCACGCCAGTGAAGCTGAAGAGCCCAGCGCCGGTCTTGGTCAATCCGCCGACGCCGCTGAAGCCATTCGCCTGGAGGACGGTGAACCCATTGCTGTCGATGGTCAGTCCGCCCGCGGCGATGTTGTTCTGGGCGGCCGTTCCGCTGGAGACGGTGGGGGTATTGATGGCCGCACGGAACGTGGCGTTGTCAAAATTGACCCGGCCGCCCGCGTTGCCAACGGTAATGCCGAAGCCGTGATTCTCCAGCGTGGCGTTGCTGATGTTGAGGGTGGCCGTGCCGGTGCCGGCCGGGCTGCCGACGATGACCCTGCTTGTGACGGAGACGGTCGCGCCGTCCAAGATGTTGAGCACGCTTGTGGCGCCAGCGAACAGGGAGATCGTGCTGCCGTTCCACCGGGAGCCGGCCCCTGTCACGGTGACGGTCGCAGTACCACCTACGACATCGCCAATAAAAACGCTGCTGCCTGTCAGCGTGGCGCCGTTTTGAATGGTGAGGTTGGTCGTTCCTCCCGCCAGGTCGCGAACATTGACCGTGAAGGCCGTACCGGTCGCCCCGGGGTTCACGCCGAGGACGACGTTGGAACCGGGCACGATGTTCACCGCGCCGCCCGCAACCGGCGCGGCGCCGCCGGACCAGTTCGAGCCGACCGTCCAGTCGTTGCTGGTGGCGCCGGTCCAGGTCTGTGCCGCGGCCGAGCCGGGCATCAGCGCCGAGAGCGCGGCCACCGAGGCGCTCATCAACAGCAGGCGATGGAGGTGCGCGCGCGTGCGGAATTGCGATGCAGTCCGCCGTGGATTGAGTGGATTGTCACCAACGTGTCGTGGTTTCGTCGCAGCCCCGATGCATTGGCGCATGGTGCTCAGCCCCTTGTTCTTGCCGCTGCCCGGCAGGTTGCATTCCGGCAAACCTTCGCCGGCAGCGGATGGGCATCACGCTATGTGACTCACTGTGAGCTGACAAACGAACCTTGTTGTTCCCCAGCGAAACAAGGCGCAGTGTGCCCGCGATGCAACGTCCGCGCGATCCGATTAATCGATCGCTAACCAGTTGAGTTGCGCCGGGCGCGATATCGTGCGTCAGCGGATTTGAAGACCGCGGGACGGCGCGGCGCGTCGGCGGCATGGAAGGGCGCGGGCAGGCCGGCATGGCACGCCCTGGCCGCACCGCGCGCCCGATCACGTTATCGCTGGCGGCGTTGACGTTGCCGGGCGGAAGCACGACATATCGCGTGCCGATCCCACCCGCCGCTCCGGAGCAAGCCATGAACGCCCCCAACATCGAGTCCGTCACGCCGCAATCGGGCGGCGACGTGGTGGCCTGGCTGACCAACGAGACCCGCGACGAGCGCTTCATCGACAATATCTTCGCCGAGCTGTGCGTCCGGCTGCAGCAAACGGGTATTCCCCTCAAGCGGGCGACGATGAATCTCCTGATCCAGCATCCGCAATGGCTCGGCGCCCGGATCATCTGGGGCGACGGCAAGCGCGAGGCCGAGATCACGCGGGTCGACTACGAGGTTAGGGAGCGCTCGGAATATATCGGCAGCCCGGTCTACGAAATCCACCAGGGCGCCGGCGAAGTGCGCGAACGGCTCGAACGTGCGCCTGGCCGCACGCACGCGCTCTATGACGAGATGCGCGCGCAAGGCCTGACCGACTATGTGGCGTGGCCGCTGCTGCATACGCTCGGCAAGCGGCATGTCGTGACGTTCGCGACCGACCGGTCCGGCGGTTTCGATGACGCTGACATCGCCGAGCTGCGCAAGGTGCTACCGGTGCTGGCGCTGGTCAGCGAAATCCGGATGAAGAACCGCCTGGCGCGGACGCTGCTCGAGACCTATGTCGGCACCCATGCCGGCGAGATGATCCTCGCGGGTGCGACGCGGCGGGGCAGCGCGACCACGGTCCGCGCCGCGATCATGATCTGCGATTTACGCGATTTCACCCGGATATCGGACTCCTGGCCGCGCGACGACGTCATCGATCTCCTCAACGACTATTTCGACGCGATGTCGGAGCCGATCGCGCGGCACGGCGGTGAAATCCTGAAATTCATCGGCGACGGCCTGCTTGCGATTTTCCCGCTCAGCGATCCCAGAGCCTGCGCCAACCTGCTGCACGCGGTGTCCGAGGCGCGGCAGGCGATGGCGGCGCTGAGCGAAAAGAACAGCATGATGGGCCGGGCGCCGATGAATTACGGCATCGGCGTCCATGTCGGCGACGTCATGTACGGCAATATCGGATCGCGCAGCCGGCTCGACTTCACGGTGATCGGCCCCGCGGTGAACATGGCCTCGCGGCTCGAGGCTCTGACCAAGCAATTGGGACGAAACGTGCTGCTGTCGCGCGCCTTCGCCGATCTGGTCGAGCACGATTTCGCGCTCGAGCATGTCGGCGAGCATTCGGTGCGCGGTTTCAGCGAGCCGATCGAGCTGTTTGCGTATCGCGGCTGAGGCTCGATGGCCGAAAGCAGCGTGCCGTGGGGCGCACGCACCGGCTGAGACGGCCCAATGCCCATAGGGCTCCTGCCGTTATGGAGATTGGCCGGACAGTTTCATCGTCGGTGCGCGCAACAATTGCTGCTCGGCATAGTTTGCCAGACGATCGTACTCTTCGGCGATCTTCAGAAGGTTCGCGCGGGAGTCTTGGTATCTGAACGAATCCGCCTTGGCGCGTGTCTTGGCGGCTCGATCCCGCCAATAGGCGGGGTTGTTCATGACGTTCTCGATCATAGCGCTTCCCCCTTTTTCCCGGGGACTGCCCGTAGACCAACGTCGCCGCGATGAGTCCGCTCCCCGAGGAACCCGGAACTTCGTTCACGCATGAAGAGTCACTGAAACATTCCGTTTGTTTCAGGCGAAGTTTATTTAAGCTGGATTCACACGCGTTATTTTCCGGAACGCCGGATCGCGCGCATCATTGCGGCGCTGGGCAGGCTTTTTCATCAAGGAAAATTTTTGAAGGCCCAGAGGGTCCGCCTGATTATCGGAGCCGGCGGTTCGGCGTGAGCATGGGAATAGGACGGCCCCGGCAACGCGAGAGGCTGGGGCCGGTTTCCCTTGGTGCCGGGAATTCAGATCGAGGTGATCTTCTGCGCCGGCGCGGCCTGCTCGACGAAGCCCTTGGCGAAGGCGTGATAGACGCCTTCCTTGCAGATCAGGCGCGAGCTCGCATGCGCAATCAGCGCCGCGGCCATCAAGGGCACGACCATCGCGTGATTGTCGGTCATCTCGGTGACGATCACGAAGGCGGTGATCGGTGCCTGAACCACGCCGGCGAAATAGGAGACCATGCCGAGCAGCATGATGGCCGGCAGCGGCGCGCCGTGTAACAGCGGCGCGATGTTTGAGCCGAGCCCGGCACCGACCGCGAGCGAGGGCGCGAAGATGCCGCCCGGCATGCCGCTGATCGAGGCGAACGTGGTCGCCAGGAATTTCCAGACGCTGAAGCTCGCCGGCAATAGTGCTCCGGCTTCGAGCGCGGATTTGACCTGCTGATATCCCGTGCCATAGATCGCGCCGTCGGACGCAATCCCGCAAATCGCAGCCGCAAATCCGCACATTGCGGCAAAGCCGACTGGATAACGCTTGATCGCGCGTCCGACCGGATTGGCAAATCCGCGTGCCATTGCGATCAGGATGCGACTGAACAGGCCGCCCGCAAGACCTCCGGCAATGCCGCAGAGCGGGACCGCGAGCCAGTCGGTGCCGTTGCGCAGGGCCGTCGCGCTGGTGCCGAAATACGTATAGTTGCCCATCAGCGCGAGCGAGGTCAGGCCGGCAGCGATCACCGCGCCGATGATCAGGCTGCTGGTTCTCGTCTCGAAGGCACGGCTCATTTCCTCGATGCCGAACACGATCCCGGCCAGCGGGGTGTTGAAGGCGGCCGCGACACCTGCGGCCGCGCCGGCAAGGATCAGGCCGGGTTGGCGCCGCGGCGAGAAGCGGCCGAGCGCAAACATGATCGAGGCGCCGATCTGCACCGTCGGTCCCTCGCGCCCGACCGACGCGCCACACAACAGGCCGAACAGGGTCAGCAGAATCTTGCCGGCCGCAACGCGCAGCGAAACCAGGCTTTCGCGTGCGGTCTGGTCGGTCAGATGGCGTGCAGCGATCGCCTGCGGAATCCCGCTGCCTTGCGCGTTCTGAAAGAAGCGGTTGGTCAGAAACACCGACAGCGCAAACCCGGCCGGCGTCAGCACCAGCGAGGCATAACGGAAATGGGATACCACTGCGCCAAAGGCGATCTGCGCCAGATCCGCGAGTTGTGCGAGCGCGACGGCCGCCGCACCGACCGCAATGCCGCCCAGCAAGAACAGGGCCCGGCGCTGCCAGCGCGCGGAGACCAGTCTGAACAGCCGCCTCTGGCGGTTGGAGGGGAAGGTCATCCTGACGAATTCTTAGCTCATGTCGTGGTCCGATACGAAGCGGATCGCGTCATTCCTAGCACGCGTCGGTGGTGTACGAAGCTCAAGAAATCAGCACGGTGTGCGGGCGCAGTCGCCAAACTCCAAGGCCGAAATGCGCGATACCGGCTGTGGGCCAGCTCTTAGGTGATCTTCAGGAGGTTCGCGCGTCAGTTTTGGTGTCTGAACGACTCCGCTTTGGCGCGTCCTTTCCCGCGGTGACGTATGATCGAGGGACGCGGAAAACTGGCACAAACTGCACTTTGCGCGGCTTTCGCCGCGGCGTATTTTGGCCGTCCCATTGAAGGGCGCGTGTCATGTCCGAAGTGATTGTTCGAGCGGGCATCGTCGTATTGGGACTTTGCCCAATCGCAATGGTTGCCGTTGCTCTGTTCATTTGATGGATGCTCACCTGGCCCGACCGCGCTACCCGGGCCGGTAGATGGCCCCAGCGCCTGCCCTCCCAGGCCCCCATAGGTTGCTGGGGCCGCTCAACAAGGAGGCCGCCGGTTGGCGGCCTCATTCTGCCTGATACTGAGTTGGGGTGGACAAATTCACCGGGATTGATGCCGCCCGAATGACACGGCCACTGAATCGAAAAGGGCCGTCGCATCGGCGGCCCTTTTCTGCCGGTCATAATAGGTCTGTAAAAACTCAGTCGTGAAAAAATGCTCTGCAAAGAACGGTAACGCCGGCAGGGTTGGTATTACGTCCGTCCTATCTTTCCAGAAATCCGGATCAGTACGGTGTTCCTGCGGCGGAACCGGTGGTCTGCGCGCGAGCCGAAAGAAAGCCCTGCGTGCACTGCGATGCGAGGCTCGGTCGATCGTGCGTTTATCTCCGGCGCCGCTGCTTTCTCGGAAACAGCCGGTCGCGGATGTAGCGGGAGGTCGGCGTCAGGCGAAGGCCCCGCGGCTTCTGCCAGGCGGCGCGGTCGATCTCCTTCTTGTCGCCGATCGCCAGTCGGCCCTTGGCGTTCTTGGCGATGAAGATCGCGTCGCTCATCCTGCGGCCGGAACGCTTGTTCCTGGCCGTCACTTCCTTCCACAGGCTGAGCCTGCCGAGCTTGAGCTTCGGCAACTCCTCCTTGATTTCGCGCTTGATGCAATCCTTCCCGGTCTCGCGCGCGCGCCTGCGCCCGCCGGGGAACATCCACAGCCCGTCAGATCGGCGTCTAACCAGAAGAACCTTGCCGCGCTTCGCGGCTACCAGCTTGGAGGACTTGGGCATTGGAGTACTTGGGCATTTGCTGCGCAATGATCGAAATAGAATCGCCCCATTTTAACTTGTCTATTTGTGTAGACAAGTTCGATGCCACATTGTTCCACAGTCGTGTGTCGGCTGTTTGTCTCTGACAGCTGCGCTCCTCGTTGCGTGCGGTCGCCCGTGGCTTCCTTGATCTCGCTTGATGTCCGGTACCTCACGTTGAATTCGCGAAAGCTGTTACGGCCGGCGACCGGAACTCACCCGGTTATGTCGTGATAACGATACCCATGACGGACGACTTCACCGCTTGACTCGATGTTCTTGTTTTGTTCTAATTGCCCTCCACCGGGAATTGGAGGACGCCATGGACAACCGCATCAGCGAAATTCGCAGGCAGATCAGGGCGCTGCGCGTCAGCATGCTCGAGGCCGAAGCCATCATGCGCCAGCAGATCAACCGCGATGAGGACTGCGCCTTCGTCGCCGGGGACCTCTTGAAGATGCGGCTGGTCATGAGCCGCCTGGTCGAGGAGCGGGAGGTCCTGGGCGACCGCGATCCGATCATCGTTCATGCGAGCGTTGCACCGCGCCGTCGCGCCGCGACGCCAGCCTTCATTCGCCCGGCGAAGCGAGAGCTGGCCGCCGGCGAAGCGCGTGCATGACGTCGCGCTCGGAATGCGGCGGCTGCACGCCGAGTTGCAAGACGTGAAGTGCCGGAGGAAAGATGAGAGAGCCGCTTCGGTATTTCCACGACAGCGATGATCACGCGCCCTGGATCAAGGCGCTGGCCGAGGTCCGGCACATGGCGACGCGGGAAGGCTGGTGCTTTCACCACGTGCAGGCGATCATCGTGGCGATCGACCAGTATGCCGAGGCCGCGCTCGGCAATCGCGAGTTCTTCCTCAACCGGCCGCAGACCGTCGGCCCGGTGAGGCGAGGCGACGTGCCTTAACACGCTGATCGGCAGGCATACGCGTTCGACGTCGCGGCAGCTCAACGCGCTGTCCGCGGCGGCGAAAGGCCTTGCTCAGGAAATGCCGGCTATTTCGTGTAGCCTTGACTGCTGCAGTACCACCAGGATTCGGCCGGCGATGCGCCATGCTCGATCACGTACTTCCGGCAGGCTTCGTAGCTGACCGCATACCGCTTCCCGCACGGTACCGCAGAGATGCCGAAATTGCTCGAGGAGCATGTGGATGCGGCGTGGCCCGTCGATATCGACAGGAAGCCGATAAAGGGTAGGGCCGCTAGAAGTGACAGGGTCTTCATCATAGCCATCGCCTCCCAAGTTGGAGGACAGCGGGGCCGCCGTCCCCGCGGAGAACCTACTACATCAAACGCTGTTCACCACCGGATTTCGCTGATCTCACGCGAGATCTGCATCGTCATGGATCGTCACGCACGCCGTGTTCGTCGTCATGTCCGGCGCATGACGCCTTCCGGGCGCAGGGGCCAAATGTCCCGGCCTGCCTGAGGCGGCCGGGATGGCCAATCCGCTGCCGGCGACATATCGTGACGGTCCGCGGCCGAATCTGAGGCGGATCGTTCATCGCCGGGTCATGTCCATCCGGCCATCGTCAGCGCCGCGCCCGCGAGGGGCGGTGGCACATTTGCGGAGGAATTTCGGATGATCAGGGGCTGGCAGGTTGCGACGTCGGCGCTCGCCATCGTCGTGATGGTTGCAACGCTGGGGGCTGAGGCGAACGCGGCGCAGTGCGGCAACGGGCCGGGCGGGTTCGAAGCCTGGAAGCAGCAGTTCTCGGGCGAGGCGAGCGCCAAGGGCATCGGCGCCACCGCGATCGCCGCGCTGATGCAGACCCATTATGCCAGTGCGACGATTGCCGCGGATCGCGGCCAGCGCAGCTTCGGCCTGTCGCTCGAGCAGTTCATGGCTAAGCGCGGATCGGCGACCATCGTGGCGCGCGGCCGATCGCTGAAGCAGTCGCAGGCGGCGTTGTTCGCCTCGATCCAGCAGCGCTATGGCGTGCCGCCGGGACCGTTGATCGCGATCTGGGGCATGGAGAGCGGTTTTGGCAGCCAGCGCGGCAACCAGAACATGCTGTCCTCGATCGCAACGCTTGCCTATGACTGCCGCCGTCCGGAGTTCTTCACCGACCAGCTCTATGCGGCGCTGAAGCTCGTCGACCGCGGCACTTTGTCCGGGAGCACGCGCGGCTCGATGCATGGCGAGATCGGCCAGACCCAGTTCATGCCGAAGAACGTCCTCGCCTACGGCTCCGGCAATCTCGACGTCGCGGCCAACGCGCTGAGCTCGACGGCGAACTTCCTGCGCGCCCATGGTTGGCGCGCCGGCGCCGGCTATCAGCCCGGGGAACCCAACTTCGCTGCGATCGAGGCGTGGAACGCGGCAGGCGTCTACCAGAAGGCGATCGCCATCATGGGACGGCAGATCGACGGCCAATGAGCGCAGGCGCGAGTTCCTTCATCGCCTGTTAACGCAACGATGCCCAGATCGTGCGCTGTGAAACGGGAGCAGATGGAGACCGGCTCCATGCTCAAGAACGGCACCTACGCGGCGTGGTTTCGAACGTCGCTTGCGGACGGCACCGGCATCGTGCACGTCGCCGATGGCAGGCTGTGGGGCAGCGACGCGGTCATGCTCTACAGCGGCACCTATGAGGTCGACGGCGAGCGCTTCTCCGCCGTGCTCACCACGCAGCGGCACTCCAGGAACGGCACGACCGTGTTCGGCACCGACGATCTCGTGGTGCGGCTCGAGGGCATCTGGACCGGCGCGATCGCGACCTGTACGGGCAGGGCGGACGCCGTGCCCGATCTTGCCTTCGAGGTGACGCTGATTCCGAGCCAGGAGGTGGCGCCCGAGCCGCCGCCGGATCTGCCGCTGCCGAAGTTCGACCCGAGCAAGCTTCCGAAGCTGCCGAAACGCTCCAGCCGCTAAGGCATGATCCGGAAAAGTGCGAAGCGGCTTTCCCGCGCGACAAAAGACGTTTGCGCGGGGATCATGCGCTACGCGTCGCGCGGCCCCGCGGTCTCCGGAAACGGCGCGCCCGGGATGTAGAGCTTCAGCGCGCGGATCTCGTAGACCGCCGACGGGTTGACACTGCGCAGGTCGCGCGCCGCGGCGATCGCCTCCGCCTCATCGGCGCAATCGATCACGTAGAAGCCGAGCAATTGCTCCTTTGTCTCGGAGAACGGCCCGTCGATCACCATGCCGTGGCCGGGCCCACGCAGCGTGCTGGCGTTGCGGGTATCGCCGAGCCGCGCAGCCGGGCCGAGCTTGCCCTTCAGCCGTTGATGGACCTCGCGCAGACCCGTCATCACGGCAGCGTCCTCCTCGGCGTTCCACGACTTGACCTCGGCTTCGACGTGATAGGCCAGGATGGCATAAAGCATCTGATGTGCTCCTTATTTCTGATGCGACAGGCCCAAGGACGTCTCGCGGCGATCCGAGCCGACATTTCATCTGTAGCGGATCGGACGGTTTCTGTGCTGCGACAAGGTATCCCGGCGGCCGGCATGGCGGCGGCGAATCGCGCAGGCCAAAACGGCAAAAAGGCGCGGCGGATGAGCTTCCGCCGCGCCCCCGATTTTGATGTCTCGCTGGTCCAGGGCTGAGAGCGCCCCGATGCCAGGCTGATTACTCAGGTCCTAGCGGGCGATCCCAGCGAGGTGACAGCGCTTGAGACAAGACACTAGATCACCTCCTTTCTTTGTTGATGGGACTTCGAATATAGGTGCCGAATCCGCCGCTGTTAAGGCCGCCTCCGGCCCGTCCGCGCCGGGAAACCGGCGGGATTGCGCCGAAATGGTTTCTTTTACGGAGAATCAGAACGCACGCCGGGGCAGTTGAGGCCGCCGCCCGGCCGTGTTAGGTGAACGCGAGATGCGGGTGTAGCTCAATGGTAGAGCAGCAGCCTTCCAAGCTGAATACGAGGGTTCGATTCCCTTCACCCGCTCCAATGATTCTCCCTGATGCCAGGGCCCTTTGAAAGTGTCTGGGCGGCCGTAGCTTCATCCGGATGCATCGGCTGCGGGTCTGCCGCGAAGCGTTTGATGTCTGCTGCGGATCTGAACCGCAGCCGTCTTGTCATGCCAACCGCAAGGATGTTCAGGAGCCCGAACGTGCCGGTTCGTGGTGCGACTGTGCAGTAGCCAGCTTATATCCCGCTACCAAATGGCTTGCCAGATCCCTTGACTCGGCATGAAGCAATATCGGCCGCGCGCAAACTTTCAGCGATGTCTTGATCTCCCCCGGTCAGCGCTGCATCTGCAAATTCATCATCTCGCCGTGCGCCATCATATTCTCGTTCAAGTTGGCGTTGCGCTGGTCGTCAAACAACTGGGCGCCGGTCGGACCGCCCGCGGTCGCCCTTGCAAGACGCCATTCGAATGAACTGGATCGCCTCAGGCCCAGCGAACAAGCGTTGTTTTTCGAACGTCAGGTCAATTCAGCAGGTAATCCCGTCAAAGAAAGAGAAAGCCAACTTGCAGCGTAACATTCGGCCCGATTCAACTGCTGTTGTTTCTGTGCGAGTTCGAGAGTCAACCTATCGCAACGCGCTTGCAACTCATTTGCGCGCTCCTCAGCCGCTTGCGCGGACTTCTTCGATGCTTGGGGTTCCATTCCTTTCCTTGGTTGGTTGCTGGATGGTTGTACTGTAGATCAAATTTGATGATTGCATGTGGATGCGTGCATCATGCGGTTGTGGTGACACCACAATCCCCGCATGCTGATCCTATTCCTAAAAGCCACCGAAGCGTCTCAGGATGATTCTGATCAAGAGCCGCTACCGGACAAGATGCGTCGCATCCTGCGGTCGCACGTCGATGAGGCGAAGACGGACGAAGAGCGGGAGCGGGCCGAGGGGGAGTTGCGAAAGTTCACTCGCGCCGATTAGCCTCGGCCAGCGGTTAAGGCTTGCGCTCGTCTTGAAATGCGCGAAGGCGTAGAAGGTAGTAAAGGCCGCTGCGCTTCAGAGCCTCGCGCTGATCGCCTTTCGCGGTTATCTCCGTGAACATCTGTCCGGCGTAGGTCGTCAAGACCTTGGCTATCGCTGTCGTCGGCTCCATCATGAAGGCGCCAGCCGCAAGCTCTGGAACGACCTTCACGAAGTCGAGTCCGCGCCTCCACCACGCACGTGCCGGTGCATTAACGGCGGCCTGCAGTTCGTCCAGCACCGGGACAATCTCGGTGTCGATGAAGAATCTGGTGTGCTTCTCAAGCTCTTCCGGCTTGATGCTGGAAAGGCGCTTATTGAGGTCATCGGCGTAGCGCAACATTGAGCGCCGGAAGGCGCGCAGCGTCGTAGTGTTCTCGGCCCTGAACTCCATCAGATCCTCCGGGCGGAGCATAGGCAGTTCTGGGAGAACCAGCTTCGTGCATTCAATGGCGATGATCGCCGCGAGCGTTTTGGCATCACCCGCAGGAACCGAGCAGTTGAGCCCCGGAATGGGGAGGCCCGGAAGATCGTTTAAGAGCGGGATGGAATTCTGTGCAGAATAGCGGATGGCGCCCGCAAGGTAGTGATAGCTGCCCGGGTATGTGATCGCCTCGTTGCTGCCCGGCATCCCCTTATGATGGTTTGTCGAGAAGTGCGGAAAGAAATCGGGTGGGGGCGGCCCATGGATGGCGTCGTACATCTCCTGAACCATCTCGCCAGAGATCTTCTGCGGATTGCCGAAGGGCTCCTCCGGGTCGCCGGTAAAGACGCAGAAGCCTTGTAGCGTCTTGGCGTGTCGGATGAACTTCAGCATCGGCATAAGGATGTCGTCCGACCTGTGCGTATTATCCAGCCCCTCAATGCGCGCGATCTCCTTATCCAGCTCCTTCTGATCGAAATTATCGACGGGCATGACAACGCCCGGAAAGTAAACCTTGTCGAAGACGGCGCCTAAGATTGTGAGGACGGCCATATTCTGTGGAATCGGCGCCGAGTAGTAAGTCGCCTCAAGCGACAGCGCATCGTCCAGGCCGGTCTTGTGCTTCGGTTCATTTGTCATGGGCGTGCAAGAACTCTCCACCTCTACGCTAGAACTCGTAGTGACGGCGCCATTGCTGGCGATGGTGTGCTCGCACTTGACCGAGAAGCTCATGACACCTTTGCTCGGGTTTTCCTGAATGAGGGATGATGTCTTTCCATGCGATCAGCGACTGAATTTTGTCGTAGCACTGTGCATAGAACTTTTTTGCTTCTGCGGGCCAAGTGTCTCTGAAGCCGCATTCCACTTCTAGAAACTTTCTAACGAGAAAGATTACCAGATCACTTATCTGGATCATCGGGTGTCGCTTTGAATCGATCGCGTAGCTAAATTCGACAACCCATTTCAGCGCTGCAGATTGAGGAGCTTCATATCTCCTGTAATGGACGATCTGCTGGACGTTCTGATCAAACTCCTCCTTTGGGTCGACAATGATCATTCCGCGTGCAGACCTTCCCAAACGTTGTTTGCAAAAGCGCTCGATGTACGAGACAATATAATTGTAAGCGAGTAGATATGGCACCCTTGCGTCGAACGCCTTGTGTTCGTCGCCTGCTACATTGGCGTGCATCTTGGTCTTATCAAGAGCGATGAAGTGGGCGGCATGTTTGTGGTCGGACAGCAATTCGATCACGGAGAGTGCAAGCTTGTTTCGTTCTTCGCGGCCGATCCCGGCAAACGGGCCTTCTCCATTGGGTGATAAAAGCTCAGAGGCATGCAGCTCGAAGCCGGGCGGCAGATTGCCGCCGAAGAACTGGGTGACCAGCTTTTGAAATTCGGAGTAGGTTTTCCTCCATCCCTTGTCGCGAACAGATATCCCTCCTAGGACGAAGATTGGCTGCTCTTGCACGTTATTGATGAGGTCGGTTCCGTTGCAGCCGCTTTCGTCCAAATAGAAAAAATGCATTGCGCGCTCCCTCAGCCCTAGGTTGAGTATGAGCGATTCGGGGCCATTCGAGGGGGCCTATTTCTCGGGCGTTACTCGGACGCAAACTTCCCAGATCGGGTGTGTTCTTGAGTGAAGTTGAGGGAAGCCGGTTTGAGGTATAAACTGTTGAAATCGTGAGCATAAATGAGGCGCAGTGAAGTTCGTTGATAGTGTTGAATTTAGACTTCCAAGCTGAATACGAGGGTTCGATTCCCTTCACCCGCTCCCTGATGCTGCAAGGCCCTTTGAAAGTGTCCGGGCGGCCGTAGCTTCATCCGGATGCATCGGTTGCGGGTCGAACTCTGCCGCGAAGCGTTTGATGTCTGCTGCGGATCTGAACCGCACCCCCGCGCGCAAACTTTCAGCGATGTCTTGATCTCCCCCGGTCAGCGCTGCATCTGCAAATCCATCATCGCGTCGTGCGCCATCATATTCCCGTTCAAGTTGGCGTTGCGCTGGTCGTCAAACAACTCCCGCGGTCGCCCTTGCAAGACGCCATTCGAATGAACTGGATCGCCTCAAGCCCGGCGAACAAGCGTTGTTTCCGAATGTCAGGTCAATTCAGCATGTAATCCCGTCAGAAAGGACGACCGTAGTTTCCCGGGATACGGAACTATTCTCGCGACCAGGTAACCCATTGGCGCTGTGCCATTAATGGTTAAGAACGCGCATCCTCCCCGGCTCTAGACGGATGCGCAAATTTTCGGCATGTTTGAGCTAATTTTTAGCTCGGGAGCTTCTGCCGGACCTAGGGGTAGTGCTGGCAGAGACTTCGACAAAGCCAATGACTTTAAGAACAAGAGATTTTTCAACGCGTGCGGAATGCAGGGCCGCACCGGAACTGGACAGGTTAGTGCGTTCGGAGTCTTTCACAGCAAGGCAGACCGGCACATCGCGGAAATTGCAATTTCTTGCCGGTCAGATGCTCGCCTCATTTCCTTGAACGAGCGTTCATAGCACGGTGAATTGATTTTCGACTGCAATCACACCTGCTCTGTGTCCGCAGAGTTTGAGGAGTGTGTATTGGGTCGCGTCAGCTTCATTCGGAAGGCCGAGTTTGAATCGCGCCCTCCGGGATTCCTGAATTCTTGTTTCTTTAGCGGCGAGCAGGAGGGCTGCCGATCGCTTCTGATCGGCCGGCCAGTTTCGAGCCCGTCCTGGACAAATGTTGCGCCGAGGGCGGAAGCGCTGCGAGCAATTGCACGGCACGCTTTATTTGATGTGCCCTGCGACGGCGCCAGCTCATTGCCACCCTGTCAATCGACGCCTGCAAAGTTCGAAACCGTTACGGCATCTGGTTCATAGAATATCTGGATTCATACTCACGCGCGAATTTTGGACCACGACATTTTGGAGCATCATCAATGGCAAGCGCCAGTGGCACCACCATCCTCACAGGCTCTTCCGGCAGCGACAATTTAGTCGGCGGCTCCGGCGATGACGTGCTGTCCGGCGGCGCCGGCAATGATCGTCTCAATGGTGGCTCCGGAGATGACATCCTTAACGGCGGCAGCGGCTTTGACACCGTTCTTGGCGGATCGGGGACAGATACCCTGATCTACAAGGGTTTTGAGAACCAGTACGTCTTGGGTGGGACCTACGCCGTCACGAGTGCCGGCTTTTCATTGAGCGGCGGGACTGTTTGGTCGGGAACGGATCAGACGGTCCTCGGTACGGTTTCCAATCAGACCGTGGTCGCAGGCAACGCATTTCAAGGCTACGACTCCTATGACGGGGGTAATGGCGCGGTGCAGCTCGGCAAAGCCGGGTCTACGCCGGATGTCGACACTCTGCAGATTTGGCTGAGTCCAACCCAGTTGAACGACGCCGCCATCTCGGCAGAGATTGCGTATGTCAGGAACGTTTGGCTTCCGCAGCACATCAGCGCGCAAACCGGACAGGCCGACAGCTCAATTTATACCTTCAAGACGCTCGATCTCAAGATTACAGGCATCGAACAGATTGTCGTGCTTAATGCCGAAGGCACGACAAGGGTCGATCTGAGTGCGTCCACCCAGCTTGAAGGGCCGACGGCGAGCTATGTGTTCACAGCGACCCTGGATCATGCGTCCCAGGGGGTGACCACGATCATCACCGACAAGGGCGTGATCACGATTGCCGACGGCCAGACCACGGGCACGCTGACGATCGCTGCGGGGAATGGCGAGGACGTCTACAAGGATGCTTCGTCGCTGACCGCGACAATTACCGGGACGTCGGGCGGCAGTTTAGAGAACCTGGTGGTCGGCACGACGACAGCGACGGCCCATGTCAACGACACCATCACCGATACCACGGTCAATCTGAGCGCGTCGACGCAGCTGGAGGGTGCTGCCGCCAACTACGTGTTCACTGCGACGCTGTCGAATGCCTCGCAGGGCGTGACCACGATCACGACCGACAAGGGCGTGATCACGATTGCCGACGGCCAGACCACGGGCACGCTGAC
>NZ_JADFUD010000067.1:0-44719 GCF_054820065.1 Bradyrhizobium sp. UFLA06-06
ATGTGTATAAGAGACAGGTTGACGGTGGGGGCGGGACAGGTGGGCGGAGCGGCCTGTACCGAATATGCGGTCGGTGGCCGTCCGGACGTGCAGTTCAACGTGATGCCGCTCTCTGTCGACAAGCCCGGCGAACCCCTCCACAGCTATTCCGGCTTCACGGCTTCGGTCTGGCAATGCCACGGCCGGTCGCGCGGACAGCTCGCGATCCGCTCGGCCGATCCGTTCGAGCAGCCGCTGATCGCGCCCAACTATTTCGCCGAGGAGATCGACCGCAAGACCATCGTTGCCGGCCTGAAGATCCTGCGCGAGATCTATCGGCAAAAGGCGTTCCGCCCGCTCTGGGACGTCGAGATGGTGCCGGGCGAGGCAGCAAGCAATGATGCCGGGCTGTGGGATTTCGCGCGCAACACCGGCGGCACGGTGTTTCACTGCGTCGGGACCTGCCGCATGGGCAGCGACGAGCGGGCAGTACTCGATCCGCAGCTGCGGGTGCGCGGCGTCGAGCGGCTGCGCGTGATCGACGCCTCGGTGATGCCGCAGATCACCTCGGCCAACACCAATGCGACCAGCCTGATGATCGGCGAACGCGGTGCAGCCCTTGTCATGCCGTGATTGGGCCGCTTGATTTCTGGAGGGCGAGATGGAATTGAGTTCCGACAGTCACGTCCCCAAATACGCGCAGATTGCCGATATCTTTCGCCAGCGGATTGCGCGCGGTGTCTGGAGTCAAGGTTTTCGCCTGCCGGCCAACGAGGAGCTGGCGGCCGAGTTCGGCGTCTCGCGCGTCACCATCAGGCAGGCCGTCGAACTGCTCGCCCGCGACGGTGTCATCGAGGCGCAGCAGGGCCGCGGCACCTTTGTTACCGGGACCGTACGGCAGGACCGCTGGCTCAAGGTAGAGACCACCCTGTCCGATCTCGCGGACATGTACCGAGACACCTCGCCGGAGATCATCAACATCTCGGAAAGCCGGAGCGATGCGCCGTTGCTTCCCGAAGACGGCAAGCCGGCCGAGAAATATGTCTTCATGCGCCGTCTGCACTCGCGCCAGAAGCAGCCTTACTGCGTCATTTCCATCTACCTCGATGAGAAGATCTTTCGCAGGTCTCCAAAGCGCTTTCGCAACGAGACGGTGATCCCGATCCTCAACGATCTCAGGGATCCGGCGATTGCCAGCGCCCGCCAGACATTGACCATCGGAACCGCAGACATCGAGGCGGCGCGGCTGCTGCGCGTGCCTTTGAACTCGCCGGTTGCCGAAGTCCGCCGTGTCTTCACGGCGAGCGATCGCACCGTGATCTATCTCGGTGAAGTCACCTATCGCGGCGATTTTGTGCGGATCGATATGGATCTAAGGCCATAGCGCACAAGCATCACCGCGAAAACAGCTCCTGATTGCGGCGTTCGAGCTCTTCCCCATAGGTGCGCAGCACATGGGATTCACTTAAGGTACCGATCGTGACGCGATGGTCGGCACGGTCAATGACCGCAAGGACGTCGGCTTCGCTCCGTTCAAAGGTCTTCAGGATCTCGCGAACCGACGTGGTCGGAAGCAGGTACTCATCCTGCTGCTGGGCCAGCGATCCGAGCGGATCGTCGTCCCGATTGGTGACGGAATGCAGCGTCGCTGCCGCAACGATGCCGGCATAGCTGCCGTTCGGATCGCGTAGCACGACCTGTCGGACCTGCGCCGGCGAAAACAGCTTCTGCGCCTCGCCGATCGGCATTGTCGTCAGTGCATTCTCGAAGTCGGCGCGCATCAGGGAAGCCGCGCTCATCTGACGGACCCAGCCGATGTCCTGCGGACCGCGGATCACCTCGCCGCGCAGGTGGAAGCGCCATGTCGCAAAGCTGTAGCCGAACAACTCGCGGACGATGAGCGCGCAGACCGATGATGCGACCACGGCCCCGACGGTCACGGAGAAATCGCCGGTGATCTCGAGCGCGAGACAAACCATGCTGAACGGTGCGCCCAGCACGCCGGTTCCGAGCGCAGCGAGAGCTGCGATGGCGGCGGTGCCGGGCTGAAGCGCGAGCGTGGGGAAGGGGCCGGTCAGCACGACGCTGTAAAGCTGCCCGATCAGCGCGCCGAGCAGCAGCGAGGCGAAGAACAGGCCGCCGCGAAAGCCGGAGCCGAGCGAGACGGCCGACGCCAAGATCTTGAGCACGATGGTCGTCGTGAGCAGGAGCCAGGTCGGATTGCTGACCAGCAGGATCTGCATTGCGCCATGGCCTGCGCCGAGCACGGTCGGCGTCAGCAGGGCGAGGCCGCCGAGCAGCAGGCCGCCGAGGATCGGACGCATGAAGCCGCTGAAGAGCGTGACGCGCTGAAAGCAACGCTCGGAGAATGCGACCGCGAGCATGACGAGGATGCTGACGAATGCGCAAATGATGCCGATCAGCACGGTCTGTCCGATCATCTCGACGGACACGGGCGATGGGAAGCCGGGCACCATCAGAAACGACTGATGCGTCAACTCCCGCGCCACCAGCCAGGCCGTGACGGCGCTGGCGATGACGGGCACGAGAGCGGCCGAAGTGTAGGCTCCCAGCACGACCTCGAAGGCATAGAAGGCGCCGGCCAGCGGAGCCGAAAACGCTGCGCTGATCGCCCCCGCCGCGCCGCAGGCCACCAATAGCCGCATGTCGTTGCGGCGGGCGGCGAGGCGCTGGCCGACATGGGAGCCAAACATCGAGCAGATCTGCGTGTATCCCGCTTCCAGTCCGACCGATCCACCGAACCCGTTGGACAGCAGCGTCTGGATCGAGATCAACAGGCTGCCGCGGAAGGACACCCGGCCGCCATAGAGCGCGTTGGCTTCGATGGCGTCAGCGAGCTGTTGTCCCTTCACGCGCCGCGCGAAGTACAGCCCGATCAGCGCCAGGACCAGGCCGCCAACTGCCGGGATCAGCAGTGTGCGCTGCCAGGAAATGACGCCGGTGGCGCTGAGATGTGCGTCGAGGGGAATGTCGAACAGCAGTGCGTGCGAGGCCTGGCTGAGGCCCGAGATCGCGGCAACGAGGACGCCGCTCAGCAACCCGACGACAATGCCGACCAGCACGAGGCCGGTCTCGCGATTGCGCACGAAATTGCGCAAGAACTGCGGCAACAGACGGGTGCCGGGAGCAGGGGCCGGCTTCGCCGCATTTGTCGCCAGCGTCATCCTATGCCGGGCTCCGCAGCGGCCCGGTGCGCGCGACAGGGAAGCCGATCTTGCTTGACGAGCCGACCGACGCGTTGGGGTTTCGTGCTGCGAAGTGGTGGCGGCTGCCGCAGGACTCGTCGCTGAGGAAGGATTCGCCGCGCGTCGAGCGGTTCGGTGCAGGCTCGCGATTCAAGGGGACTCCCGGCGGTGCGAGGCGGTCCTCGTACCATTCCCAGACATTTCCGGCGACATTATGCAGGCCGTATTCGTTGGTTTCCTGGCTCATCCGGCAAGAAACCCGCCATCCACCGCGACGACGGTGCCGGTCGCGTATTGTGATGCCGGCATGCAGAGGAACGCGACGGCTCCCGCAATGTCCTCCGGCTGACCCCAGCGCTTGAACGCGGTGCGGTCGGCGATGCGCTGATAATGCGCGCGATCGGTGCGGCCGGCTGCATTGATCGCCGTTTCGATATAGCCGGGCGCAACCGCATTGACCCGGATGCCTTGCTCGGCCCATGCCAAGGCGAGCGCCTTGGTCAGCATCACGACACCGCCCTTGCTGGCGCAATAAGCCGGGATTCGCGGCAGCGCCAATGTCGCATTCATCGAGGCAAGATTGACGATCGAGCCCTTGCTCTCGGCGAGAAGCGGACGGAACGCCATGCAGGTTCGAAAGGTGCCCGTGAGATTGACGTCGAGCACCTTCATGAAGGTCTCGATCTCGTATTCCTTGTCGCGGGCGAGAATTCCCGCGCAGTTGACCAGCGCATCGACGCGCTTGTGCTGCCGGGCGAAAGAGGCGACGGCGTCGTCGTTCGTAACGTCGAGTGTTGCGAGCGTGAGTCCGGGGCGCGATTTCAGCAGGGTGCGCGCCAGATCGGTCTCGTTGGCCGCCGTTGCGGTCACGGTCGCGCCGAGGTCGCAAAACTGATGGCTGATTGCGGCGCCAATGTCGCCGGCGCCGCCGATCACCACGGCATGGAAGTCGGGCGCAAGAGAAAAGTTTGAGCGCATTGGAGGGGTCTCGCTTCAGGATTTGAGAGGGGGAGCCGTCGATTCACGGACCACCAGGGAGAAGTCGATCTCGCGATGCATGATGGTCTGCTCGCCGGCGAGGCTGCGCACCAGATATTCCCCGGCGCGCTGCCAGGTTTCTCCGGTCGGTACGTGGATCGTGGTCAGGCTCGGCCGCAAATGGCGGCTCCAGTCGAGATCGTCGAAGCCGACCACCGACAGGTCGCGCGGCACCGAAAATCCATCGCGCTCCGCCTCGAGCAACACGCCGTAGGCGATGACATCGTTGCCGCAGACGACGGCGGTCGGACGATCCTTCAGGTTGAGGAGATAGCGGGCCGCTTCGCGCGCGTCGTCCAGCGTGTAGGGCACCTCGACATGCCATTGCGGAGGAAGCTCCAGGCCGTTCTCGGTGAGCGCGCGGCGAAAGCCGGCGACGCGAGCGCTGGCGCGGTCGTTGTTGCGCTGAAGCGCCGAGACGATCCCGATGCGGCGGTGGCCAAGTTCGATGACGTGCGCGGCGGCGCGATGGGCGGCCGCTTCGTTGTTCGTTCCGACGCAAGGGTGGGGCCGATCAGGCTGGTAGATGCCGACATTGATGAAGGGAACCGCATTGTCCGCAAGCAACTTGCGCAGTCCGTCGTGATGGCAATCACCGCGCAGCACAAGTCCATCGACGCCGCGGCTGATCAGATTGCGCGCTTGTTGCAATTCGACGTCGAGATCGTAGCCGCTCGTGGTGAGAAACAGCATGTATCCAACCGAGGAGAGATACTGCTGGAGCGAGGCGATGCCGCGCGCGAACATCGTGTTGTCGATTGTCGGAACGATCGCGCCAAGAGTGCGCGAGCGCCGTGACGACAGAATGCGCGCCGGCGCATGCGGAATGTAGCCGAGCGCATCGATGGCCTGTTCGATGCGCGCCCGCAAGGAAGGGCTTACCGCATCGGGATTGTTGAGTGCGCGCGACACCGAGGCCGTTGAGACGCCGGCGCGGGCCGCCACGGCGCGGATGCCCTGCTTCACGGATTTGGCGTTGGTCAATCGCATCAATGTAACGTTACATTCGATGGAGCAAACCGCGCGGTAGCGGTAATCTCGTAAATTTGCCGCAGAATATTCGGTTTGTCCATTGCTTGACACAACCAATGTGAGGTCTAGATTGTAACCGTTTTCAAGCCGCGTTCAAATGGCCCGCCAGCTTAAGGCGGCCAGCCGGGAGGAGAGTTCGATGAAGGCCAGGATGTTCGCGACGCACGTCGCGTTGCCCGTTCTCGCGATTGTCGCCGTCAGCGCGCAGGCTCATGCAGCCGATTTCGACTGGATGAAGTTCAAGGGCAGGACCGTCACCTTTCTCGCCAATAACAATCCGGTCGCGCAGGCGCTGCTGACCTACAAGGCCGATTTCGAGAAGCTGACCGGCATGACCCTGAAGGTCGACGGCTATCAGGAACAGCAGATGCGCCAGCGTCTGGTTACCGTCATGAATGCGAACAGCGACGAGGTTGACGTGTTCATGACGCTGCCTTCGCGCGAGGGCGAGCAGTTCGCCGCGGCCGGCTGGTACGGTGATCTCACTGCGATGGCCAAGAACGAGGTGGCCAAGGAATACGACCCGGCCGGCTTGAGCCAGGCCCTGCTCAAGGCTGCGACCTTCGGCGGCAAGCTGACCAGCATGCCGATGAACATCGAAGGTCCGATCTTCTATTACCGCACCGATATCTTCAAGAAGTGCGGCCTTGAGGCGCCAAAGACCATCAAGGATGTCGCGGCGGCCGCCGAGAAGATCAAGGCCTGCGACAGCGCTGTCACGCCCTTTGTCTCGCGTGGCCTCAAGCCCGCGGTTGCCTACACCTTCAGCAACATGCTGCACAACATCGGCGGCAGCTACATCGCAGGCGGCAAGTCGAACCTCTGCTCGGCCAAGGGCAAGGAAGCACTCGACACCTATAGCCGGCTGCTGCGCGACTTCGGTCCGCCGGGTGTGGTCAACTACAGCTTCCAGCAGATTTCGGCGCTCTACCGCAGCGGCCGCGCCGCGATGGCGTTCGAATCCTCGAATGAGTTGCGCACGGTGATGGAGGGCGGCGCGCGCCTTAAGGACACCGGCCTGCTGCCGTTCCCGGCAGGCGAGGCCGGCCAGGTGCCGACCACGATCGGCTGGGGCATGGCGGTGTCCTCGCACAGCAAACAGCCGGACGCGGCCTGGTACTTCGTGCAGTGGGCGACCAGCCCCGAGGTGCAGAAGAAAATGGCGCTCCAGGGCATTGCCCCGCCGCGGCCGTCGGTTGCCAAGGATCCCGAGTATCGCAAGTGGATCGACGAGGAACCGGTCCGCAAGGAATGGCAGGCTGCGCTCGACGTGCTGGCCACGAAGGGCTCCTCCGAGGTCGGCTATCCCATCATAGCCAATCCGGAATCCCGAGAGTTCATCGGCCAGGCCGTGCAGGACCTGATCTTGAAGCAGAAGCCGATCGACCAAGCCTGTGCTGATGCCGACAAGGCGCTCGATGCGCTGATCGCCCAGAAGTAACCGCTTGATGCTGGCAGGCTTGTGCGTGCCGGCGCCTCACTCTCAAGGAAACGGATGCATGTCGGACGCGGCTGCGACACTCACGCAGGACCGGCAAAAGCTGGAAATGTCGGCGCTATCGGCGCCGGCCGTGATCTTCACGGTCGCGATGATCGCGTTTCCGGTCGTCTATACGATCTGGCTCGGCTTCCAGACATTCTCCTCGACCGGCAAGCAGTCCTTCGCGGGTCTCGCCAATTACTCAAAGCTGATCTCCGACTACGAGTTTTGGCACGGGCTCTGGGTCACCATAGCGCTCTATGTGCTGTCGCTGGTGCTCCAGCTCGTCTTCGGCGTGTGGCTGGCTCTGGTGTTGTTTCACGCCAAGCGCCTGCCGGGAATCGTGCGCTCGCTGTTCATCTCCCCGTTCATGATGCCGCCGGTGGTGGCGGGCATGATGTGGCTGGTGATCCTCGATCCCTCGCTGGGTGCGGCCAATTACATCCTCCAGTCGTTCGGCCTGCCGCCGTCGGACTGGCTGGCGTCGCCGACCTGGGTCATTCCGACCGTCGCTCTGATCGACAGCTGGCAGTGGACACCGTACGTCGCCTTGATCGTGCTGGGCGGCCTGCAATCCCTGCCGCCAAGCGTCTACGAAGCGGCGCAGATCGACGGGGCTTCGCCGTTCAAGACCTTCCAGCGCATCACGCTGCCGCTGCTGCTGCCGACCATCGTCACCGCTGCCATCCTGCGCAGCGTCGATCTCCTGCGTTTCTTCGACATCATCTACATCACGACCCAGGGCGGCCCCGGCAACGCCTCGAACACGCTCAACATCTACGGCTTCCGGGTGGGTTTCGAGTTCTTCAACATCGGTTACGCCAGCGCCCTGATGCTGACGCTGACGGCGATCGTGTTCGGCGCCGTGCTCGCCTTCAACCGCCTGCGCGGCGCAGTGGCGTGGTGATGTCATGACGGATGCCGCCAACACCGACCGCTGGATCCGCTGGCTCAACACCGTGCAGCTCGTGCTGGCCGGCGTGCTCATCATGGCGCCGACGGTCTGGATGGTGCTGTCCTCGTTCAAGCCGTCGTTCGAGGTCACGGCCTATCCGCCGACGCTGATCTTTACGCCAACGCTCGACAATTATGTCGAGCTGACGAAGACCACGCCGTTCCTCAGCTATGCGCTCAACAGCCTCATCGTCACCGTCGGCTCGACAGCGCTCGGCCTACTGTTCGGCATCCCCGCCGCGTTCGCCGTCTCCTGGACACGGATCTCGTGGCCGGCGATCCTGACGCTCGCCGCGCGCATGGCGCCCGGCACGCTGTTCCTGCTGCCGTGGTACGTCATGTTCCGGCAGGTCGGCATGATCGGCTCCTACACCGCGCTGATCCTGAGCCACGCGGTCATCACGCTGCCGATCGTGATCTGGGTGCTGCTGCCATCCTTCGACGGCATCCCGCGCAGCGTCTTCGACGCGGCGCAGGTCGACGGGTGCAGCGTCACGCGCATCCTCTGGCGCATCGCGCTGCCGCTGGTGGCGTCCGGTGTCGCCGTCTCTGCGATCCTCGCCTTCGTCTTCTCGTGGAACTACTTCCTGTTTGCGCTGGTGCTCTCCAACGGCGACACCAAGACGCTGATCGCGGCGGCCTTCAACTTCATCGGCGAAGGCTCGACGCAATGGGGCGCCCTCATGGCCGCAGCGACGCTGATCGCGCTGCCGCCGCTGGTGCTGGCGGCCCTGGTTCAGCGCTGGCTGGTATCGGGACTGACGCTCGGTGCGGTGAAAGGCTAGGTATCTGATGAACGTGTCACCCCGTCCGAATTCGATCATGCAGGCCGCGGTCTTCCACGGCAACGACCGCATCACCATCGAGCGCGTGGCAATGCCTGACGTCGGCACAGGTGAAGTGCTCGTGCGCGTTTCGCGCACCGCATTGTGCGGCTCCGACTTCAAGCTCTGGCACAAGGGCGCCGAGTTCACCGCCGGCCATGAGATTTTCGGCATGGTCGAGCAGCCCGGTCACCGGCTGCATGGTCGCCGCTGTGCCGTCTATATTCCGCTCCACTGCGGCCACTGCGCGGCCTGCAAACGCGGCGACACCCAGATGTGCCTGGAAGTCTCCAGCCTGATCGGCTGGAACAGGCCGGGCGGCTATGCCGAATATGTGCCGGTGCCGGAAAACTGTTTGCTGCCGGTGCCTGACGATATCGAGGACAGCCTCGCGCCGCTGCTGCTCGACACCATCGGCACGTCGGGCCACGCCGTGCGCTTCGTCAGCCGCGTGGTGCCGCCGGGTGAGGCCGGACCTGTTCTTGTCATGGGCGCCGGGCCGGTCGGTCTCGGCGTCGTGCTGGCGCTGCGCGCACTCGGCTACAACGACATCTACGTCGCCGACCCCAATGCGACGCGGTTGAAGATCGCGCAATCCTTCGGCGCGAAGGCGCATCCCGTAGGCGACACCTCGCAGCGCTTCGCTCTCATTATGGAGTGCTCCGGCGCGCATGCGGCGCGCAATCTCGGCATCGAGCTTGTCCTGCCGCGCGGTGCGCTGGTGCTGGTCGGCGAGAACGCTGCGCCCTGGACCATCGAGGAGGGCAAGGTGTTCCGCCGCAAGGACTTCTACATGATCCGGACCTTCTATTTCCCGGTCTCGGATTTCGAGCCGAACATCGAGCTGCTGCGCAGGTTCAAGGATGAATACCGCGTCCTCGTCGACGGCGAGTTCAGCCTGTTGGCCTTGCCTGAGAATTTCGCCCGCTTTGCCAAGGGCGAGCTGATCAAGCCGGTACTGGCGCTGGATTAAGCGATCATGGCCTCGATCTCGATCCGCAACCTCGTCAAGCGCTACGGCAGTTTCACCGTGATCCCCGATCTCAATCTGGAGATCGCGGACCATGAATTCGTCGTCTTTGTGGGGCCATCCGGATGTGGCAAGTCGACCCTGCTACGAATCATCGCGGGTCTCGAGCCGATCACGTCCGGAGACCTCTACATCGGCGACAAGCGCGTCAACGGCGTGCAGGCTGCACAGCGCGACATTGCGATGGTGTTCCAGGACTACGCGCTCTATCCGCACATGCGCGTCTACGACAATATGTCGTTCGCATTGGAGTTGCGGGGAACGCCGAAGGCGGAGATCGATGCGCGCGTCAAGCGTGCCGCCGCGCTGCTGCACATCGAGCCCTATCTCGATCGCAAGCCGAAGGAGCTCTCCGGCGGACAGCGCCAGCGCGTCGCCATGGGCCGTGCGATTGTGCGCAATCCCAAGGCGTTTCTGTTCGACGAGCCGCTGTCCAACCTCGACGCAAAACTGCGCGGGCAGGTGCGGGCCGAGATCAAGGCGCTATCGCAGGAGCTCAAGACCACCATGGTCTTCGTGACTCACGACCAGATCGAGGCCATGACGATGGCCGACCGGATCGTGGTGCTCCAGAACGGGACGATCCAGCAATACGACACGCCGGAGACGGTCTACGAGCGGCCGGCCAACCAGTTCGTCGCCGGCTTCATCGGCTCGCCCGCCATGAACTTCTTCCCGGTCGAATGGCGTGGGGAGCGCGCGAACCTTTTGCAAGGCGCAACGGCGGTGCCGCTGGATGGCGAGACCGCAAGCCGGTTGCGCCGGGCCGGCAGCGCGATCCTCGGCGTTCGCCCCGAGCATTTCGTCGCGGCCACTGATACGGCCGACGGCGTTGCCATCAACGTCAAGCTCGTCGAGCCGCTCGGCTCGGATACGCTGATTCATTTCGATCTCGCAGGCGTCTCCGCGATTGCAAGGGTCGATCCGTCGTTGCGACCAAAGCTCGGCGATCGCCTCAGCTTGCGGCCGCAGCCGCGCAAGACGCATTTGTTCGATGCAGCGAATGGGCAGGTCTTGCGGTGAGCGCGTCGGCGGATATCGGAGATCTTTCGGCGCTCGCGGATGTGGCGTCCGGAGCCAGGCGTGTCCAGGTGATCTGCCTTGGGCTATCCGCGCTCGATCAGGTCTGGCGCGTCGATCGGCTCTTTGCGGGCAACAGCGAGAAGATAAAGGCCATCGACTACGGTACTATTGGCGGCGGAATGGCCGCCAATGCCGCGGTCGCGGTCGCACGGCTCGGTGCCTCCGTCGCGTTCTGGGGACGGGCAGGGGACGATGCCGCCGGGCACGAGATGCGGTCGGCCTTTGCTGCCGAAGGGGTCGACGTCGAGAATTTCCGGCTGTTCCCCGATGGCCGCTCATCGGTCTCGGGGATCATTGTCGACAGTTCGGGCGAGCGGCAGATCGTGAACTTCCGCGGTTTCTTTCCGGATGCGGCCGATTGGCTTCCGCTTGAAGCCGTCGCTCGCGCATCCTCGGTGCTGGCCGACCCGCGCTGGGTGGAGGGTGCCGCGACGCTGTTTCGCGAGGCGCGTGCGCGCGGCATTCCAACGGTGCTCGACGGCGACATGGCTGATGCCGAGGTGTTCGAGCGACTGCTGCCCCTGACCGACCACGCGATCTTCTCCGAGCCCGCGCTCGCTTCTTTCGCCGGATCTGTCAAAGACGAATCTCTCGCGGCGCTCGCGCGTTTCGGCTGCCGCGTCGTTGCCGTCACGCGCGGCGAGGATGGTGTGAGCTGGTACGAGAATGGCCAGCTGCACCGGCACGCCGCCTATGTGGTCGATGTCGTCGATACCACCGGCGCAGGCGATGTCTTTCATGGCGCCTATGCGCTGGCGATCGGCGCCGGTCTCGAAGTGCGCAACGCCATGGCGTTTTCTGCAGCCACGGCCGCGATGAAATGTCGCCACCCCGGTGGCCGCAACGGAATCCCTACCATCAACGAGTGTGTTGCATTCATGAGGACGAAGCCATGAGAACGATTGGAAAGAACCGCGGGCTGGGCCGCCTTGCTGACGCGGAAGGCCACTTTCGCATGGTCGCGCTGGATCAGCGGCCGCCGCTGTTCGATGCCATTGCGAAGGCGAAGGGAATCACGCGGGATCAGGTCGAATATTCCGACGTCACCGCGGCCAAGCGGCTCCTCGTGGAAAACCTTGCGCCGCATTGCAGCTCGATGTTGTTCGACCCGAATTTTGCCGTGCCCGCCGCGATCGATCTGTTGCCGCCGCGCTGCGGCCTGATCATGACGCTGGAGGAGCATCGCGTCGAGGAGACCGCGGGCGGTCGCAAGTCGCGCGCGATCGCCAACTGGAGTGTCGGGAAAATTCGCGCCATGGGCGGCGACGCCGTCAAGGTGCTGGCCTGGTATCGGCCGGATGCGGACGCGGCGGTAAACGAGCATCAGAAGCGCTTCGTGCGCGAGATTGGCGAGGAGTGCGCCCGCCACGACGTTCCCTATGTTCTTGAACTGCTGGTCTATCCGTTCCTTGGTAGCGCCAATCACACCGCCGATTATGTGGAATCGCCTGGCAAGCTCCCGGGCCTCGTCATCGATAGCGTGCGCGAGTTTGCCAAGCCCGAATACGGCGTCGATCTCCTGAAGCTTGAGAGCCCTCTCGCGGCAAACAGCCTGCCGGCCCGTGACGGCAGCGCCGAAGCCAGGGCCGCGCAGAAGGAATTCGATGCGATCGGCGATATCTGCCGTGAGCGAAGCATTCCCTGGGTCTTGCTGTCGGGCGGCGCCGCGCCGGAAAAATTCGAACGCGTCCTCGACTTCGCCTATGCCGCCGGCGCGGGCGGTTTCCTGGCGGGCCGCACCATCTGGCTCGATGCCGTCCTGAAGAATTTTCCGGACCTTACGGCGGTTTCGGCGAGCCTGCGCAAGGATGGTCTCGGCGTGCTTGAGCGGCTCAACAGGCTGACGACGGCCAAGGGCACGCCATGGAAGGCGCGCTTTCCTGTATTCACCGATATCAAGCAGGAGGGTGACTTCGCGCGCGCCTATTGAAACGGTAGCGGCTCAGCGTGTCTTGGTGGGCCCAGCAGGACTCGAACCTGCAACCAGACCATTCTGAGGGGCGAACGAAGGTCGTTGACCTTTCGTTTCAGGGGCGAAGTCGCGCTGACGGTCTCATGCTCCGAGCACCGGCTCCTTGCCGGTGAAGGCCCTGAGTATATTCGCCGTCAGGCGCGAAAGACCGTTGTCGCAGCCGTTCCAGGCCAGGGTGCCGGCATAGGCGATGGAGCCGACCGAAAACACCCAGCCGCCTCCATCGATCGGAAACAGGACCATGTCCGATCTCACCACGTCAGGCCGCTGTGCGCCTCCCTGATCCGGAAGCGAAAGTGTGAGATCTTCGATGACGAGCTGATACTCGTTGCCAAGCCCGGTCGAAGTCCCGAGCACATAGGCATGCTCGGGGCTTCCGAGCGCAACGTCGTACCTGTCGACCTCGTCTCCCACTGCTCCACCCAGCACATAGCCGTAATCGCCGACGATTTCCTCAGTGATGCCGTCGAACAATTTCGCGGCGGGCGAATTGTAGCTCGCCTCCAGACGTCGATATCCGCAGCCCCTCGACCATCCCTCCGATGCAAAGCCCACGCCTAGCATCTTGTTCGGGGCGCGGCCGCGCGTGCGCCAGATGCCGCCGGCTTCAGTCGTCGCAACATGGGTCCGTTCGCCATAGGGGGCATCCCAGCAGCGCGTGCCGCTGTTGTCGCGGCGCACCTCGATGACCCAGGGCTTTGCACCGAGCCGGCTCGTCACCCAGTAGAAGCCGTTGCCGCCAAGATACATGACCCGTCCGCCGTCATGCAGGTATCCGTCGAGGATATCGAGGCCGGTTCGTGTCCAGTATTCCGGGTGCGAGCCCGTGACGATCGCCGCGTACCGGTCGGCCAGGTTGCGCCCGCCACGTTCGAAATCTTCGTCGGTTGCGACGTGGTATTCGATGCCGAGTTGCTCCAGCCATTCGATGATGTACATGTCGACGGGAAAGTGACGGTACGAGCCCGTTAGCCAGTTCGGAAAACCAGGGCGGACGTTGAACAGCGGCCGTCTGCGGCTCGAATAGCGAACCGGCGTTCCGTCGGCATGGGTATCGTAGCAGGAGCGGCCCGGCTCCGGATGTGAGAACAGGTACTGTTCGTCCTCGGGCACCACCTTGTCATGAGGCATCACCGATGAGAAATCGAGCGAGGCCAGGTGGTCGTTCGCATAGGCCAGATAGGTGTTGGTCGGCACCAGGAACAGCACGGGTGCCGAAGTGCCTAGGACTGGCCTGACAAACAGCGGAAAATGATTGCGGCTTCCGCCGGCCTCGAGCCGAACTGCGTAGACTCCGCTTTGAAGGTCCTCCGGCAGGCGGAATTCGAGATTATACCTCCAGCCGGCATCCACCATGTCGTCGTCGTGGAATTGCAGCGCACAGTACTGCTCGGGAACTTCGACGAAGGAGTCGCTTCGCCCGTCCCAGTTGCGTCCGGTCACACCGCGCTCGACGCCGTTGACAAGGTGCCCCTGTTTGCCTCCAGCGTCCGGCTCAATCGTCTCTGACGCGAAGTCCCTGCCGAGTTTCCATGCTGCCCATGCCGGCTGCGTGGGAGTCTTCCCTGCGTGCCATGCGGCGATCATCTCGGCGGATGGCTTCGCGAGGTGCAGCGTTGGCGAGTCGATCTTGCCGTTATACGGCTCCAGCGGCGACCCGGACCGGCCGATGCCGGCCGCCGCGAGCAGGAGCGTCGCCGCATTTGCCGTCGCGCCGGTTGCCGCGCAGAGCGTGCGTTGTGCCCCAACCTTGGCATCAAGACGCCTGAGGTCGATGCAGACCTCGCCGTCGCCGATGGAAGTCAGGATCGAATACCAGTGTTTGGCGATGATCGCATCCGGCAAGACCGCGAGCGTTGCGCTGCCCATTCGAAGCGCAAGACCGCCTGAGATGATGACGAGCGCAACGTCGCCAATCGACCAGATGGCCTGCGGCGCGCTCCGCTCGGGGACGGTCGGCCATGCCCAGCAATGGACGCTGATCGCCGCATCGTTGATCGGTGAGGGAAGCGGAAATTCGGCGTGCGAGCCGACCATTGTGGATTGCACGCCGCCGGAAACGGTGCGGTCGAGCACCGACGAGAAATCGATCACCTTGCCCTCGATCGCTTCGTCGCGCCCGGGACCCGAGACCAGTCGCACGAGGCTTGCGCGGGCGGAGGCGTGCGGCGTGCTGATCGCGAGCCGGACGACATCGCCGGGCTCGCAGGACCACTCCTCGAAATAAGCCTGGATATCCATCTGACGCCGCCCACGCTCGCTGGTTAAGTCCGCTTCGGACGCCCGATGTCCGAACGCGCGCCCATCATTCGCGGATCAAAGCCGGCGAGGAAACATCTGTTGTGGCATTCTGGAGTCCGGGAGCAACAACACTGGAGAAGAGGGCAGGCGCGCCGCGGCTGATCGCGAAATTCCGCGTCACAATCCGCGCAGGAACCGGTCGCCGAGCGCGACCGTTCCGTCGGTGTAGCCCGTACCCAGGCGTCGTGCGGTTTCGGTGTCCGAATGCGAAGCGAGCCAGGCCGTCAGCAGCATGCGCCTGAGCATCACGAACGCAGGCAGCATGGCCTCGTCGTCGCGCGAGACCGGTGCGACGGTCCGGTATCCCGCAAGCCACGACTGCTGGAGCAGGTCTATCACCGGCTCGTGCTCGATGAAGCTGACGGCCGCGGCGAAGTCATAGAAGAACCACGAGAAGCCGCAATCGTCGAAGTCGATGACGCCGAGCCGATCGCCTTCGACGAGCAGGTTGGCGAGGCGGAGGTCGGCGTGAACGAGGCCAAACCGCTGCTCGTCCCGTCCGTAAGCCTCGATGCGCCGTTCAAGTTGGTCGGCGACCCTCTGCAACAGCCTGCGGCCATCGTCGCGCAGGCCAAGACCGGCGCGCCAGTCACCCCATAGTGGCCGGCGGCCCAGCATGGCATCGAAATCCCAGACTTTGCGCTGGAACGTTGATGGCATTGTCCATCGGCGGCTGTGCGCGTGAAGCCGCGCGCTGGTCGCGCCGAGCTTGCCGAACCAGGTGGCCAGATCGTCCGAGGCGTCCGGCTCCTTGCCGCTGAGGAATTCGAACGCAACGACGTGTCGCGTCGCGCCGCTCAGGGGAATGGGGCACAACAGGTGTCCCTCCCGATCGGCGACCGGGCGCGGCGTGAGCACCACGTTGTCTGCGATCAAGGCGTCGATCCAGGCGAGCTCGGACGCAATCTCGTCCGGCGAGTGATAGCCGGGCCGCTGCACGCGCAACACGAGTTTTTGCCGCGAGGCCGGATCCTGCACGAGAAACGTGGTGTTCTCGGAATGGCTGAGAAAGGCGAGCGTCGATTGCGATGATAGTCCCCAGCGCGGCAGGCTCGCGGCGAGAGAGGCCTGCATGCTCTCGATGAGGCCAGGAGTCATCATCGCGGCCAACCGACCGTCTCGGCGGGCGCGAGGTCAAGAAGGCTCGCGATGATGCGATCGGGAACGACGCCCGCAACCGCAATGAAAGGGACGTCGCTGGTGAGCAGGATCGACCGTATGCCGGCGGCCTTTCCTGCCGCGATATCGGTGCCGAGCTGGTCGCCGACCATGACGGTCTCATGCCGGGCAGTGCCGAGATGCGCCAGCGCCTGTTCGATCAGGAGCGGTTGCGGCTTGCCTAGCACGATCGGCTTGGTATTGGGCACGGCGGCCGCAACCGCGGCCGTGATCACGCCGACGCAGGGATCGTAGCCGTCATGAACCGGCGTCAGGACATCGGGATTGGTGGCGATGACGGTTGCGCCGGCGAGTGCGGCCCTGACCGCGGTGCGCAGTTTGGCGTAGTCGAGCGCGGCATCGAATCCGAGCACGACGATCTTGGGCTCGACGCAGGTCAGGCGATAGCCACTGTCCTCGATCGCCTCGAGCAGTGGTCGTTCGCCGATCGCAAACACTGGCGTGGTGCGCGGCCAGCGCCGTTCGAGCAGGGACGTGACCGCCGAAATCGTCGTGAAGACCTGTGACGGCTCGGCCGGAATGCCGATGCGGCTCAGCTTGGCGGCAAATTGCGCGGCGGATTTCGTCGAATTGTTGGTGACGAACGCGTAGGGCAGGCCCCGCTCGCTCCATCCGCGAAATGCCTTGACGGAGTCTTCGATCGGAGTGTCGCCGCGATAGGCGACGCCGTCGAGATCCGAGATGATGCCGCGAATGGGATGGTCGGCCAGAGCAACACGCTGTTCCAATGCTGGGATTCCGTTCAGTTCCGCGAGCGTGATCATATGGTTGCCGGCATGGCGTTGCTGCTCTGTGCATCCATCATTTGTGTGCTGCACATTGGAGAGGCGTCCTTGCCTTGCCGTTGTGCGCCATGCTTCCGGGAGCGGAAAATCTCGGTGCGCGACTGCGGCGCCCCGGGAGTGTCAGCAACGGAATCGTGGAGCAGCAGGAATCGGGCGATTGCGGCCTTTGGTCTAGGCTTTGCGGGCGTGAAAGCCACGATTTGTGCAAGACGATCGAAACGGCTGAGTGCCTTGCGGCCTCGAGAGCAGTTTCAGCGTTGCCGAAATCATCGAGGGATTACCATATGATCAACCGCAGAGACTTGATGTTAGGGCTGTCTCTTATACACATCTGACGCTGCCGACGAACTATGTGTATAAGAGACAGTACCAATCTCGGCCAGCTCATCGTCGAGGGCTTTGTGTTCGGCTATCTGACGCGGGCGCCGATGCGGCCGGAGAAGCCGGACGAGCTGATCTTCGAGCTGGCTGAATCGATGAAGCCCATCGACACCTATACGATGGAGGTGAAACTCAGGAAGGGCGTCAAATTTCATGACGGGACCCCGTTCACAGCGGCCGACGTCAAGGCGACCTATGAATATGGCTGCCAACCCGATCGTCCGGCGCAGTGGTACCCCGGTCTCGTCACCGTCGACGTCGTCGACGACTACACCTGCCACATCAACACCAAGGCGCAGGGCTATCCGGCGACGCTCTACTACTACCTGTCGTCCTTCCTGCCGATCATGTCGGCCAAGGACGTTGCCAACAAGGCGCAGCTCTCGGCGCGCATGAACGGCACGGGCCCCTACAAATATGTCGAGCAGAAAGGCGACACCACCGTTCTCGCCGCCAACCCCGACTTCTTCCTCGGCGCAGCGAAGATCCCGGGTGTCGAGTATCACTTTGTCGGTGACACCACGACGCGCACGCTGTCGCTGTTGAACGGCGAGGCCGACATCATCGAGCGGCTCGAGCAGGAGCAGGTCGAGACCATCTCGAAGGATGCCCGCTTCAGCATCCACAAGGCGGTTTCAGTCGAAAACAAATACCTGTTCTTCCGCTGCTCGAAGAAGCCGTTCGACGATCCGCGCATTCGCCTCGCCGCATGCTACTCGATCGACCGCAAGCAGGTGCTCGACGTGCTCGGCGTCTCCGGCATCTATTCCAAGGCGCACATCTCGCCGGTCAAGTTCGGCTATGCCGAGGTGGCCGACTATCCTGAATTCGATCCGGACAAGGCGCAGAAGCTGCTCGCGGAGGCCGGTTTCCCCAAAGGCCAGGGCCTACCCGAGCTCACCTATTACACGTCGGTCGGCTTCTATCCGAAGACGAAGGAATATGCCGAGTTGATTACCGGCATGCTCCAGGAGCAGGGGTTCAAGGTCAATCTGCAGACGCTCGAAGTCGCTGCATGGGGCAATTTGCTTTACGACAAGCCCGGCGGCGGTGAGGGCAACATGATCGACTGCGGCTGGTGCACCGGTTCGCCCGAGCCGGATCTCGTCCTGCGCACCCACTTCCACTCCTCCTCCAAGCGCATCACCGGCATCGTCGACAAGGACATCGACGCAGTGCTGGACAAGGAGCGCAACGCCACGACAATCGAGGAGCGCAAGAAGATCCTGCAGACCGAGACGCTGCCGACCATCGCCAGGAAGGCCCCGGCGCTCGCGTTGTTCACCTCGGTCTTCATCCATGCCTACAGCAAGAAGCTGGATGGTCTGTACATCTATCCGAACGGCATGCAGGACATGACCAAGGCAACACTGGCATGATGATTGCTCGGCAGGCCGGGTACGCCCGACCTGCCGGTTCGCGGACGCAGGCCGGACGGGTCGGGCCTGGTCCTCATGAATTGCAAAGGTAGCTCTTCTCGATGTTGATCCTGGAATTCCTGGTCAAGCGGATCGCGCAGGGCATCCTGATTGTCTTCATCACCTCGTTGATCATCTTCACGCTGCTGCGCGTGGTGCCGGGCGATCCCGTGCGCCTGATCGTCGGCGGCATGGCGCCGGCCGACGTGGTCGAGAAGGTCGCGACCAAGATGGGGCTGCGCGACCCCATCATCGTGCAATATGGTCGGTACATGCGCGGGCTGGTACAGGGCGATCTCGGGCAATCCTATTTGCGGCCGCGCAGCGGCATGATCGCGACCGGCGGGCAGTATGTTGACCCGACCAAGTCGGATATGGCGCCGGTGATCGATCTCATCCTCGAACGCCTGCCGTTCACGCTGCAACTGGGCGGCATGGCGCTCGTGTTCGCGCTACTGCTGTCGTTTCCGATCGGCATCGCGGGCGGGCTGCACCAGCATCGCTGGCAGAATGCGTTGGCGTTCGGAATGCAGTCGCTGTTCGTCTCGATTCCGAATTTCTGGCTCGCGATCGTTCTGATCCTGTTTCTGTCGGTGAAACTGAAGGTGCTGCCGGCGCTCGGTTACCAGGGATTTTCCTATGTCATCCTGCCGGCCTTCGTGCTCGCGGTGGAGATCGCCCCCTTCATCATCCGCACGCTGACGACCTCACTCGGCGAGGTCATGCAAGCGCCGTTCATCGATGAGGCGCGGGTGCGCGGCCTGTCTCGCCGCCGCATCGTCTATTCGCACGCCCTACGCAACGCGGCAGTGCCGCTGGTCAACCTGCTCGGGATCCAGCTTTCGACGCTGATCGGCGGCGTTCTCGTGATCGAATACATCTTCGATTATCCTGGCCTCGGCAATCTGACCGTGGTCTCCGTCGTCGGGCGCGACTTTCCAGTCATCCAGGGCATCGCCATCACCACCAGCGCCGTCTTTGTCTTCATCAATATCATCGTGGATTTGGTCGCTTATCTGATCGATCCCCGCGTGGAGATCTGATCATGACGGCCACCACGATCATCGCCGAGGAGCCCGCCTTACCGGCGGCCCCAACCCGTTCGGTCAACCGCCGCATCATGGCCGCCGCCTGGCGCATGCCGAGCTTCAAGATCGGCTTCATCATCTTCATGGCGCTGGTGCTGGCCTCGGCCATCTATCCCGAGGTGTCCTCGATCAGTGCGACCAAGATGGTGGTGAAGGACAAGTTCATGTCGCCGGTCTTTCTCGGCGACAAATGGACCTGGGATCATCCGCTGGGTACGGATCAGCTCGGCCGCGACATGCTGATGCGCAGCCTGATCGGCCTGCGCTATTCGCTGCTGGTCGGCGTCGTCACGGTCCTGCTCATCTTCGTCATCGGCTGCGGCCTTGGCCTGTTTGCCGGCTTCAAGGGCAAATGGTGGGACACCGTCATCATGCGGATCACCGATGCCCAATTGTCGATTCCGATGATCATCCTGGCGATCACCATTCTCGGCGTGTCGCGGCCGACGGTGCCGACCATCATCATCGTGCTGGCGCTGTCCGGCTGGCCGCTCTACGCGCGTGTGGCGCGCAGCGCCGCGGTCACCGAGCGCGGCAAGGAATATGTCCGCGGCCTGCGCGTGCTCGGCGCCGGGGACTGGCGGATCCTGTTTCTGTTCGCTGCGCCGAACATCCTGCCGCCGATCGCATTCGTCGCCGTGCTCGACGTCGCACGCATGATGATCTTCGAAGCGATCCTCGGCTTCCTGGGGCTCGGCATCCAGCCGCCGACGCCGAGCTTCGGCAGCATCATCGCCGACTCCCGCAAATACCTGATCAATGCCTGGTGGATCGCGACCACGCCGGGCGTGTTCCTGGCTATCGCGCTTACCTCGATCAACCTGATGGGGTCGGCGCTCGAGAAGGCGCGCAACCGGATCTATGGAGGTCTCTGAGATGGATCTCTCGCTCATTCTGGAGGTCGACGACCTCACGGTCAGTTCTGCGACACCGGGCGCCGCGCCGATCCTCGATCATATCTCCTTCCGCCTCAACACGTCGGAGATCTTCGGCATCTATGGCGAAAGCGGCGCCGGCAAGACCGTGCTCAGCCGCGCATTGGCGAACTGGCTGCCGGAAAGTCTGGCGTATCGCTCCGGAGGGGTCACGTTCGCCGGCCACGACATTCTCGGCGCCGGGGCGCGCGAGGTGCGGATCGGCCGCGACATCGCCTATATCGGATCCAAGCCGCAAAGCTCGCTCGATCCGACGGTACCGGTCGGGACCCAGATCGCGGAAAAGCTGCACAGCGTCAGGCCCGAATGGAATCCGCGCGAATGTCGCGAGCGGGTCGTGCAGCTCCTCGGCGAGGTCCGGATTCCATCGCCGAAAGAGCGCTATTGGGACTACCCGGCAAAATTTTCCGGCGGCATGATGCAGCGCGCGATGATCGTGGATGCGATCTGCGCCGAGCCCGCCGTCTTGATCGCCGACAACATTACCCAGCCGCTCGATGTCACCATCGCGGCACAGATCGTGGCGCTGCTGCACGACCTGTGCCTGCGCCACAGGATGGCGACGATCTACCTTTCGTCGTCCTTGCCCACGCTCGGCCAGTTCGGGGACCGCACGGCCGTGCTCCATCAGGGCCGGTTCGTCGAGCAGCAGGCGTTCGCCGACCTGCTCGCCGCGCCGCAGACCGACTACACGCGCAAGGCCATTGCCAGCGTGCCGCGCATGTGGGCGACCACGGAGGGCCCGCCGGCCCGCCGCAAAGCGCAAGACGAATTGCCCCTGATGAAGGTGGAACACGTTGTTCGGACCTATCGCGCACGCAAGCGGGGGACGTTCAATACCTACAGCAACGTGCAGGCAGTACGCGGCGTGACGCTCGACATCATGCCGCGCGAGAATTTCGGCATCGTCGGGGAATCCGGCTGCGGCAAGTCGACCCTCACACGCCTACTGGCCTGGCTGGAGGTTCCCGACAACGGCAGCATCGTCCTCAATGGCACGTCGCTCGGGACGTTGTCGCCGCGCCAGCTGATCCGCACCCGCAGCGAATTCCAGCTGCTGCTGCAGGATCCGTACAACGCGCTGCCGCCGCGCACCACCGTCGGCCGCATGATCGAGGAGAGCCTGCTGATCCGCGGCAATGTCGCCCGCGCGGAGCTGCGCAGCCGGGTCATCGCGGCGATGGCCGAGGTCGGTCTTGCCGCCGAGCTCTATGACCAGCTCCCGAACGCGCTCTCCACCGGCGAGCGCCAGCGCATCTCGATCGCGCGCGCGCTGATCCTCGATCCCAAGCTGCTGATCCTCGACGAAACCTTGTCCGCGCTGGATCAACGCGAGCAGTCAAGGCTGATCGACCTTTTCTCGAAGCTGCAGGAGAAGAACGACCTCACCTATGTCTTCATCTCCCATGATCTCGCAATGGTGCGCAGGGTCTGCACGCGCATTGCCGTGATGTATCTCGGTGAGATGGTCGAGATCGCCGACAACCGCGAGCTGTTCTTCGATCCCCAGCATCCCTACACCAAGGCATTGCTCTCGGCCGCCCCCACGCTGGAGGAGAAGCCGTTCAACCCCGCGGACTTCCTGCTGGAGGGCGAGCCGCCGAGCCCGATCGATATCCCGGCGGGATGCAGCTTTGCCTCGCGCTGCCCGAAGGCGTTCGGCCGCTGCCGGCTGGAGACGCCGAATCTGGTCGAACGCGCGCCCGGGCGCTTTGCCGCCTGCCACCTCCTCGACGGCGAGCCGGCGCAGGCCGCGGCCTGAGCGCTCAGGGGCGCGGCTTGAACGGCCAGTTCATCGCGAACGAGCGCATGTCTTCCAGCGCCTTGGTCACCTGCAGCACGCCGAGATCGTCGAAGCGGTGCCCGGTCACCTGGACGCCGATCGGCAAATGGCGGGAATCGAATGCCATGCAGACGGTGGAGGCGGGCTGGCAGGTCTGGTTGAACATTGCGGTGAACAGCGTGTGCGCGAGCGGCATCTCGCGCGACACGCCGGGCTCCTCGGCCGGGAAATTCACCACCGGCAGCGTCGGGGCGATGACATAGTCCCAGCCCTCGAAGGCCGCGAGCATCGCCGCCTTCATCTTGGCGATCTGGCCCAGCGCCCGGTAGAGGTCGGCGCCCGAATGTTTCGCCCCACCAAGGCACCATGCGCGAACGTAGGGATTGATGTCGCGTGCGGTGTCGCCATGCGGCGGCAGCGATGCATATTCGAGATAGCCGCGCACCTGGAGGAACAGGTCGATCGGCGCATAGGCGTCGTCGGTGAGCGGAGAGGTGAACGGCTCGACGATCGCGCCGGCGCCCGCGAGCAGCTTGCCGGCCGCTTCGACCGCGCTGCGAACCGTAGCTTCGGCCTTCATGCCGAAGCCCATGTCGGTGAGGACGCCGATCTTCAGTCCCTTCACGTCGCGCTTCAGATGCTCGTGATAGCGCACGCCATCGGCGGGCAGGCTCCAGGTGTCGCGCTCGTCCTGCCGCGTCAGCACGGTCAGGAGGCGCGCGATATCATCCACGCTGCGACCCATCGGGCCTGCCATGCGCATGGTGTCGGCCGGCAAATGCGGCACACGGCCATGGGTCGGCTTCAGTCCGGCCAGTCCGCAATGGGCGGCCGGAAGGCGGACCGAGCCCGCGATATCGGTGCCGACGGAAACATAGCCGGCGCCAGCGGCGACGGAGGCGCCTGCGCCGGCCGACGAGCCGCCGGTATTCCAGGCGAGCCCCCAGGGATTGCGGGTAACGCCGTGCAGCGAGCTGATGCCCGACGCCATCAGCCCGCAATCCGGCATCGTGGTCTTGGCAAAGATCACCGCGCCGGCCTCGCGGAGCGCGATCGCCGGCGGCGAATCGTAGTTGGAGGGCGGCAGGGCACGGTTGGCGCCGATGCCGTGAAAATAGGGCCAGCCGATCATGGCGACGCTGTCCTTGACGGTCATGGGGACGCCGTCGAGCGGACCCAGCGCCGCTCCCGCCTTCCATCGCGCTTCCGAGCCTTGCGCGCTTGCCATGGCTTGCTCCGGACGGAAGCAGAACAGCGCATTGATCGCGGAATTGACCGCCTCGGCATGGCCGAGCACGGTTTGCAACACCTCCACCGGCGACAATGCGCGCGATGCGTAGGCCTCCGTCAGCCCCGCAAGGCTCATCCCGATCAGTTCCGCAGCAGACATCTTGGCCTCGACAAATGGTGTTCTGGATCAGTGTCCGGATAGCGAAAGTCGCCCCCGTCGGGGTAGTGCCGCTGCCGCAAGGGCATGATTTGGTGGAGTGCGAGGCATCCCTTTTGCATCTGTCTTGATCGAATTTGTCATCAAACCGGGAGGCCCGCGACAAGCGGGCCGAACGACACCCGCGAGAGATCAGAAGTCGTCATGAGCCAGTCTGGAACGCAAATCGCCACGGTCCGGAACTACATTGCCGGGCTCCCGGGATGGGGGACGGGCGATATTGTGATCGAGCCCGCCATTCCGGTCCTCGCCTCGCCAAGCTGGCGCGGGGTCGACGGCGCTCCCTGGCGCGCCACCAGGAATGGAAGCGGCGAGAGCATCTTCATCAAGAGCATGGATGCGGATGCCAGGCTCTACATCGACGTCGCCTGCGCCTTCGAGGCGGCCCGACGCGCATCCGATCTCGGTATCGGTCCCAAGGTGCTTGCGGCGGATCCGGACGCGGGACTTCTGGTCATGGAGGATCTCAACCGTGGCTGGCGGGTCGGCACGCTGGAGCGGATGCTGGAGCCGAAGATCGTCGACGCGGTCATCGCGGCGCGGCGCCTGTTCCAAGCAGGGGCGCCTCTGCCGCGGCGCATGGGAGTCTTCGATGAGATCGAGCATTTCTACGAGGCGGCAAAGGCCGCGAAGGCGCAACTGCCCTCGGATGCGGAATGGCTGGTCAAGGAGCTGCGTTTTGCGGCCGATGCCTTGAGGAAACTCGACATCAAACCGGTGCCAATCCATGGCGATGGCAATGTCTCGAACATCCTGATCAGCGACACCGGCGAGGTTCGCCTGATCGATTGGGATCGCGCCACGACGGCCGACCCGCTGGAGGACCTCGGCAGCTTCCTCGTCGAAGCCTTCGCGCAGGAACCGGAGGCGCGCGAGGCCTTCAGCCGCAACGCCGGCGGATTCGACGAGCGCGCATTCAGCCGCGCCCGCATCTACGGCATGGCGGATGATCTGCGCTGGGGCCTGATCGGCGCCGTGCTCGCCGCGCGGTCGGCGCGCAACACCTTTGAGTTTTACAAGTTCGCCAGCTGGCGCTTCGTGCGTTGCCGCATGACGGTCCGGGAGCCGCGCTTTGGCGAGATGCTTCGGAGGATCGCATGACTGTCCGCAGGAAGCTCGGCGAGGGAGCGACAGTCCACGAGTGCAATGTCGAGGCGGCGATCGCCCGCGTGCCGCAATGGCACGGCAAGGGGGCGGCCTATACCCCGCTGGTCGGCGGCCTCATGAATCAGAACTGGCTGGTCGAGATATCCGGCGATGGACGGCGCTACTTCATCAAGGTGCCCGGCGAGGGCTCGGAGATGTTCATCGATCGCGTGACCGCCAACGAGGCTGCGCGCAACGCCCACGCCATGGGCGTTGCGCCCGAGGTGATCTTTTTCGACGCCGCGGACGGGCTCGAGATCAGCGAGTTCCTCGAAGGCTATCGCGCCTGCACCAATGCCGATTTCGGCGATGCCACCATCCAGGCCGACGTTCTCGACCTTTACCGCCGCCTGCATGCCGGCCCGAAGCTCGGGCAGACCAAGACCATCTTCGACATGATCGAGGAACATATCGAGCAGGGCAGGGAGCTCGGCGCGCATTTCCCGCAGGACATGCCCTGGCTGATGCATCGCTACAATCAGGCCAAGTCGGCGTTCCTGGCGTCGGGTCTCGATCTTGTGCCGTGCTTCAACGATCCGATGCCGGGCAATTTCCTGATCTCGGCGGAATCAGGCGCCCCAAAGCCGATGAAGCTGATCGACTACGAGTTCGCTTCCAACAACGAGCGTAGCTATGAGCTCGGCGTCCTGTTCGCCGAGATGTTCTTCGACGAGCATCTGACGGAGGCCCTGATCGAGCAATATCTGGGCGAGGTGCGGCCGCAGATGGTCGCGCGCGTGATCCTCAACCGGGCGCTCGCCGACATGAAATGGGCGTCATGGGCGGTCGTGAACCGGAAGCTCAAGGACTGGGATTTCGACTATCAGAAGTACGGCGTCTGGAAATACATGCGCGCCCGTGACGTGATGTACGATCCCCGCTGGGACGGCTGGTTGCGGCTCGTCTGAGCCGCGCCGCAGGATGGTTTCCGCAAACTATTGATCGAGGATCGCGAGTGCCTGCTCGAGCAGGCTGTCGTTCGCAGCCGCGATGACCCGGCCATCGGAGTCCGGCGACAGCGGTTGCCCCTGCCAGTCGCGGACGATGCCGCCGGCGCCCTCGACCACCGGAATCAGCGCCATGAAGTCGAACGACTTGAGGGAGGTTTCGACCACGAGATCGCAGTGGCCGGATGCGAGCAGGCCATATTGGTAGCAGTCGCCGCCAAATCGCCGGAACATGGCTTTCTGGCTCAGCGCGTCGTAGCGAGCCCAGTCGCCCGGCGTGAAGAAGTCCGGCGATGACGTGTAGATCTGTGCGTCTTCCAGTCGCGTCGTGCGGCTCACTTTTGCCTGCTTGCCGTTGAAGGTGGTGCCTTGCCGGGTGCCGTACCACCGCTCCGCCAGTGCGGGCATATCGATCATGCCGGCGGCGACCGAGCCGTCTTTCTCGTCGGCGAGCGCGACGAGCGTGCCGAACAGTGGCATGCCGGAGATGAAGCTCTTCGTTCCGTCGATCGGATCGAGATACCAGGTGTAGCGGTCCCCGGCAGTCGATCCCGTCTCCTCGCCGAGGATGCCGTGATCGGGGAAGCGCGCGCCGATCAGTCGCCGCAGCTCCATCTCGATCGCACGATCGGCGACGGTGACCGGCGTCAGATCCTGCTTGCGTTCGAAGTCGACGCTGGAGCGGAAGTGCGTCACGGCGATCCTACCGGCGACGTCGGCAAGTTCGTTGAAGAACGAGGCTAGCTCGCTTGCGGATAATCTGTCTTGAATGTCGTCCAATGATCGCTCCGGGCGGGAGGCGCGCCGGCGTCGCGGGACGCTCGACGCCTTGCCTTAGGATGGGGCGCTACGCCGTCTCGTGGACCGGCTGCTTGTCGATCTCCCAATAGGGGGAGCCGTATCCGTTGCGCGGCGCCACCCGGGCAGCAGGGCTCTTCGGCTGCGGCGAGCGCGCGCTTGCGGCCGGCTGCGGCGGCGCCACCGGCGTCTGGCGAACGTCGCGCGGCGCCACCTTGAAGTGCCGGCTGAAGCAGCGCGAGAAATGCGATACGTTCTTGAAGCCGACCTCGTAGGCGACCTCCGAGACGGTCCGCCGGCCCTTCGGGTCGGCGACCAGGATCTCATACGCCCGCTGCAGCCGCTTGGTCTGAACGAACTGGCTGACCGTGGTCTCGTTGTCGTTGAACAGGCTGTAGAGATAGCTGAGCGAGATGCGGCTCGAAGCCGCGATCTTCTTCGGCGACAGCGACTGGTCGCCGAGATGGCTCTCGATGAAGTCTACGATCCGGCGGCGCAAATGATAACGCGCGTTGCGTACATCGGTTGCCGCGCCGCGATCCTCTGATCCGATCGTCAGCGCGACGAAGCTGATCATTTCGGTCGCTAGCGCCTGGGGGTTCGGCGGCGGCGAGGCGACGAACAGCTCGGCCACGCTGCGGATCATGCCCGCGAGCAGGTGCGTCATCTGTTCGTTCGGCTTGAAGCGCCGGCTGATGTGATCTTCAACCGAGACCAGCCGGCCGCGCAGCTCGGCGGCCGGAATGCGCAGCATCAGGAAGCGCGCGGTCTTGTCGGACGACAATTCGTAAAAGGCGAGCTCGCTGAGCAGGACATATTCGCCGGGACGGGCGATCCCGATGCGGCTATCCTGGCTGAATGCGACGCATCCGGTCAGGGGAAACACCAGCACATAGGCGGCATCGTGGATGCAGGCGACGCGCTCCCAGTTGCGGGCAAAGGCGTGATCCGGCCCGATCAGCTCGAGATCGAGGCGTCCGATCCGAGTCCGCCAATCCTGCGTGGGACCGGGGTCCTTGTCGTTACCAGCATGAAGGCCGGTGTGGTCCTCGCAGGAAGCAACAGATGTCAGGCGTGCCATGGCTGGGCCTTTCTCAGGGTTGCGCAACAATGATCTCCGTTCCGGCCGCACGGAGAGCGGTTGCCAGAGCTCCCTCTGGTTGCCGATCGGTAACCAGACGATCGATATCGGTCCAATGTGCGAACACGGTGAGCGCACGCTGGTCGAACTTGCTGTGATCGGCCACCAGGATGGCCTCCGCGGCGCGCTTGGCCATGGCGCCATAGATGGCGCCGGCCTCGTCGTCGGCATCGTTCGCACCGCGCGCGCTGATGCCGGTCGCGCTCACGATGGCGCGGTTGGCCTCATAGCTGTTGATGTTCGCGATCGTCTGCGTGCCGAACACATAGCCTTCGGTGGGGTGATAGCGGCCGGGACAGCAGAGCACGCGGATCGACGGATTGACGGCCAGCGCGGCCGCGATGGCGTAATCATGGGTGATCACGGTGATATCGTGCGCGCGTGAGGCCAGCCGTCTTGCGATGTGAAACGTGGTCGCGCCGGCGCCGAGCATCAGTACCTCGTTCGGCAGGATGAGGTCGACGATCATCGCGGCCATTGCCTCGCGCTCGGCGATCATGATCGCCTTGCGATCGGTCAGCGCCGGCTCGAGTGCGAAGGGACGGGACGCCCCGCCATATGTGCGGTTGATAAGCTTCTGCTGTTGAAGCTCCATCAGATCGCGCCGGATGGTCTCGCCGGAGACGCCGAGCACGGCGGCGAGCTCGGAAGCCCGCAGCGTCGGCGCGGCGGTGAGTTGCGAGATGATGTGCTTGTGGCGCGCGAGCTTCGAGAGGCGGTCGCCGTCGGCCTTTCGTGGCCGCTTGTCGGCCGCAGCAGGGGCGTCATTAGTCATTCCGCTGTCTCTCCGGCTGCAAACCTCTCCAGCGTCCGCCTCATGATCGTTCCTCAAGCGATGTTGTGAGTCCACACCAATTATGTGGCATATTCCCCATTTTTTGGGCGCCGCGCTGCCTATGCTCTTCGCAAAGGGATCGCAGTGATCGCATAAGATACTGAAACATATGGAATATGTTTTTGGAATGCGGAGCGCATGCCTGACGTTCTGATGTCTTGTGCCTGCAATCCGCTTTTCAATTGTGGGAATTTGCACATGGATCCAAGGTCGTAGCGGAACGGCTGGGGCATGATCGCTGCAGGGGACGGCTTTGGTCCGCGCAGGCCGCGGGCCAAAGGGAAGGCGGGCGATGCAGCAGGAAAAAGAGATTCTGGCGTTGAACGCCTTCGATCAGGGCCGGGTGTCGTCAATCGACCCGGCGCTCGGCGAGGCGGTGCAACGGCGCCTGCGTTCCTTCGGAAAGGCCTCGGTCCTGTTCTATCAGGAGCCGATCCGGATGGCGCGCGCTGAAGGCGTTTACATGTTCGACGTCGATGGCCGGCGCTATCTCGACCTCTACAACAACGTCCCGTCGGTCGGGCATTCGCATCCGCGCGTCGTCGAAGCGATCAGCCGTCAGGCCGGCCTGCTCAGCACGCACACACGCTATCTCAACGACGTCGTCGATGGCTATGCCGAGCGTCTCCTTGCGACGTTTCCGCGCGGGATCAATCATCTGGTTCTGACTTGCACCGGCAGCGAGGCGAATGACCTGGCGCTGCGGGTTGCGAAAGTGGCGACCGGGCGGACGGGCTTCATCGTCACGGAGACCGCCTACCACGGCAACAGCACAGCCGTGACCGATGTCTCGCCGTCCTCGCGTCCCGGTCAGCCGCTGCCGCCCCACGTGCGCGCCGTTCCCGCACCCGAGATGTATCGCAATCCGGTCGGCGATCCTGGCCAGCGCTTCGCTGAGAGCGTTGCCGCAGCGATCACCGATCTTGAGCGCGGCGGCTTCGGCTTTGCCGCGCTGCTGGTCGACACGATCTTTTCGAGCGACGGTATCTATGCCGACCCTGCCGGCTTCCTGGCACCCACCGTGAAGCTCGTCCACGACCGTCAGGGACTGTTCATCGCCGACGAGGTGCAGCCCGGCTTCGGACGAACCGGGGCGGCGATGTGGGGCTTCGCGCGCCATGGCGTCGTCCCCGACATCGTCACGATGGGCAAGCCCATGGGCAACGGCTTTCCGATGGGCGGCGTCGCCATGCGCGCCGCGCTGCTCGATGGCTTCGCCGCGGAGGTGAAGTACTTCAACACCTTCGGCGGCAACCCGGTGGCCGCGGCCGCAGGCCTTGCCGTGCTCGACGTCATCGAGGACGAGGGCCTGATGCAGAATGCGCTCGAGGCCGGCCGTCAACTGATGGATGGATTGCGTGAGATCGGCAATCGCCACATGACCATCGGAGACGTTCGTGGCGCCGGCCTGTTCATCGGGCTCGAGCTGGTGCGCGACCGCGACAGCAAGGAGCCCGCGGCGGAGCATGCGAGCCTGCTGATCAACCGCCTGCGCCAGCGCGGCATCCTGATCGGTGCTGCGGGTCCCTTCGGCAATACGCTCAAGATTCGTCCGCCGCTGTGCTTCGGCAAGGACCACGCCGACATATTCATCACCGCTTGCGACGAGGAGTTGCGCGAGATCGCGGCGTCCTGACGCGATCGCCGATAGCCCGCGATGTCACCAAAGCCGAAGATTTGATCACCATGGATGCAAGAAGCATAAAAACCGCCGCCGAGGCGAAGGCTCTTGTCGAGGAGCGGGGCTTGTCCCACGTCAAGCTCGGCATCGTCGATCTCGACGGTGTCATTCGCGGAAAATATCTCGCGCGCGACAAGTTCGTCGGTGCGCTTGAGGCGGGCTTCAGCTTCTGCGACATCGTGTTCGGCTGGGACTCCAACGACCAGATGTACGACAATGGTGCCTTCACCGGCTGGCATACGGCCTTTCCCGACGCGACCGCGCGCATCGATCCTTCGAGCTGCCGCGATGTGCCGACGGAAGAGAACATGCTGTTCTTCCTCGGCGAGTTCGAGGGCGCCGCGGCCGGGCTGTGTCCGCGCCGGCTGCTGCGCCGCGTCATCGATCGCGCCGAAGCCATGGGGTTCTCGCCGTCCGTGGCCGCGGAGTTCGAGTTCTTCGTGTTCGACGAGACACCGCACAGCGTGCGCGAGAAGGGCTTTCGCGGCCTGAAGAATCTCACGCCGGGTTGGTTCGGCTATTCCATGCTGCGCGCCTCCGTCGAGTCGGAATTTCATCGCTCGCTGCTCAAGCTCTGCAACGAGATGGACATGCCGGTCGAAGGCCTGCACACCGAGACCGGACCCGGCGTGCTGGAGGCCGCGATCCAATACACCGATGCGCTCGCCGCTGCCGACCGCGCCGTGCTGTTCAAGACCTTCTCCAAGGTCTGGGCCGAGCGTCAGGGCAAGATGCTCACCTTCATGGCCAAGTGGTCGAACACCTATCCCGGGCAATCCGGGCATCTGCATCTGTCGCTGCGCGACCGGGACGGCAAGCCGGTCTTTCACCAGGGCGGCAGACCCGGCAACATGTCCGACATCATGCGCTGGTTCGTCGGCGGCCAGCAGGCGCTGCTGCCGGAGCTGCTTGCGATGGTTGCATCGACCGTGAACAGCTACTCGCGCCTGATCCCCGGCTTCTGGGCGCCGACCGACGCGACCTGGGGAATCGAGAACCGGACCTGTGCGTTGCGCGTCATTCCCAGCAAGCCGTCGAGCCAGCGCGTCGAGTACCGCGTCGCCGCCGCCGACATCAATCCGTATCTCGCGATCGCGGCTGCGCTTGGATCGGGCCTCTGGGGAATCGAGCACCGGATCGAACCGGACGAGCCGATCACCGGCAATGCCTATGACCGCAAGCATCCGCCCGAGCGCGCGTTTCCGCGTACACTGTCGGAAGCGGCTTATCGGCTGGTCGCTTCGCAGGCGGCGCGCAACCTGTTCGGCGACGTCTTCGTCGATCACTACGCGATGACGCGGCAGTGGGAGGAGCGCGAGTTTCGCAAGGCCATCACCGACTGGGAGCTCGCGCGCTACTTCGAGATCATCTGAGACCGATCCTGCTTCGAAGACGAGTGACATCACGTGAACGATATCGTCTGCATTTCTCCGGTCGACGGCAACGAGGTTGCGCGGCGGCCCGTCGCAACCGGTGCTGAGGTCGCAGCGGCTCTCGCGCAAGCGCGGAAAGCGCAGCAGGAATGGTCAAGGGTGCCGCTCGCCGAGCGGAAGGCCATGATGCTCGCCTTCCTGCACGAGATGCGGGTGCAGAACGACGAGGTCGTTCCGGAACTCGCGATGCAGATGGGCCGGCCGGTGCGCCATGGCGGCGAACTGCGTAGCCTGGAAGAACGCGTCTGCGCACTGGTCGAGCTCAGCGATGAGGCGCTGGCGCCGATCGTGCCGGCCGAGCGTCCCGGCTTCCGCCGCATGATCAAGCGCGTCCCTGCCGGCATCGTGCTGGTGATCGCGCCCTGGAACTATCCCTATCTCACGGCGGCTAACACCATCGTGCCGGCGCTGCTGGCCGGCAATGCCGTGATCCTGAAGCATGCCGCACAGACCCTGCTGGTCGGCGAGCGCTTCCAGGCGGCACTGGACCGGGTTGGCCTGCCCAGGGGCTTGTTCAGGACGCTCACGCTCGACCATGGCATGACCAGGGAGTTGATCTCATCGCGCTCGGTCGACCACGTGAACTTCACCGGCTCGGTCGCCGGCGGCCGGGCGGTCGAACGGGCAGCAGCCGGGACATTCATCAGCCTTGGGCTGGAGCTCGGCGGAAAGGATCCGGCCTATGTGCGGCCGGACGCCGATTTCGATTTCGCGGTCGAGCAGCTCGTGGACGGCGCCTTCTACAATTCTGGCCAGTGCTGCTGTGGCATCGAGCGGATTTACGTGCATGAGCGCATCTATGACTCCTTTGTCGACGCCTTTGCCGGCCTGACCGCGCGCTACCGGCTCGGCAATCCGCTGTCGCAGGACACAACGCTCGGCCCGATGGCGGCGACACGCTTTGCCGATACCGTCCGCGCCCATATCGGCGAGGCCGTGGCAAAAGGCGCGCGGCCTCTGATCGATCCGGCCCGGTTTCCGGCGGACAAGGTCGGTACGGCCTATCTGATGCCTCAGGTCCTGGTCGGCGTCGATCACTCCATGCAGGTGATGATGGAGGAGAGTTTCGGGCCCGTGGTCGGCCTCATGAAGGTCTCCTCCGATCAGGAGGCGATTGGCCTGATGAACGACAGCCCGTATGGCCTGACTGCATCGGTCTGGACCGAGGACGCCGCCGCAGCGGAACGCATCGGTGACGGTATCGCAACGGGCACCATATTCATGAACCGCTGCGATTATGTCGATCCCGCTTTGGCATGGACCGGCGTCAAGGACACCGGACGTGGTGCCGCCATGTCGCGCCTCGGCTTCGAGGCGCTGACGAGACCCAAATCATTCCACCTTCGCATCGAGCACTGAGAGCAGCACATGGACGTTCAGATCACCGGCGCCTGGAATTTTCCGACGCGCGTCGTCACCGGCGCGGGCCGCATTGCCGAGCTTCCCGAGGCGTGCAGGACCAACGGCCTCACCAGGCCGCTCCTGGTTACCGATCACGGGCTCGCCAAGACCGATCTCATCGCCGGCATCGTCGACCGCGTGCGCGAGTCGGGCATCCCGCTCGCCGTGTTTTCCGACGTGAAGGCCAATCCGACCGAAACCAACCTGACGGCCGGCGTCGAAGCCTTCAAGGCCGGCGGTCATGACGGCGTGATTGCGGTGGGTGGAGGTTCGGCGCTGGATGTCGGAAAATGTGTGGCCTTCATGGTGGCGCAGTCGCGGCCGGTCTGGGATTTCGAGGACGTCGGCGATTGGTGGACGCGCGCCAACACTGAGGGCATCGCGCCGATCATTGCGGTGCCGACGACGGCAGGCACGGGGTCCGAGGTCGGCCGCGCCGGCGTGATCACCCGTGAGGATACCCATGAGAAGAAGATCATTTTCCATCCCATGATGATGCCCAGGATCGCAATTGAGGATCCCGAGCTCGCGGTCGGTCTCTCGCCGTTTCTCACCATGGCAACCGGCATGGATGCGCTGTCGCACTGCTTCGAGGCCTACTGCGTCAAGGCATTTCACCCGCTTGCCGACGGCATCGCGCTGGAAGGGATGAAGATCGTCGACAGCTATCTGCCGCGTGCGGTCGAGAACGGTCGCGACCTCGAAGCGCGCGCCTACATGTTCGCTGCGGCCTCGATGGGAGCCACTGCGTTCCAGAAGGGGTTGGGCGCGATCCACTCGATATCCCATCCGGTCGGCGCCCGATACGACACTCATCACGGGCTGACCAATGGTGTGGTCTTCCCTTATGTCCTGGTCTGCAACAAGGCTGCGATCGCCGACAAGATTCCGCACATTGCCCGCGCGCTCAACCTGCCGGGTCAAGACTTCCATGCCGTGCTGTCCTGGCTGCTGGCCTTCCGCAAGAAGCTCGGCGTGCCGCATACGCTCGCCGAGCTCGGGGTGAAGGAGACCGATGCCGGAACGATCGCGGCGGATGCCGTCAAGGATCCGACGGCGGGTGCCAATCCGCGGCCGTTGACCGAGCCGGAGTTCAAGCAGCTGACGCTGGCCGCCATTCGAGGCGATCTTGGAAGCTGAGCCGTGCTGAGGCTGCTCGTTCTCGAGGGCAATACTCTGGCCGGCCGGCGACGGATCGCCGAGACGGCGGGCGCAATGCCTGCGGAGAGCTATGCGGCGGTCCTGCGGTCGCTTGCACCTCGCGTCGTCGTCGACATCGCGACGCCGGCGGATGCGAGCTTCGCGCTGCCGCAACCGCTCGAAGCTTACCACGGCATCGCGATCACGGGATCGACCCTCAATATCTACCAGCGGGAGGTCGAAGCGCTGCGGCAGATCGACCTCGTGCGCGAGATCTTCGTTCGCGGCGTGCCAATGTTCGGCTCGTGCTGGGGCTTGCAGCTCGCGACGGTCGCGGCGGGCGGCGAGGTCGGTCTCAACCCGGCGGGACGCGAGGTCGGATTCGCGCGAAGGATTATGCTGACGGCTGAAGGCCGCGCTCATCCCATGCATGCTGGTCGTGCGGCGGTTTTCGACGCGCCGGCCATCCACAGCGATATTGTCACCCGCCTTCCGCAGTCCGCAACCGTCACCGCCTGGAATACCATGTGCGAGGTTCAGGCGGCGGAGATCCGTTTCGGTCGCGGGCTATTCTGGGGCGTGCAGTATCATCCCGAATATCGCCTGCACGACGTCGTCGCCGTCATCCTGCGCTACGGACAGCTCCTGGTTGACGAGGGTTTCTTTGCCGATCTGGACGCGCTCGCGCGTTATGCCGCCGACCTCTCGGCGCTCGACGTGGACGAACGGCGTGGCGATCTCGCCTGGAAATTGGCACTTCACCGCGACATTCTGAGCAATGATTGCCGGCAAACCGAGCTGAGGAACTGGATCGCATCGCTGGAGCAGACATGACCGCATTGCATGACCTCATCGCGCGCTTTGCCAGGATCGGTGCGACCGACGACGGTGGCGTGTGTCGGCTGGCTGGAACGGCGCGCGACAAGGAGGCAAGGGACCTCTTCTTGCACGAGATCGCCGAACGCGGCCTTGTTCCAAGGATCGATGCGATCGGCAATCTGTTTGGCGTGGCGATGCTGGCGCCGGCGTCCACGGACGTCGTCATGACCGGCTCGCACCTCGATTCCCAGCCGACGGGAGGACGATATGACGGGGTCTTCGGCGTGCTCGCCGGGATCCTTGCGGTCGAGGCCGTCAGGGAGCGTTGCCGTGCCAATCCCGGCGCCGCGCGACGCAACCTCGCCGTCGTGAACTGGACCAATGAGGAGGGCGCCCGCTTCCAGCCCAGCCTGACCGGCAGCTCGGTTTTCGCCGGCGCCCTGAGCCTGAAGGATGCATATACGTGCAGCGACGCAGAGGGCGTCACCCTGGGCGAGGCGCTGTCCGCGATCGGCTATTGCGGGACGACGCCGCTCGAACACAATCCGGTGCGCTATGTCGAGTTGCATGTGGAGCAGGGCGATCGCCTGGAGCAGGCGGCCGCCGACATTGCCGCAGTGTCCGGCGCGTGGATGACGCGCAAGATATCGGTGATGTTCGAAGGCGACTACTCGCACACCGGACCGATGCCGATGGCGCTCCGCCGCGACGCCCTGCGCGCAGCGGCCCGGGCGATCGAGGCGCTGTACCAGGAGATCGCGAGCGAGACAGCGGGCGCCCATGCCTCCGCGGCGCGCATCAGCGTTTATCCCAACTCGCCGAATGTCGTGGCGGGCCGTGTTCGGGTCTGGTTCGAGATCCGGCATGAGGACGAAGCCGTGGTCTCAGCGATCAGCGACCGCTTTCTGAGGCGAATTGAGCGTGAGTCGGGCGAGATTGGCGTTGGTCTCTCGATCGTAGCCGACGAGAGGCGAGCGGGGACCGTGCTCGATCCCGGCGGCGTGGCACTGGTCCTTTCTGCCGCCGCGGATCTCGGTTTCAAGGCCATGACGCTCAAGACCATTACCGGCCACGACGCGCTGGCGATCCAGAAATCTGTTCCGTCCTCGTTGATCTTCGTCCCGAGCCAGGGCGGGCTCAGCCACAATCCGCGCGAGTTCACGGCGCCCGCGGCCCTCGACAAGGGCTACGCCGTGCTGACCGAGGTGCTGTGGAGAATGGTCACCGCGAAGGCGTGAGGCGTTTCGGGTGCGATGATCCCATGGGCGATGAAGGGACACCACCCGACAAAGTTGATTTGCTGGCGGGCCCGGCGGGACTCGAATCTGCAACCAGATGAGCGACGAGCGTCTCTGACACGAACTCCTGACACACCTCCGGCGTCGTGAACGATTTCGGTGCGCGAACTTGCGCACGAACGAAAAGAGCACGTATCTGGTGCGGTGGCCGCGCTGCGGGCAACCGGGACCCAGTAAGATCTTGATCTTCTTGGTGGGCCCGGCAGGACTCGAACCTGCAACCAGACCGTTATGAGCGCAGCGAACATCCGGAATATCTGAGCATTTTCAACAAAGCTCGCGCATTCTTGCGCACGTTCGTGCGCGTTTGTTCACGGGGTTTCTGTGGGATTTCTGGTGGGCGGCTTTTCTTTCCTTGCGGCTGCGGCCCATTTGATCATGTCGGCTTTCGGGTGGAGACCGGAAGTCATGCGCCGTCGACAGAAACGACGCGATTGACCAAATTCGGACCTATCGAAATCGAAAAAGCACTTAACTTGGATGGGACTGAAGGGCTGAGACGGGCGCCACTGCGGCCTTAACTACGGAAGTCCTTTTGTCGCCGTAAAGGGATTGAACCCCCGTTCTGCAAGAGCAGCCCACGAAGCTGCGCCAAGATGTGGCAATCGGAAATAGAGCCGTGGCTTGGCCGGATCGGTATCCAACATGAACCCAGTCGGTAGCCCTCGGACACTTGTGGCATAGAATCCGGCATCCGGCGACCTCTGGGATTCGATGACAGCGACCAACGATTTTGCCTCTCCAGTCCTGCCGAGCAATTCCAGCAAGAGAGCCATTTGGCCGGTCCCTTCGGTCCACACACCATCTCGGTCTTCACCGTAAGAAAAGCCCTTGTCGACGCTCATTCGCTGTTCGGCGGTAGTAATTGCCGATGCAAATTTCTTGGCCGCTCCGGCGAGTGCCATTAAGGGCCAGACTTGAGCATCAAGTGCCAAAATCGGATTGCGCGTGACGCCGTCTTCGGCGGTGCCTGCTGCGAAACAGGCGCATGCCGGATCCCACATCGTATTTACGAAGTGCTCAGCAGCTGTTGCCATATCACGCCAGCGCGAATCGCCCGTGCGGGTTGCAAGAAGGCCAAACGCGGCGGCGAGGTCAGTATTGTGTTCGGTCGATTTCCATGTCCGTACGTCGGGCGTCGGTTCGTGCCCAAAAGTACCGCCCGTGAAACCGCCAGTACCGCGCGTGTCGGCCCATTGCGCGACCCAGGTGGCAAGCCGTGCCGCACCATCGCGGAACCGAGAGCTGGCACTCACATCGTCAATCGATAGCAAAGCCAACATTGCCCATGCAACGTTGCCATTATCGCTGCCCACCTGATATCGATCTTCTAACCACTTGTTCTGAGTATTGTCCCACCAACCCGGAAGTTTGGCGAAGCCACTCGCCACCACACCCGCGGCGTAAGCGTTCCGGAGCCGTCCATCATGCCAGGTCCGGTCGTTATCGATGGCCCAGAGAATCGCCGTGCCGATCCGAGATGCTTTGTCTCGCTCACCGCAACCGACCAATGCGATGGCGGCCACCGCATTGTCATAAAGGTATGCGGCGCCATGGAGAGGCCCCGATTCCACGGTCGGATAGCTGGGCAAGAACAACGGCCCTGGCGGTGCCTTGTCGATTAGACCAGCGAGGTAACCGCATGCAGACGCTTCTGGTGTTGCTAAAGCCCGTAGTGGAGTGGCGGCAATAATGATTATGAAAGTCGTTACGATCCATACGGAGGTTTCTATTCGGGCCACTTGCTGTTCTCCGGGGTGGACGATGATCCTATATACCCATCGGCGATATCTGGAAGTGGCCCATCTTGGACCTGCGAACGTCGCCAGCCAATGTCCGATTGTCGCGCAGAAGCAGACGTCGTAGCAGCCGACTTTCCTGTTGAATGACGTACGAGCACGCCGTCTCAGACGGCCAACCATATGATCGTCATTTGCGCGAATCCGTCCGCGTTCGACGACATTCGTTCGACTTCGTCGTAGAATATCTGTGGGGAAAATCACCGGCAAAGCGGCACGCAGTTCGGTAAGTGTTTGATCTTCTGGTGGGCCCGGCAGGACTCGAACCTGCAACCAGACCGTTATGAGCGGCAGGACAAGGGATGCGGCCGTTGATTTTTCAGCATTTTTTGTGATGGTTGGCCGCGTTTATCGCTCTTGGAGGGATCGTTTCTGGTGCGAAACTGGTGCGGTTGGCCGAGCTTCCGATCCCGACCGCCGAACGGCCTGGCTCGTAGGTTCGACTTCCACTCTCTCCGCCAGCTCCTTTGCGCCCTTCACATCAACGACATACCGCGGACCTGCCGATCGGCATCGTTCGACGGGCCGCGCGTCGCGAATCCAGTGCTCGCCGCCAGCGCTCAATGTTCCACGAGTGGCGGCACCCATCACGCCGGTGGTGCGGCCGCGATCGGCCTCGCTCCAGCAGCTGCCAGCGCAGATCCCGACCAACGAACAGGAAGCCCTCGCGCCGGAAAGCGCGAACGCGAGCCGCGGTGCCGACCAAATACGGATGTGCAAATTACGGCTTGTCGAGGATCGCGTCGATCATCCTGTTTATCGCCTCGCGCGCATCCATCCGCATTCTCGGATTGGGCTTGACCAATTGCAGAATGACATGACCATGCACCTCGACCAGCATCCGATCGACGGTCTCTTCGACCGGTAGGTCGCCACGGATTTCGCCGAGCTCCTTGCCTTCCCTGAAGAGCTTGATCCAGAACCGGCGCTGCTTGTCGAAGCGTCTGGTTTGAATCGCCTGAATTTCAGCGTCGCGGGTGCTCATTGCGACATAGTTTATCCAGAATCGCCACCAGCGCTCCTTGGGCGACTGCAATGCGTAGGATAGAGCAATGCGGCGAAGCTGGGCAGCTGGCGAGCCCTTATACTGATCCCAGTCGTCCGGCAATTCATAACCAGATTCCAGCGCAGCGGCGATCAATGCTTCCTTGCTGCGAAAATGGTACGTGATGGTGCCCAAACTTACCTTGGCAGCATCGGCAACTTGTCGCATCGTGAGATTCTCGATCCCTTGCTCCGCAATGAGATCATACACCACGCCGGCAATATGCTTCTGCTGCAATTGCCCGCGGGTTTCAGGCGGAGGTGTCCGTTTGAAGGAATTGACGCTCATTTGCGTTGTTGCGCTCGTTCGTTAGGTAGCCACGCTTGGCGTGTCAGTGTCGTAAGCGGAATAGCGTCCGCAACTCAGTCTTGATCACCTTGCCGGTACTGTTCCTCGGCAATTCGCGCAAGAACACCACGTGCTTCGGCTTCTTGTAGCTTGCCAGCTCAGAGGCGCACCATCGAATCAATTCGTCCTCGGTGAGCATCACATCCACCTCAGGCTCGATGAACGCGGCAACGGCTTCTCCGTAAACGTCGTCGGGGACGCCTACGACGGCGGCGTCGGCAACCCCGCTATATCGGAGCAGCACTTGCTCGACCTCCTTGGAGTAGATGTTGTATCCGCCGGATAGCACCATGTCTTTCTTGCGGTCGACAATATAGAGAAATCCATCCGCGTCGAAACGGCCGATATCGCCTGTCTTGAACCAGCCTTCCTGGAAGGCGTCTCGCATCGCCTGCGGTTGATTGAAGTAAGTGCTGAACAGCAGATATTGTCCGGGTAACCCGCATCTGACCCAAATCTCGCCTGCTTCGCCGGTGTTGACCGTCTGTCCGTCTGCATCGACGAGGCGCATTTCGACGCCGGGAGTGACGCGACCGACCGAAGCCCCATGGTCGAACTGTTCGTCCGGCTTGAGCATCGCCAGCGAGCCGGCCTCCGTCATTGCGAAAAATGAAAATATCTCGAGCTTCGGCAGCGCCTTTAGCAAACGCCGCTTGATCTCGGCTGGAAAGGCCTCGCCCGTTGCGACCAGCACGCGCAATGAACCGAACCGGGTCGGTTCAGCCTCGATGACGGGCAACATCATTCTTCCGACGGTCGGAACGATCGAAATCAAGCTGATCTTTTCGGCCTCGATCAGTTGCATCGCTTCATTCACGTCAAAGCGCGGCATGATATACAGTGTCGCGCCCAACACGGCCATGTTGCCGACCCGTGCAAATGCCGTGCGATGCGCAAGCGGCGTCGTCACGACGATGCGATCATCGGGCGACAGCTTCCAATACATCGCGTTCAGGAAGCCATTTCCGACGATATAGTTCGCCTGCGTGGTGACGACGCCCTTGGGGTGTCCAGTCGTACCGGACGTGTAGGAAATCATGCAATCGTCGTGCTCGGAAGGCAGTTCAATTGGTTCCGGTTGACATGCGAGCATCGACGCAATGGAAAGTTCAGTCGGGTCGTCGGAAGGCCCGACCACGAAGCGGCGGACGGCGCCTCCACGGCAGATATGATCGACCACTTCACGCTCGCCTTCGCTGAAGAAGACCGCGGCTGGCGCCGCGTCCGCAAAGATGGTCGCAATCTCGTTGGTCGACAATCGCATGTTGATCGGCATCGCCAGCGCGCCACTCTTCACGATCGCGAAGAACACTGTGACGAACTCGCAGCAATTGGGCAGGCACATTGCCACCCGATCACCGATAGCAACGCCCGACTTCCGCAGTGCGGTCGCTATTCGATCGCTGTCCTCGTACAATTGACGAAACGTCACGCGGGTCTCGCCGCAGACGAGTGCGGCTTTGTCAGGGAACGCCTGCGCTTGCGCGGCCAGATAAGATGCAAGCTTCACGGCGCGACCCGTACAGGAGCGAAGTCGGGATAGACGGTCTCGTCGTTTAGCCGGTCCCAGCGAACCTCGACCGGCATGCCGATGACAACTTCGTCTTCTGAACAATCGACGAGATTGCACAGAAACCGCACTCCCTCCGCGAGGTCGACATAGGCGCACAGGTAAGGCACCCGCGCCTCATGACCGGGCCAGGGCGAGCGCGTTACCGTCCACGAATAGATTGTGCCCTTTCCCGAGGTCTCGCGCCATTCGATCGTATGTCGGCCGGTATAGAGACTAATCGGCCGTGGATAGTGCTGGTATCTTTGCGTCTGTGTGCAGAACTGCAGCATGAGCTTGCCGCGCTTGGCCCCGCCCCAGAACTCCTTGGTATCGAGATAGGAGCCGATCTTCGGCAGCGGACGCTGGGGCTTGATGTTGTCGTCGATCATATCATTGCTCCAGGATCATCACGCCGGACGTACACCAGTTGCGCGCGTAGGGAATGCCGCCGATACCGGTCACCATGGCGTTCCGAGTTCTCTTGATTTGACGCGGACCGCCGTCACCAAACATTTGCCGAACGGCCTCAACTAGATTGAGCCCGCCGCCCGCGAGACCTGGTTGACCCGCAGATATCTGACCGCCTCCGGTGTTGAGGGGCAAATCGCCCTTGAACGTCATGTCCCGGCTCAGGACAAAATCCGCACCCGTACCCTGTGGGCAGAAGCCGATCTGCTCAAGCTGCAACATGATGGCGATGATGAAGTCGTCGTATGGATGAAACGACTGGATGTCCGAGGCTTCGAGCCCGGCCTGCTTGAGCGCCCGCGGGCCGGCCTCGAGAAACCCGGAATCCATGATTTCGGTCATCGGCTCGGTCACCTTGTAGTGCGTCCTTTCCGCGTAGGCCGTCGGATAGACCGCCTTGAGACCCCGCCTCGTCGCTTCCGCTGCCGACATCACCAGAACGGCATTCGCACCGTCACAGACCATGACGCTGTCCAGCACGCGCAGCGGGTCGGAGACCAACTTCGAATTCAGATAGTCGTGCTCGGTCATCGGCTTGCGCAGGCGCGGACAAGCATTGTCATTCAAGATCGAATGCTGCCGCTGGGTGACCGCCAGCTTTGCCAATGCGTCCCTGTTCAGGCGGTAGAGATGGTCATAGCGGCGCATGATCATGCCGAAGGCGCCGACAGGTCCGCGCAAGCCGGTTGGATATTGAAACTCGTGCCGCTGGGCACCTTGCTCCGGCGTCGTACCACTGGATTGCGCGTCTGCTGCAAGAACCAACGCAATCGAGCACATGCCGCCGCGGATCGCCATTGCTGCCCGCGCTACGCCGCCGATGCTCGATACGCCGCCCAATCCCATCAGTTCGAGCCAACTCGGCGAGATGCCCAGTACGTCCGCCATGTATTGCGCCCAAAATGGATTCGCGCTCTCGCTCATGGTCTCCGAAACGGAAAGCCCATCGATTTCAGACTTATCGACATTGGTCCGGACCAAGATCTCGTCGAGAGCGTCTCCCGCAAGCTCATAGGATGTACGCCCGGTACGGACATCTATTTTTGTTTCAGAGTACCCTACGATCGCAACGTCTCTCATGGCGCCCTCTATCTGTCGACAGCAAACTGTACATCTGTACGAATAATCGTACAAGTGTACAAATTGGATGCGGGCCGGCAGGACAGGCGACTGCTTCCGCGACATCCAGTGGGCCCGGTTGTTCGCCTCACCCTTCCGTCGAAGCGGGCGACCACGCGGATTCCGTTTCTGCGTTTGACGAGTGCCGGCGCAGACGGGCGCACGTAGCTCGGACGAGCAACGCGGCCAGCGAAAATGACTGAGATCGAACCCTCAGAAGGTGGGCGCGTTTTCAGAGACCGGTGTGCCGAGTTCACCAAACTCCCTCAGGATGTCGGAAACTTCGGCGCCTGCTGCTTCAGACAGGGGAGACTGCGGTTCAGCGGGCGATCCGACGTCGTATCCCTGCAAGCGAAGGCCATACTTGATGCAGGCTGCCAGGTTGAACCTTGCGAAGACCTCGTTGACGCGCCATAGCCGGCGTTGAAGAGCAGCCGCCTCTTCCCAGCGCCCGGCGACTGACAGATCATAAAGTCTGACGCTCGTGCGGGGCAGGATGCAGGCCGGACCTGCCATCCACCCCAATCCTCCCAACATCATGACGGCGACTGGAATGTGAGAAGAAGCTGCAAAGATGCCAAGTTGGGGGCATCGGTTCATGATTGAAAGGAGCCGCCCCGTGTTGTTGGAGGCGTCTTTCACGTACTGAATTTGCGGATGGTTGGCGAGGCGTTCGATAACGTCAATCGAAAAGTCGGTCTTCTGGAACTGGGGATTTGTGTAGATCAAGAGTGGCAAAGCGACCGAATCCGCAACGGCACGAAAATAGCTTTCGATTTGCCTCTCATCCAACGGGAAGTATGACTCGAGTACCAGGAGGATGCAGTCAGCTCCCAGTTCCTTGCAGCGCATGGCTTGCCGGATGGCCTCGCGAGTCGTCGTGGCTGCGACGCCGGCGATAACAGGCACCCGCCCTTGGGTCGCATCGGCAGTGTGTCGCACGACTTCGGCACGAGCGTCGGCATTGAGATAGGCATATTCGCCCGTCGAACCGAGAGCTGCGAGACCATGCACGCCGGCCTTGATCAGATCATCGCAAATGGCCCGTAACACGGGACCATTGACAGTCCCGTCGCTTCGAAGCGGCGTCGGAAGATAGGGAAACACTCCTCGAAACTTCGTCATGGACCGCTCCGCCCAGGTGCATCTGCCGCAAAGTATATCTATGTTGACTATTTGGTCAACTGAGGACATCATGCGGCGGAAACAATCTGGCCCCGGCTCTACGGAGGGGGTTGCGAACAGAGGAGATTGGTTTGCATGGCCATGACCATGAACGGCGAAGTCCAGCTTCCGGCGTCTCGCGAGGCGGTATGGGCGAAGTTGAACGATCCCGAGGTGCTCAAGGCGTGCATTCCCGGTTGCGAGGAGCTTGAACCGACGGACGACGGCGGCTTTCGTGCGGTCGCCAAAATGAAGGTCGGCCCGGTGTCGGCCCGCTTCAAGGGACGCGTGACGCTTGGCGATCTCGACCCGCCCAACGGCTACAAGATTTCCGGTGAAGGAGAGGGCGGAGTCGCCGGCTTCGCCAAAGGAGGTGCGACGGTGCTTTTGGTTGAGAAGGACGGTGGCACGCTGCTGACTTACAATGTCGAAGCCCAAATCGGCGGGAAGCTTGCGCAGTTGGGGCAGCGCCTGATCCTTGGCTCGGCCAAAAAACTGGCAGACCAGTTTTTCGGCAACTTTGCCAAAGAAGTACAGATCGTCGTCATTTGACGGGCCGATCACGCATTCCACGAACCGACGTCCCCCGAGACGATCCAAGAGGGCAGCGCGGCTCGACGCGGTGAGCAGCAGCTCCGGCAGGACCGCCAGTCTGCCTCTATGTTGACTA
>NZ_JADFUD010000068.1:0-42924 GCF_054820065.1 Bradyrhizobium sp. UFLA06-06
CTCTAACCTTGTGGGACTGAGTAAAAATGCGACTGCCCGGCCATGATGCCTGCTGATCGGCTCTGAAGGACCGCCCCCTCGACATTGTCGGCCCCCAAACGTTCGATAGTCCGGAGGTCCGCGACGCGCAAACGGAATTATTACGCGCACAGCGGCCGAAACAAGCAAAATCGACCCAGTTTCCCTCGGTCTCAGCCAAGTTCGCGCGCATCTTGGGCCACAATTTAGGGCCCGGTCAACTACCAAACCTCGCAATTGATTCAGATGACAGACGAATGTCAACTTCACTGCGAATGTCAGCCGTTCAAGCGCCCAAGGAGTTGGCATGCAAGATCAATCCCAATCAGTTCTCGCCAATCGCCCTGATCATTCCGCTGATTCGTCTGCGGAAATGTTGCGAGCCGAGGTCTGCTCCAGCAGTCAACTCTCGTTCCTTATGGAAGCACATGACGGCCTCTCCGCCGCAATCGCCGAGCGCGCGGGTTTCAAAGGGCTCTGGGCATCTGGTCTGTCGATCGCCTGCTCCCTCGGTTACCGCGACGCGAACGAAGCGTCCTGGAGCCAACTCGCGGACGTAATCGAGCGGATCGTGGACTCGACTCGACTGCCTGTCCTCGTCGACGGCGATGGCGGCTTCGGGAATTTCAACAATGCTCGTCTGCTGGCGCGCAAACTCCATCAACGGGGCGCAGCCGGTGTCGCGCTGGAGGACAGCTGCTTTCCCAAGACGAACTCGTTTGTTGGCGATCGGCATCCGCTCGCCGATGTCAACGAATTCTCCGGCCGTCTGCGCGCGGTGAAGGATGCAGTGGCCGAAGACTTCGTTCTTGTGGCCCGGATCGAGGCACTGATCGGCGGTAAAGGGATGGACGAGGCAATTATGCGCGCTCACGCTTATGCAGACGCGGGGGCCGACGCGATCCTCATTCACTCGCGAAGGAGTGCCGCAGATGAGATCCTTGCGTTCGCACGCGCCTGGCAGAACAAGTTGCCGGTCGTGATCGTTCCTACGAAATATTATCGAACATCAGCGTCCGTGTATCGCAAAGCTCGCATCTCCACGGTGATCTGGGCCAATCACTCAATGCGAGCGGCAATAGCGGCAATGCGGCAAGTCTGTCATCGAATTATGACCGAGGAGAACACTGCGAGCATTGAGCCTGGTATCGCGACGCTTGATGAGGTCTTCGAACTGCTAAGATATGACGAACTGGCACGAGCGGAAGCTCGATATCTGCCCGGGCAGCGATGCGGGGCTTTTCATTCAGATGGAGGCATCGATTCCGTAGGACAGCTGACATGAAACCGTCTGCCATACAATGTGGCGCAGGGACTCACAATGGCACGGCAGCTCTTCAGCTAGCTAAGTGGACGGCATGCTTTGGTAGCAATTTCTCGGCCTCTCAGGGGCGATCAAAACCACCGACAAGTCAAATGAATGATGACGTCGGCTTCATGAGCAATTGTCCCTTTTGGTAGCGACAAGCTTCGTCGCAGCGCCAGTGACATGCCGGATTAATGGAGAACGCACATGTTGGCGGAGCGAACAGCCCTGTTCAAATACCCGGACACCGCTGCGGCGTGGACCGCGGCCAAAGCAGCTGCCGTGAGCGCCGAGCATATCATCGATCTGACCGCCGAAGAGATCCGGAGTGATCTAGCGCCGATGGTGCGCGAGGGCACGATCATCGCGATCAATCGCAGCATCAACCGCGACACCGAGACAGGCGCCCCGACGAAGCTCCGAGACGCGATCGCTCGCAGAATTTCCAGCGAGACCGGTCAACCCTGGTCGACGGACGAAGTCGCAGTTACGAGCGGCTCCAAGCATGCTCTCTTCAACGCAGCTATGGTGCTTCTGAATCCAGGAGATGAGGTGCTCATCCCCGTTCCACATTGGACTTCTTTCCCCGCGCAGGTCCTCTTGGCAGGCGGAGCGCCGATTTTCATCGAGACAAGAGATAACAATTACGTGCCGAAGCTTTCAGATCTGGCTTCGGCAGTCACGTCAAAGACTAAAGCGATCGTTGTCAACACCCCGAACAACCCGACAGGCACGATTTACGACTGCGAAACTCTTGCTGAAATTGCGCAGCTTGCGGCTGAGCGGGATCTCTGGATTGTGTTCGATGAATGCTATGGGGCTTTCGCCCATGCTCCATACATCCATCATCCGATCGTCTCGGTCGCTCCTGCGGCGCGTCACCGCACTCTAATCGTTAATTCGTTCTCCAAATCCCTGGCCCTGACCGGCTGGCAGATTGGTTATCTCGCCGGCCCAAAAGCCGTTATTAGCGCCGCGCTGGCGCTTCAACGCGATACGGCCTGCAACCCAGATGTCATTTCCCAGCATGCGCTGCTCCATCATTTGGACTCCGGTGATGACGCCTTCCAACAAAAACTTCAACGTCAGGTCAACGAGGCGCGAACGCTTGGGCTCTCGATCCTCTCGAGCCTGACGTCGATCCCCAAACCTGCAGCCCAGGGCGGATTCCACTTCTATCTCGATCTTAAAGGATGGCGGCAAAGCACCAAGGGGCCCGGCCCCGAATTCAACGCCGATGACGTCGTTAACGTATTACTGATGGACGCCGGTGTCGCGACAGTTTCGGGCACGATCTTTGGCGATTCCGACGGGGTCCGGCTCTCCTATGGGGTTGATCTTGGCTCGCTCGACAAGGGCTTGCGGCGTCTGTCCGCAACCTTGAACACGTGGAACTGAAATCCTGGTGGGTTCGGCGTGCTTGGGCTTGTGGAGGGTTATCACTATGCCCGAATTTCCTCTCCGCGCTATCGTGCTTGCAGCCGGCCTCGGCTCACGCCTGCGGCCGCTGACGGATCTGCGGCCAAAACCACTCGTCGAGGTTAACGGCATGCCGATCCTGCATAACGCCCTGCGGAACCTGGAGGCCGTCGGCGTCGGTGAGGTGACGGTTGTCGTGGGCTACCGCAAGGACGCCATCCAGTATGCATGCGGCAGCCGCTTCGGCGGGGTTCAGATCAACTACGTCGAATCGACGATTTTCGATCGCACCGGCAGCGCTTATTCCCTCTGGCTGGCGCGTGAGGCGCTGCTTTCAGGGGACTGCCTTGTCCTCGAGGGAGACGTTTTCTTCGAGCAAGATGCATTGCGCCGCCTGATCGGCCCAGCGAGCGATGTGGCAGCAGTAGCTCCCTTCGACAAATCGATGGAAGGGTCTGCAGTTCTTTTGTCGGATAACGGCTTCATCACAGGTTTCCGCATGAAGCAGACGGCGGCCAACATTGACACAGCCGGCCCGCAGCTTTTCAAAACTATGAACCTGCTACGATTTTCGGGCCCGACCCTCAAGGCAACAATCGTTCCAGCCCTGGACGATGTTATCGGGTCCGGAGCCAAGCAGGCCTACACCGAGGAGCTCCTTGGCTATCTGGTGGAGAGGCGCGGCCTGCAGCTTGCAGCCGCGCGATGCGATGATCTCAGGTGGTGCGAAATCGATACCGCCGAAGATCTGCGTCTCGCAGAGCGCATCTTCTCACGAGCGCATGCCGCTCGCCAATCGTGTGACCCGCGGGATCAGTGAGGTGCCAATGCTAAGATACCTTTGGGATCCCGCAAACGCCATCACAGCGGGGGGGCTTGTTTTTTCTTCCGCCAGCCTATTCCTCGCCTTGTCCGGGGACCTTGAGCTATCAGTGGCAGTGGCTCTTTGGGCTGTCCTGGCAGATCACCTCGACGGAATCGTGGCCAACCGCACGCCGAACCGCGACCCGGACGTTGCAAGAATGGGCAAGAGCCTGGACGGATTCGGGGATATTATCTATGGAGCCGTCCTGCCCACGGCAATTGTGATTCAGCTCAGCCACGCTTCCATTCTTTCCCTGGCGACGGCCACTGCCCTGCTCCTGACGGGAGCCATCAGGCTTAGCTATTTTGCAAATTTCGGCCGATCGTCGGACGGGCGCTTCTTGGGTGTGCCTTTGTCGTACGACGTGCCGCTCATGGCTCTCTTGTTCCTTTTACAGCCGTTGATCGGAGCCGAACTATTTGAGTGGCTCGTGAACGTCTGTTTCCTGCTGCTTGCCGCCGCTCACGTGGCGTCCATTCGCGTGCCGTCACCCAGCCCGGCAATGTATGCGGCAATCAGCATCTTCGTCGTGGCGTCTTCAGCCGCCTTAGCCAGCCGTTCTCTTTGACAGCCATGGGCAGATTGTCGCGCTACGTGAAGGTGGGCATGATCCGAGCAACTGGCAGGGTTCCTGGCCGGACCTGCTATATTCGGGTCCAGAGCCGCTTGCCTGAACCTTGCTTCTTTCTGAGGTCCGAAACAGCCCGGCATCACGTACTTGGTCGCGAGATACTTATTGTCGAAGCGATGATCGTACCTGCACCGAGGTGGCTGGCATGACCATCCGGCCTGAACTCTTGCAGCGCCCCGATCTGCGTCAACGAGAGCACGAGCGAGGCTGGATCTTTCGGGAAATCGGCGTCGAGCCGTTCATTCAATGCGCCGGTGTGCGCACGTTATATGGAGCAAGCAATCCGAGTGACGAAGTCATCGCGGCCATGAACGCGGCTGCAGAGGCATTCGTCGACATGGATGAATTGGCTGAGGCTGCAGGTCGACGGCTCGCTGAACTCACTGGCGCCGAATGGGGTGTGATTACCGCCGGCACTGCGGCGACACTGGCGCTAGCCACTGCGGCGTGCATCGCCGGAAACAATCCGGAATTGATGTTGCGATTGCCGGAAACATCGGGGCCGCGCAAGAAGGTATTGATCCCCTCTGATCAACGGTTTTCCTATGAACAGGCAATCCGTATCGCAGGCGGCGAGATTGTGAGTGTTGCCACTGTAGAAGGGCTTGCGGAGGCATTGGACGGAAGCGTCGCGATGATCTGCCTGCTCGGCCGCATGGATTCAGCGTCCGCTTTGCCATTGAGCGCAGCCGTCCCTCTCGCCCGTGCCAACGGCGTGCCGATTCTCGTCGAGGCCGCCGGGCTTTCGCCAGAAACGCCTGATCGCTGGATCAAATGCGGCGCCGACCTGGTGGTTTATGCGGGCGGCAAATATATCCGAGCTCCACAATCCACTGCGATCGTGCTCGGTAGTGAACGGCTATGCAAGGCAATCTGGTGGAACGGAGCGCCTCACCAGGCCTTCGGCCGAGCGATGAAGGTGGGCAAGGAGGAGATTGTGGGTGCTGTCGTGGCACTCGACCGCTGGATCAATTTTCGAACTGCAAAACACGACCGTGACCAGTGGCTTCCGCGCTTAAAGCTGATTGAGGCGGAGCTCAATTCCCGGCCCGGCGTCAGAACTGAGGTGCTGTCCTGGCCTGGTTCTGTCACAGCAGTTCGGCTCAAGGTGAGCTGGGACGAGAAGGTCGTTCCATTCAGCGCCGAAGATCTTCGGCTTGCGCTCTTACGGCAGCGACCACGGATTCTTATCCACGATTTTTGGTCAACGCCGACCTCGATCGTGCTTGACCCCGTCAATCTCGGCGATGACGAGGCGGAGATCGTCGGCCGTGCTTTGGCAAGCGCATTTCATGAACCGCGGTGCATTGCTGAACGACCTTCACCGCTTCGGGCAGAAGCCGACGTCTCAGGGAGTTGGCGTATCGAAATTCAGTTCCTTCATGGCTCGGCGACACATCATCTCGATCTTGAGCAGAACGAGATGCTCATATCAGGCGTTCATCACACCGGATCATCTTCCGGCAAGCTTTCCGGAGAGATTCACGGCGACCATGTCCGCTTCGAGGCTGCACACGAGCAGGTACCGATGTCCCTGTTCTATGGCTTCGAGGGCAAGGTCGCCGAAGATGGCACTATCAGTGGAACGGTCCAGCTCGGTGGCAGCGCCAAAGAACATCTCGGACCAGTTTTCAAGGGCCAATACGGTTCGGCGGAATTTCATGCATCGCAACGTTCGCTCAATTCCGGATAGCTCGACCAAGGTCATGGATATTATCGCGCCGAAATCCAAGGGAGATTCAAATGAACGTTCGGACGATCGAAGTGGGATCCCAGCATCCGTTGAGCTTGCATGGCAAAGTGGCGTTGATCGTTGGCGGCTACGGAGCGATCGGCACAACAATCTCCGAAGTGTTGACCCTTGCCGGTGCGACCAGCATTATTGCGGGACGAAATAGAGACCGGGCGTGGGCTCTGGCCGCTGAGTTGGCCACGCGAGGCTTCTCTGCGCATGCTATCGAGCTGGACGCGTGCGATGTCGGCGCGGTGCATGCGCTCTCTGCGTCCTTGAAGCAACAATATGGTTCTATAGATATTCTGGTGAACTGCACCGGCTTCAACAAGGAGCAGATGCTGCTTGAGGTAACGCCGGAAGCCTTCGATGAGGTCTATTCCAGGACATTGCGTGCCGGAATGTTTCTCTCCCAGGCGGTCGCTGCTCAGCAATTATCCGCTGGAAGAGGCGGGAGTCATATTCATCTTCTTTCCGTGCGCTCATCGCTTGGCTTCCGAAACCGCGGCTATAGCGCCTTTTGCGCCGCCAAAGGCGGGCTCGCCGTATTGTTGAAGCAACTGGCAACGGAATTGGGGCCGTACGACATCACCGTAAATGGTGTCGCACCTGGACTGGTACGGACGCAGAAGAATGAAAAAGCCTTCGATGACCCGGCCGCATTCAAGCGAGCCACGGTGAACATCCCGCTTGGGCGATTGGCTACGCCTGAGGATGTCGCGGGAGCTGTGCACTTCTTCGCGTCTTCGCTATCAAGGTTCGTGACGGGCCAGATTCTTCGCATAGATGGCGGGCTGACCGCCAGTACATGAGCAGACTTTCCAGGAAGGAGGAGCCGATGAAAATCGGAGTCGTCGGGGCTGGTATCATTGGCAGCTCCATTGCTTATCACCTTGGGAAGGCCGGTGCGCGTGTGACCGTTTTCGATATTGGCGAACCTGGCAACGGCGTCTCCTCCACATCGTTTGCATGTCTTAATGCGTTTGGGCAAGCCGAAGCCGACCTGCCGCTTAGGCTCGACGCTATCAAGTACCACAGCATGATCGCTCGCGACGTCGGAAGCGAGCGCCACCTCCACACGACTGGAACGCTGCGGCTCGCTTCCTTTGGGAATGATGCTGCAAAGCTCGAACGGAATGCCAAGGCCCTTTCCAAGTACGGAAGTCAGGTGGAGTCCATTTCACCGGCCGCCGCGGGTCGCCTTGAGCCATCTATCAGGACCGAATCGGCCGCCAAAGCAGTTCTTGTTCCGGAAGAAGGATGGGTGAATGCGGGAGCGCTATGCCGGGCTCTGATAGACCGCTCTACCAAGCAGTTTGCGGTTCGGTATCGGCGGGAGCGAGTACTAGGTCTTGAGAGCCTTCAGTCACAGGCACGACTGCGCCTTACGACAGGAATTGAGGTATTCGACTCCCTCGTGCTGGCGGCCGGCAATGACACCAATGCACTGCTCACGCCTGCCGGGTTCACCCCACTTAGATTGACAACGGCACCTGGACCGCTTGTGGACCTCTCTTGTTCGCTGGGCTCGCAAGGCGTGCGACGGGCTGTCTACGCCGACAAGCTCCATATCAGGCCGGGCGACCACGGAGGGCTTCTGGCTGGCGTCGCTGCGGTCGCTGGTGACGCCCCCGAGCACGAGCGAATGGAGGAGGAGCGCCGTTCTCTGATTAGCTCGGCAAGCCAGTGGATCATGAATTTCGCGGAAATGGGACAAAGATGGACAGTTGGTGTACGCCCGATGCCGGCGGATGGTCGGCCGATGATTGGCGCTCTCGACGAAGACCGCACCGTATACGTTGCGGTCATGCACGGCGGAATAACCCTTGGTCCGTTAGCAGGACGCCTCGTCGCGTCTGAAATAGTGGAAGAGAACGAGGCCATCGAGCTAGGCGCCTATCGGCCGAGGCGATCAATTGCGCAAGATGCCGATTGGCGTAAGCAACCGCTGCCACCAGACCGTTCAACGTAGCCACGGAAGCGCTGGAGCAGGATCATGGATACGCATGAGAAAGCTAGAGGTAGTGGTCAGCCGAGCATCGACTTATCGGCAGCCGCCGCCCACAAACTCGGAGACGTTTGTCTCAGGGCGGCATCATGATCGAAGGATTACTGGCGGCGTGCTGTGCGCCCGAATGCCGCGATTCCGGGATCGTAGAAATCGAGCGAAAGCTAAAATGCCTTGAGTTTCCTTGCCACAAAATGCGTTCAGACCCAACCGGCTCCTGAAGCCGACGCGCGGCCCAAGCCCGGCAGAAATGCCATAAGAGCAACGGCAACGGGCGCCCTTCACACTCACGTCGCGCAACCGCTCGGCAAAGCGTATCGCGACGAAGACGAGTGGATTGCGAGGCTAGCCTCCTGCCCGGCGCGGCTCTCCCTCTCCCAACCTGCTCGACCCCATCCGGATCCTTCACAAGCCCGGCGCTTCCGGCTTCTTGCGTTGATGGCATCAACAGCTTCTTCTGCTCGCCGGTTGCCTTGAAAATTCTTGGCGCCCACTTGGCCCATGTGTCCCCACCTCGCCGCCCGGGGAACTTGTCTCCGACTGCAACAAGGATTGGCAGGAAAACGGTCGAAAAGCCCACGTTTTGGGAGGCTCTAGGAGGGATCGGATTGCGCGGACCGGAACGCCCCTATAAGGCGAACAAGCGCGGCGTTCGCGCAGGTAATCCTCCGCTAGATGAAACGCCTCCGAAGCACAGCCAAGATTCAAATCGTCCGCGCGCTGCGGCGTCGGGAGCGGCGCGAGCGACGGCGCCGTTCCCTTCTGCATCTTCGAGCCCTGGCTCGAGCCAATCGTGTAGCGGAGCTGAAGGTTTATCGGGCCGAATTCGAGGCTCAGTTTCGCGTCGAGGCCCCTGAGCAGCAGGCCCGTGTTCCTATTATGATCCCCGCCAAATTCTCGCTCCGCGACAATTATGCACAGAGTGTGGCGGCGATTGAAACCATTCGCGAACTCGTCCTCAACCAGCGCACGCCGGTTTTCCTGTACTTCGATCACCTCAGAGAGCTAGAGCCAGCAGCGGCGCTTTTGCTCGTTGCAGAGGTATTTAGATGCCGCCAACTCCGGATTTGGCGGGGCGGATCTTCCGTGGTCGGGAACTACCCATCGGACAAAAACATCTTCTTTCAATTGCGGGAGATGGGTTTCTTCAAGGTGCTGGGCCTTAATGGGATTGACGAGATGCTCGACGCCCGGCCTCGGGGCGAGCGCCCCCACTTCCTTCGTTTCCTCAGCATGAACTCCGTTCATCCGCAGCTGGCGGCCGACTTCTGCGATCTGGTCGTTCGGAGCGCATTCAAAATGACCGACCTCGCAAAGAACCGCATGGTTGCCGCGCTGAAAGAGGCCATGGGAAATGCACACGAGCATGCCTACGTGATGAAAGGGGATTACGATGTGATGCCGCGGCGATGGTGGTTGGCCGGCTACCTTAACCCTGTTCACAAAGAGATGATGGTGCTTATCTTGGATCAAGGCGTGGGCATCCCCAGGACTTTGCTGCCAAACGCCTTCGAAGCACTCACCGCCATTATGAACATGACCTGGACGCCGACCGACGGGAACATGATTGCTGCAGCGACCGAATTGCACCGGACTTCCACCGCCCAACCTGGCCGCGGGCGGGGCTTCCAGGACATGAAGCGCTTCATTGACACCTGCGATGACGGAGAATTGCGGGTCTGCTCGAACCGGGGCGTCTACACCTACTCGAAGCTAAATCAAACCATCTCAGATTTTCCCACCTCGATCGGGGGAACTCTGATAGAATGGCGGATCAGACACACGGGATCTGCGTTGGAGATCCAGGATGAGTGAACGCAAAATTTCGCTGGCTCAGGATTTCAGCCGCCATATCGGGCCACGCTTCATTAAGCAAGGCCCTTTCAGTGGAGAGAAGTTCAGGAAGGTCCTCGTCGCCGAATTGAAGAAGAATGACGTGGTCACGGTCGATCTCGATGGCACGACCGGGATCGGCTCGTCCTTTCTGGACGAGGCATTCGGTGGGCTCGTCTTCGCCGAAGGGATGACCAAGGCTGACGTCCGGCGCCGCGTTCGCGTCAAGTCGGATCTCGACGAGAGCTATCTGGCGACAGTCAACGAAGCGATCGAGCTCGCTCAGTCGCCGAAGACGGCAGCGCATGCCCACTGATGGCACAGCCGGTCACGATCAACATCGGTCCCGGCTCCCAGACGCAGACCTTCACCATTCAACTGGAACAACGTCCTCCCTCGTGGACGGATTTTGCGATTTACGCCCCGACTGTGCCCGGGCTAATGGTTGCCATTCTGGGATTGTGGGTCGCTCACAGATTTGCAGTGGCGCGCGACCGCAGGAAGGAAATCGTCGACCTCAAGGAGTTTGCGAAAGATGCGCTGACCGCCGCCCAGGAAGCCTGCGTGGCGGCGTGGATTGCCTCTCCCGATGAGACGCGGGTCGAGAAGGTCATGGCTGCCAAAGGCAAGCTTCAAGAGCTAGGCATCGCCGCAACTGATCTTCGCCGGCGAACGAAGCAGGGTTGGATCACAGATATCCGACACGTGTTTATCGACTGTCCCCTAGCGATCAACATCGTTCACGACATCGCGCGACTTCGTAACCTGGTTACAAACGATCCCTTCGACGACCCTCAGCGGCAGGCCGACAATGCCAAGGCCGAGGAAATTTCTGCGGTTGCCAGCGAAATCAGAAGTCGCATCGACTCGCTGTTCTATCAGCTTTACCCCTGACGCTGACGCGTGACGCGAGTCATCCACCTCAGGCACAAATGGGGAGCGGGCCGCCTCGGCGAGCGAACTTGGACAGGCGCCATTCGGTCAGACCCGCCCCAGATCCTTCTCTTCCCAGTGGCAATCGTTCGGCCCTCAGGGCGCTGATCAGTTCTGGCGCTCGCGTGCCTCGTCGTGACTATCGCTTCTGCAGATAGTCACCCGAATGTTGCATGCACGTAGTCGCACGATGCGCAGGATTTCACCCTTTCGTTGGTCAAGACGCGCATTTCTCGCGCGCGTCCATGATATGGATAGCTATTGACGCGCTTTGGGGGAATGGTGTGCGATGCCCAAGAATATCGTGATCTTCTCGGACGGCACAGGCCAGGCCGGCGGCATCAAATTCGACGAAGCCCGGACGAACGTATACAAGCTCTATCGGGCGTGCCGCGTAGGCCCGGACACAAAGGTCGAACCGGCCGAACAGGTCGCCTTTTACGATGTCGGACTTGGCTCAGCATCCGATGGTGGTCACTTCAAAATCGGCTGGATGCGTTGGCTCTACAATCTCGCCAGCATGGCGACGGGGCTCGGCATCACGCGGAACATTGTCGACTGCTATGCGGCAATTATCAGCCTGTACGAGGAAGGTGATCGCATCTATTTGATCGGCTTCAGTCGCGGCGCATATACAGTGCGCTCGGTTGCGGGCGTCATGTCATCGTGCGGTATCCCGCGCAACCTACCCGACGGCTCCCCGTTACGCCGCGATCCGAAAAGCATCCATAAGCTCGCCGAGCACGCGGTAAAGAACGTCTATCAGTTCTGCCCGTCTTATAGCCGCAAGGATACGAAAGGCTACCGTCAATTCCTGCTTGAAACCCGCGACGCGATCGCTGCGGAGTTCAGGAAGAAACATGGCAGTTCGCAGACAGCAGGCCGCACCGAGCAAGCGAACGTATTTCCATACTTCATCGGTGTCTTCGATACGGTGGCGGCTCTCGGGCACAAGTATCTCGGGCCGGCGCTGGTGGTCTTCGCGATCGCGCTCTTGTTCGGTCTGAATTGGGGCGGCAGCCTGCTCGAACCCGTTTTCCCTTGGGCGGGGCTCGCCGTCCGGATCCTGAGTTACCTCGGGGTCGCCGCGGCGGTAATCGCCTTTATCATCAACTATCTGAAGATTGCACCGCCTCTGCCGGGTTATAGCTTCTGGAAGCGAATGCTGACGCTGCACCTGGCACCCCCCAAACACAAATTTTATGACACCACGCTCAACAGGAATGTCGGCTACGCCAAGCATGCGATTTCGATCGACGAGAACCGCGCTGATTTCAAGAGAGTGCCTTGGACGCCGACGGCAGATAAGGAGGACGAGCGCGACGCTCTGGGCAACCTTTACTTTGAGCAGGTATGGTTTCCCGGCGTCCATGCCGATATCGGCGGCGGCTACCTGGAAAACCACGCTCGTCTGTCGGATGTTGCCCTGAACTGGATGGTTGCGGGCGCATCCCTGATTCCACATGGGCTCAAGCATGACGGCAGCGTGTTACGGCTTTCGCCTGATCCCGCTGGTCCCCAGCACAACGAACAGGCGAATGGATTTCTCAGGGCCGGCGTGCGTTACCTCCCGGTGGACCCGAGAACAGGCCAATCCGCCTCACCTATGCACAAGTCCGTCTACGAGCGCTTTGCGGCCGGTTCGGTCCTGCTATACGATCGAATAGGAGAGTATCGCCCGGACAATATGAAGGCCCACGTGGACTTCAGGCACTACTTCGATCAAAGCACGGCGCAGCCGGCCAAGTACGTCGCTGACGATCTCGAACTCAAATGGGAGAAGGCCAACCATGTTGGCCGCCTATAGACCGCGCCTTCATGCTCACCTGCCGTCATGGGCCTTCAAGTTCACGAATTTAGACCACCGGCCAATTCGATCGCCCATGAGCAGCAGCTGTCATAAGCATGTCTTCGGCGCCGTTCGGGTGGAGCGGCTCTATTCGGCCACTTCGCGTTCCGATCAACGAGCGGCCGGCGCCTTCGCTGCAGTAACGAAATTCAGCGCATTGACGCGTCCATGCCTCCAGGTGTTGGGCAACGGCGTTGATGGGCCGCCGGCGACGTCAACAAGTTGCGGGTGATCCGATCCTGGTTAGCGCAGGCTTCACTTGCGGCATCGCCGTGGCAACACCCGCGAACGATACAGCTCCCTAGTGCCCAAAGGAGATTGCAATGCCCGACTCAAATTCGGTGGCACTGATCGGCCTGACCTTGACCGCGGCTGGTTCGATCTTCGGCCTCTATCGGTATTACATGAACAGCGCGCAGGCGAACTTGACCCGACAGCGCGAGCGCGCGTTGGCGGCATCCGAGCAAACCAAGGATTTCTTTGAAGACGCTGATGTACGTTTTGTCATGCGTCTGTTGGATTATGGGAACGCCCCATTTTGGAAGGAGGAAACGCTGAAGGGCCAGATCTTCGACGTGCGTGAGCTGCCCATAGCGCTGGCCGTCCACTGGAAACGGCAGCAGTCCGAGCAAACTGAAACGAATGTATTCACGGACCGAACTCTTGCCGTCCGCTCCGCCTTCGACAACTTTCTGCTCTGGTTGGAACGGGTCGAGCATCTCATACGCCACGATGTCATTGGAGCCGTGGGTTTCGGCGAGCTCTTCTCGTACTGGCTGGTCCTGCTCGGCGAAATTCCGCACCCCTGCGACAAGATCAATCATCTCTCAAATGCGGATCGTGCCGCGCTTTGGGAGTACATCCGAGCATATGAATTCAATTCGGTCGTTCGCCTATTCGCCAGGTACGGTCGCGCCGGGCCGGTTGGACAGGATGGGTTCGTTCCTCGCAAGACAACTTCGAAAGAGAACGTCTGAACACGCGTGCCGTGTCGGCCTTCTTTCGCCGAAACCATCATCTCAAAGCGCTTCGAGCGAAGCGGCCAAAGGTGCGAAGCAGCGGTACGATGGGAGGGTGTCCGCGGGTAGGCGCCGTCCGGCGTTGATCGCGAGCCCCGCAGATCGACGTCGCGTGCGATTCTCCCGTGCTGTCAGGAAGACGCAATGCCGGAGTTCATTTTCGTCTGAGCATCCTCCGACGATCCCGGTGTAAGCCGCTGGTGTATCGCTTGATACCAAGCATCTCGGGAACGCTGTTCTTCAGCGACGAGAATTGAGACGACGTTGAGCGGCGCTTGTCCCCCATTGCCCGGCAGTGCGAATATTGTCGTGACCTCCTCATGCGAATAGGAGCCGAGGAAACTAGGGACTGCAAGCGCGCGATTTCATTGCAAGGCCGGGGGCGTCCATCTCCCGTGCTTTTTTCACGCCGGTTTACCCACCACCGCGCCATTGAGCTTCGGCCTTGACACGATCAACACGGGTCACGCCAGGATTTTGTGCATAACTCAAACGTCACGGCCGGTCCTGCTCGCTCGTGCAGACGGGTACAACTACTATTTAAGGTAGTTTCACTGTTGCATTTTCTTTTCCTTATTGGAGATGGTCGTTGCTCGAGGTTGCAAACGCTGCTCGCATGGTCGTCCGGCGGCAGACCCCAATGGGCCTGATCGAAGTGATCACACTCATCGCTTGTCTTCTCGTAGTTGGCCCATCCAAAGCCGTAGCACCCGATGGTCGGCCCGAACAGGCAGCAACGACGAACGGCGGTGAACCAGCCGGCAAGAGCAGCGCGCAAGCGCCGGCAAGTATAAAAGACGCCGCCAGGGCGGCGCGCAAACCAGTTCCCGATTGCGCGGGCGGCGAGGTTTTCCGAAAGCTCGCCAACACGGCCAACAGTCCGGCGATCATCTACAACGCTAATCTGGTCCCTGCAGGCAGTCTGGTCGATTTCGGGCTCACCAGTTCACTGGACTCGGACGCCCACTATTTTGCGCTCATCGTTGATGATGACAGCTCGCCCCATGATGACAGCCGGCATGGTGCGCGTGCACGCAGAGCCGGTGAGACCGATGATTTGGTCGCACGGCGTCTATTGTCCGCCGGTGACACGATTGTTTCGGTCGATATCCCCGCAAGTGCGGCCGGGTTTTGGACTAAACGCAATTTGTATATCTATCAGTGTGATGCCACGCGAAGGCCGTTCAATGTTTCGTACCTGCCGGTCTATATAAGCCCGCTTACCTCGAGTGCGGTCGTCGCCTTTCTGATCGTGATCGCGGCTTATTTCATTGCTGCGAAGGCTTTCATGCGTGTATCCGGCCAATCTCTGCGAGGCGCACAGGCCTGGAATCCTATCCGCATCACAGCAGGTCCCGACAATCGCGGCAGCCTGTCGGCCTTCCAGGTGTTCTTCTTCACGATCTTGGTGTTTGGGATGCTCGCTTTCGTGCTGCTTCGGATCGGTATCCTGTCCGACCTGTCGACGACCGTTCTGCAGCTACTTGGGATTTCCGGTATCGGGGCGGCGATGGCCAAAGGAGCGGACTCGACAAAGACCGCTATCGATCCGGCCAACGAGGCATGGCTTTTGAGCAGGGGATGGTATGACGGGCCCGCTGTGCGCGCCGCGGCGCAGCCAACATTCTATGACCTGATCTCGAGCGATGGCAATTTCGACGTGTACCGCTTTCAGAGCCTGCTGTTTACGGCAGCGGTCGGAGGCGCCCTCTTCGTTGGCGGAATCTCGCAGCTGTCGTCGTTTACGGTGCCTCAGAACATCCTCGGTATTCTGGGACTGAGCCAGGTCGTCTACATCGCAGGCAAGCTTGTTTCGCCAAGCAGCGCGTCTCAACTCAACGCCGTCTTGACCGATCTGCGGACCGCCGAAGCGGAGTTTCGCGAGGCCGTTTTCAACGCTTCCTCGACTTCCGGCCCTCCGGCGAGCCCGGCTGCGATGACCATGCAGGGCGCCATTGATCGTTTTGGCGCGGCTGCTTATGCGAAATATCTCGAGAAGGCTAAAGGGGCGGCAAAGCTTTTCACAGATTTTGCCGGGCGAGCCGTCGATCGCCAGAAGCTCGAACCCTCGCTTGGCAGCACCTAGATCATGATGCGCTTCCACGGAAACGCATCACGATCTCATCTGTTTGTTTGAGCAGGATCTTTTCGGAAAACCGGTGTCCACTTTTCCGGATCATGCTCTCGTACTGCGGATTCGCGGTCCCCCAAGATAGCCGACGGGCAGGACAGCCAGTCGGCCCGGACGGCTCCAATTCAGGGCGACTTTCAGGATTGAGGTTGTGGCCATAGGTGTGACGGATGGGGGTTCATTCCATTGCCGAGCAATGCACGCGGCGGTCACGGATGGCGCGGCCAGGCGCGCTGGGGTGCATGCATGTCATCGTCACGCGGCGCCGCGGTCTCGGCGCCTGCACCTTTGCAATGCGAGGATCCGGCGCGGAGAACTTCGACGAATGCGATCCCGTCGCGCTCTTCTCCGACAGCCGGATCATGCCGCGTCCGATACGATCAATCCGGCAAAGATCGATTAGGCCGGCCCGCAACAGCCACGACCGGCGAGCTGAAAGATCTCACTGCTCGGCGTTACTTTGCTACAATGCTTGCTTGATCGGTCTACCAGGTCCTGCAGACCAGACAACGCAGCACGGCAAGCTGGAACGCGCTCATATGTTCGAGCACGATTGCCCGTCGCTCTTCTATTGCGCCGCTGGGCACGTGGGACCGGTCTTAGGCGCGATATTCGTCGCTCCATCTTCCTCTGCGGCGCAGCGGGTGGGATACTCTTTGACCATCCCGTTCTTGGTTCCGCAATGTATGATCTGCGGGCAAGTGGATTTCTCCTGAGCGATCCTGATGCGCGACAATCTATCGGTGTGCTGCTCAGCAGACGCAAAGCCAATGCTAAACATGCTGATAGCGAAGATTAGGGCCAACCTAGGACGAATGAACATAGCTCTCTCCCTCAATGATATGCAGATCAGAATGGACGCGCCTACCACGGGAACGGCCAAGGCAAAGGCCAACTTGCGTTTCGCGCGGCAGGTGCAGCAAGCGCTTTTTTCTTGGAAGCCAGTTCGCCAATAATGGACGGCGCTGTTTCAGGCGTGATCAAATAAGAGAAGCCGAGATCCAGCGCTTTCTGCAGGTCGGAAGATGCAATCTCGTAGGCGTTCACGCTACCCGTGATCGATCCGCACAACTGTATGTGCATCAATCCGTCAGTGGTCTTCTTTTGACTGACAATCGCAATTCCGGCGCGTGTGAGTTCCTTGGCCATCTCGTCAAGCTTGATTCCACTGCCTTCGACACAAAGGATGGTACCGTCATATTTATAGACAACCGCAGTCTTTGATTCGAATATCCATAGTCCAAACTTCGCTGGACCAACAAAGCCGCGGCGGATCTTTTCCCAATCGGCCTGGCTGATCACGTAGGTGTTGGCCTGCCCCGTCGGAGCCCCACACAGTTGCATGATCTTGAACGGCAACTGCTTCTTTTCTTGGCTAATAACGTGAGCTCCAAGACTTTCCAGCACGGCTTTGTCTTGATCGAGAGTACGGGCCTCCCCTTCGTTGCATTGTAAACTGCCATCGGGGCGATAAACGCGAAGATCGGCAGCAACGGCACAATTCGCCGCTCCAAGAAATAGAAGTGCACTACATGCACCGATTATCTTTGCTGAAATCATCTTGTCCCCTTCCGCGAAGAAAACTTTTGACAACGATCGTGGCTGCGTGAGCCACGCAAATCTATTGAAGGTTACCAAGGGCGGACACGCTTCGTTGATGAGAGGCTGATCCGCATCAACAGCTTCCGTCGCTCTTCTTGCCGACGTGCTTCTTCTGCCGCTCGCAATCGTTGTTGTAGGTTTTTCCGTCGCAACCGCAGACTGGGATCAGCGATTTTGCACGCGATTGCGGACATAACTTGCCGACCTTGACGCATACGCCCGATGCATCAGCAAAGCCACACTGGCCTGGCGTCGGATCGCACCAAAGTCCGCGATCACATTTGATCCCGCCGAAGCCGCCGCACGCCTCGCCGACTTTTGCAGCTTGCGAGGAAGCAGGGACACCAAAATAGACTGCGAGGAACAACACGAAGAAAGGTATACCCTTGAGGGACATCTGCGACGCTCCGTGCAATGAATAAGAAGCTCCGCCCGCCCACTTATGAGTGGAGAGCGCTCACCAATTTGGCTGTTATGCGCAAGAAGATCAGAATAAGTTTTTGCCTAAAGGCAATGAGACCAGTAAGGAACCAGCAATTCTCAAGATAGTGGCAGCATACGACAACTACCTGGGGTTTGTCATGTCCATTTTTGGACTTTTCGCAAATTTCGAAAACCCGCAGGCTCGGCGCCAACTGGCGGGCCGCATTTACGACGGCTCGATCCTGTCTCGTCTGTAGAATAGACGAAGCTCCCATTTGATTGGCACCAGAACGCCCCTCACTCAGCTCAAGGTAAGCGCAGCAGCTACGACCGCGGTATACCTGCGAACCGGATTGCAAAAGCCGCGGTAAAATGCGTCATCTCATTACACGCGGATGGAATAATGCTTAGTTGCCGCCCTTGGCGCACAATTCCTGCCAGCATTGCAAGCAGCTGATCCTCTCTCTTCTCCCAAACCGTCCAATCAATGATGTTGTTGCCAACCTCGCACCACTGATTGCGGCTCCTGGCTCGCTCGAGCCTGCTCGCCTTTGCCTTTAGTCGAAGGAAACGCGCGCGCACGCGGCCGGACATTCGCTCTTGACCAAGGTGTGAATGTACAATTCGTACGGTTTGAGCTTCAATAAAGTTATAGGTAATAAGATTCTTGGTACGGAGGCTTCCATGCGCTACCTTCAGCTCATCATTGCCATCGCAGTTTCCGCCCTGGCCGGCTTATCAACCGCCGATGCTCGAAATCGTTCGGAATACGTGCTGCCCGCCATACAAGACACTTATTGTCTGCAAGGGCGCGCGTGGGGATATCCTGGCACTTGCCAGTTCTCCACCTATGGCCAATGCATGGCCACAGCATCTGGTACAGGCGGCTATTGTCATCTCAACCCAGTTTACGCCTTCGAGCAACAGCGATGGCAACAGCGCTGATGGGCCAAGGTCGCTAGTCGGCAAATCGAAGACCAGGCTCGGCTCAGGCCATCCGTTCGGGTTCGCGCGCCGGCGACACTCCTGAACCGGGCCGTGTCGTCTATCCTGGATGACTACGGCATGAGCTTTCGTTCGATCGGCATGCATTCTACATCGCGGCCTTCTCCCCGCATCCGTTGAATCAGATCCGAGCCCCGCGCTTTGTGCCGCATTTCAGGTCTAGGCAGAGCGCTCCTGCTCATAGTTTGCGAGATCGAGCCTGGATGTGCCGATCTCCGCAACAATCTCCGATTTTCGGAAGGCTACATATTCTCGTTCACAAGAGGCCTGAGCGCTATCAAGGCTTCTCCAAGGCTGGCGCGGGTTTCAGGGCTACCCAGGACGATGCGAATGGCCTCAGGGGAGCTGGCTTCATCGACCGCGAACATGCTTCCGGACCGAACCAAGACACCGGCCTCGGCTGCCGCCGCGACAAAGCTCCGCTGCGTCCATCTGCGCGGAAGCGCCAACCACATGTGTAGTGATTCCGGTTTGGTCAGGTAGGTTGCATGAATGAACAACCTCGCGGCCATTTCCTGTCGCGCGACCGCCTCATTGCGTACAGCGAGCAGTACTTTCTCGGCGGTGCCATCGGCAATCCAGCTTTGAGCGACCAAAGCGGACAGCGGCGTGACATGCCAAGCCGAGGTCGTCTGAAAGCGATCAAACGCGCTTGTGGCCGCCTGAGCGGAGGGCATCAACAGATAGGCAATCTTCAAGCCGGGGCCAATGCACTTGGCGAGGCCTGCGGCGTACCAGGTGACGTCCGGGGCCAGCGCGCTGATCGGGGGCGGCGCTTCCGGTGGAAGCAGCCCGTAAACATCGTCCTCAATAATCATGACGCCATATTGCCTCGCGACATCGGCGAGCGCGAGCCGCCGTTCATGCGACATCGTGATGGTGGTCGGGTTATGAAGTGTCGGCGTAAGAAACAATGCTTTGGGAGTGAGCTTTCTGCACGCATCCTCGAACGCCTCCGGCGCCGCTCCGTCGTCATCCATCGCGATGCCCCTGACGGAAATGTTCAAGAAGCCGGCAATCCGCCGCACCCCGTAATAGCTCAAGCTTTCCGTCAGCAGCACGTTGCCGCTTCCAACCACGTTGACCAATGTGATGAGGAGGCCACTCTGAGTACCGTTCGTGACGATGATCCGGTCAATCGACGGCGCAGCCCCGAAGCGCTTCGCTAGCCAAGCCGCTCCAGCTTGACGATCAGAATCAGTCCCTCGAAAGCGATGATATCTCAGCAGTGCCGCGACATCTCCTCGTTCAGATATCTCAAGCAGCGTTCTCGACAACTCCACCCCTAACCATTCTGGGGTCGGCGGAGTGGTTCTTATAAGGCTGATTGGCTCCCCATGTCGGCGACTGCCAAGGATATTCATTTTGCCGGTTCCAGTTAAAGTACGCAGTGCAATGAGACAACGCTATGCTTGCCAATTCAAGGACATCCACGTTGGCGCGCGCGGCCGAGACTCGCTGAAGAGCGACGTCACATGATCTCTCGAAGGCGAGTATGGTCGAAGAGATCTTCATGCCCCACCGAAGCGATCCACGGCCTCCCCTCACCCGCTGACGGTCCGCAGCCACGCTGCTCAGCAACACCAAGATCAATTTCTCCTCCTCTCCTCCCGCGGCCGGAGCCCTCTCCCCACCAGGCGCGAACCACTGCAAGGCAGCGTTGATCCACCAAGATGATTGGATCGACAGGGTTGCCGGCCGAACGTAAGCGCCGTTTTGGACTTCGCTGGCGCGCTCGGTCGAAACTCGCCATAAATGAAGCAGCTCCCGTTCCAATCAACGACCAACGTGGGTAGTTGATAAAGATAAGAGTGTGTGAACGATTGAGACGACGAACGCTGTGGCTCTGCAAGAGACAAATTCGCCACTTCCGCCGTTCGACGCAACTTTGCTGTCGGGTGATGCGCTTGTAATAAAACCAGGACGCTCTTCATGTGCAGCCCCCGGCGAGAACAAACAACTCTTCCTAGAGCGCTAGCTCTAACGGCCATCCGGCGAGCAACAAATTTGTCGCGGAAACACCCCCAATACCCGAGACAACCGGATCGGGCTCGCACATCCAAGTGCCGCAGCTGTCCAAACGGCGCCCAGGACATCCTCGCAGGATCTGCGGCGCACCCAGCCAAGCGGGCTTTTCTCGTTCCGCACCAAGCGGTCGGAGGTGAGCGATGCGCCGTCAACCGGTAGATACGCACTCTGCCTACACTGGGCTTGCTGATGCGTATGACAGTTATCGGCCGCATTATCCGGATGAACTCGTGAGCTTCATTGCCGAGCGCGTGAAGCTTGCGGGACTTTGCGCTCTCTCTGTGCTCGATATCGGCAGTGGCACGGGACTCTTTACAAGGCAACTGGCGAGGCTATTGCCCCCTTCTGCTAACATTACGGGTCTCGAGCCGAACGCCGATATGCGTCGGAAAGCCATCTGCGGATCTGCGGGCATCGAGAATGTCAAGCATATGCCAGGCAGCGCAGAACGGCTTCCAGCTGAGAGCGGAACTATTTCTCTGGTGACAGCCGCGAGCGCAGCGACGTGGTTTGATCGACCCAAATTCTATACGGAGGCAAACCGGGTCCTGACCTCATCAGGGCTTATTGCGGTGCTGATGATTCGACGGGATCTGGATAGAAGCGCGATGCTTCGAGATTACGAGCGTTACCACGAGCAGTACATTCCCGGTTTTGTGATCGGCGGATTTGAGGGCAGCGACGGACGCTACGCACCCGTGAATTTCGTGCATGAGCTCAAATCATCGCCTCTGTTTCGCAAGGTCCGCCATTTTGCACTCTATTGGGACGACTATTTAACGTGGGAGCAGTTCGAGGGCCTGAGTCTATCCCGTAGCGATACCAAAACGATTATTGAGATCAACGGCCTCGAAGAGACGATGAGGTGGCATCGCCTGCTCTTTGAGCGATATGCTGCAATGGATGGAACGGTCGAATTTCCATGGTCAGCAGAGGTGACAATCGCCCTACCCGTTGCTCAGTGACATCTTATGCGCGTCGTGCGCACCAGCAGCCCCAGAAATCGGTAAATTGCAGCGGACCGCTTGAGGCCGCGCTTTGGATGCCGCCTGCTCCTGCTTTGTCGTTCAATCACCCGCGAGCACTGCTATCCAGAAGCCACGGTTGCCAACAAGCTAACGGAGCCCTTCTTTCGATCTTCGTATGACTCGCTCGGCAATAATCCGTCATGGTGAATGCCAGCAAGCACCTTAGTTCGATCATTGCCGCAAGCGAATGCAGCTTAACAAACACCGCATATAGAGGTCAGCGTTAACCCACATGAGAGCGCGCCGAAGCAAAGCCGCGCTCGCTGCTCGACGCTTGCATCGACAGCAGCAACTGCGACTCGAGATTGAGAGACTGCTCCCCGTCGCTTCCGCTCGAACATTGTCACGAATTCGAACGCGCGGGCTACGCTCAAACTGATCTTTACGAGCAGCTTCTCAGTTCCACCTCGACAGCGAGCGTTTCGGCATGAAGTGCAAGAATTGCCTGCGCGGTGGCGTGGGCTCCCTTCGCGCCAACGAAGAAGAAATGCCCCCCAACAGCCTCTCGCGACAAGCGCTTCGGCAGCGACTCGACGAGTGACCGAACCTTATTTAGAGCACTGGGAGCGAATGAGGCGGCGCGAGCCGCGATCACGTTCGCGTTGAAGAATGACCAGTTGGCCTGATCCGTTAACAGGTGCCGCCCATCACTCGATGCTGTCGGAATGATGGCCGCGCACAGCGGAGCACCTTGAAATTCCATAGCCAGCACATCCCTCGCCGCATCCGAGAGCGAATGTTGCATCCGCCCATTGCGCCAGCGGAGAGCTTCACCATGCAGATTCAACGGCGAGCTGCCAACAAACTCTCTAAAGTACACCTCAGAAGGAATAATTGATCTCCCCTCCAGGTGATCCTGTTCCGACAGAGAATCCAGCCAGGATCGGTTGAGCGGCGTGCACTCCCCCTCGGATAGAGCAAGGAAGGATCGAAAGCCATGCGCCGACAGGGGTGTTTTCTCGAGATTCACCGGCGAGAGGCCTGGAAGCGGAGGCGTTGCCGCAAGGCTTACGAATGCCTCTATGGCAATGTTTCTGCTGGAAGCCGTCGCGGCCAGACGTGAAATAAATCTACCGGCCATACTCCAGCCAACGACCAGGATACGCGGCTTTAGCTCCCATGCATGCAGCTTTGCCGCCACCAAATCGATCAAGACTTCTGACCAGGCTGTGACATCCAGTCCACAAACAGGAGAGTTGAACACGGGGTGTTCGATCGGAGGTGATGGCACAACCAAATTGTACCCCATCGACGTTAGCCAATAGGCGAGAAAATCCCTGGGATCGCCGTCAGGATAACCATAAGAAATCCGCCCCAGATGACCACCGCCGGTCAAGAAAAGCACCAAGGCGCACTCCTTTCTTCCCGGACGGCTCCATTCGATATACGGGATGGCGCAAGCCAGCCCATAGCTTTCATCCGGATAAAGGCCTGCATTGACCATCGCTGCTGTTCGCTTGCCAGGCTCAAACACTCATTTAAGGCCGAGAAGCTTTCGCGCCTGCGACGCCATTGCTTGGAGCCCTGCTTCAGGTGACTTCTGGAGTGTGATGACAGAGCGCATAGCGTCCACGATGACCTTGGTGACTTTTGCCGCGTTCTCTCCTGGAAAAGCGTACCACCCGCGAAGAATGGGTAGCTGATCGAGGCTCGCTTTATAGTTGGCATTCCTTGCAAAGTGGTCGGAGAGCTCCGTTGAGTCGCGGGTCCCGAAGTCGTTCGCCGGCAGCCATCCGGATTTGAGTGCTACAATATTCTGTCCGGCTGGCCCGCTCGCAAACTTCATGAATTCCCAGGCGAGCTTCTGTCGCTCCGGTTTGGTCGCAAACATCATTGCGATCGATCCGGCCGCGGGAAGCATCCCGTTCGGTGCCATCAGCGGAAACCTGGCGACAGCAAGCCTGAATTTATCCTTGCTATCCTGTTCGAAACGCAGCTGATTTGAATTTGAATCGAAAATGATGCCGACCTTCCCGGCGACAAACAGAGAACGAGCCTGGTCTTTCGACATGTCAACTGAAGCTTGTCCCGATTCTCCGATCCGTTTGATGATGTCCAACGCTTTCAGGCCTTCCGGCCCATCAAAAGCAATGTTGCTTTCATCGGAATTCATCATCGTCGCATTTTGACTAAAGAGCAGAGCGTCCCAGAAAAAGTCCTCACTATCGTATTGGAAAATAAGTCCGACATTCCCTTCGCCCAGCTTGGTGATACTCGAGCCAAGTCTGATGATCTCGTCCCATGTCGTCGGGAGGCGTGAAGGATCGCCGCCAACTTTGGCGAGGAGGTCGAGATTGTAGAAGGCGACAGGCTCGGCGACGCCGAAGCCTAGCGCATAGCTATCCCCCTTGGATGCCCCAATTTTTTCAACAGCAGGAGAAAGCGCTTTTCGGCTGTCACTCATGTCCGCATTCAGGAATTGGCCGAGCGGAACAGCAAGGTCTCGATCCGTGTAGATCCGCAGACGATTGGCGCCCTGGAATGACACGTCCGGCAACGAGCCTGTGAGCGAAGCGCGCAGAGTTGCCTGGACGAGATCGTCGTAACCTCTGGTCGAATTATCCAACTCGACTTTGACGCCGGGATGTTCCTTCTCGAAAGCTCTCGCGAGTTCGACCCACATCGCGTTAAGGTCAGAGGATGCTGCGGTTACCCTTAACGTCCTGCCGTCCTCTGCGTTTGCCGGACTCATGATCGCACCGACAAGGGCTGTAGCGACGATAATCATTTTCAAAGAGGGCGGCCACATCTGGCTTTCTCCATTTTTGGAAATATTCGGGATTCCTCGCCGCAGCGAATCCTATCGTCGCACGCTAGGCTTTGAGGCGCTGTTACTTGATCGCCCCTTCCGCCAAGCCTTCGACGAACCAACGCTGTGCGGCCAGGAACGCAACGATAAGAGGCAGAACGACAAGCGTTGCTGCGGCCATGAGCGGGCCGTAGTCGGTGCCCGCCTCCTCGCTCTTGAAGACCGTGATTCCGAGCGGCGGCGGCATCAGCGATTGATCGTGCACCGCAATCAGCGGCCAGAACAGATCGTTCCAATGCGAGACGATCGAGAAAATTGCGAAGGCGATCACGGCGGGTAATGCCATTGGCACCATGATTTTCCACACGATTGCTATTTCGGAGAGGCCATCGAGCCGCGCTGCATGAACGACGTCGTCCGGAATGGTCTTAAAGAACTGCCGGAACAGGAAGATGCCGAACGGCGAGACCACATAGGGCAAAACGAGCGCCGCATAGGTGTTCAGGATGCCGAGCTTATAACCGAGAATGAAGAGCGGCAGGGAAAGCACCTGATGCGGCAGGAGGAGCCCGATCAGCACCAAGCCGAAGAGAGCATCACGGCCGGCAAAGCGGAGTTTGGCGAGTGCGTAGGCGCACGGCGCACAAACAAGGATTTGCAGCGCCAGGATCAATGCGCAGATCATGATGCCGTTGCCCAGATAGCGCGGCAACGGTGCCTGGGTCACTGCCTTTGTGTAGTTCTCGACGCCGTAGAACTGGTAGGGCCAGAACGAAAAGCTGGTCCGGAAGATCTCTCCCGGTGGCTTGATTGACAGCGACACCATCCAGACGAAAGGCACGAGGATGAGCGCGCCGGTGGCGAGCAGAATGGTATGCCGGAAGACCGCGGACGGCGACAGCAGACAAGTGAAAAGCGCTCTGGTGCTCATTGGTAGTGCACCTTGCGATCCATGAGGTGGGCCTGAACGAGGGTGAGGGTCACGACGATAGCCAGAAAGACGACGGCGATCGCGGCGCCGTATCCGGTGCGCAGATACTCGAAACTCTCTCGATAGAGCGTGTAGAGGAGCATTTCGGAGGCGTGGCCCGGGCCGCCTTGGGTAAGCACTTTTACTGTGTCGAACGAAGCGAACGCCCTCAGCGCGACGACGATGACGACGAACATCGAGACCGGGCCGAGCATCGGCAGTGTCACGGTACGCAGGCGGTCCAGCCACTGGTCAGCACCGTCGACATCGGCCGCATCGTAGATGTCCTTAGGGATGCTCTTGAGGCCCGCGAGGAATAGCACCATCGCGAAGCCGAGATTGTGCCATACGCCTATTGCGGCGAGTGTCGGCAGAACGGTGCGCTCGTCGCGCAGCCAGTTGGCGCCCGGCATGCCGATCGCAGACAATATCTGGTTGACAAGGCCGATGGTCGGATGCAGCAGCGCCTCCCAGGCGATCGCCATGGCCGACATCGTCGCCATGAAGGGCAGAAAGTGAATCGCGCGGTAGAAGGAGCGGCAGGACTTACCACTTTCGATGAGGAGAGCGATCAAAAGTGCGAGGCTGACAGTGCCCGGCACGACGATCAGCAAGTAGATGGCTGTATTGCGAAGTGAGGACCTAAAGCCCTCGTCTGCAATGATCTCGCGGAAGTTATCGAGGCCGACAATGGAGAGCGTCGGCGCGCCGAACTGCCAGTCGGTGAATGCGATGACGAAGACGCCGATCACGGGCAGGCAGTAGAGCGTGAGCAGAAGGAAGATTGACGGCCCGGCCAAGATCCAGGCCGCCATGGCTTCGCGAAGGCCTCGTCTGGGCGCCTGGGCAGCGGCGGGACATCGAAACGTCGACGCACCACTCCTCGAGGAGAGTTCGTGGCAGGTGCCGGAAATCGCACGAGGCCCTCTCATCGAGCGGCCTCCCGAAGCGGCGTGACCGATGCCCGGCTAAATTCCATTTGCCCGCGCAAACGCCGTCCATCGGACGTAAAGAGAAGCACCCGCTCCGGCCTGATACCGACGTGCAAGGTCTGGCCGGGGGCGATACGCGGCGCGTATTCGGCCGGAAGTCTTGCGACCAGCGGCTGGTCGGGGCCTGCCAGATCGAGATGGACGAACAGATCGGAGCCCATATGCTCGATCATGCGAACCGAACCAGTCAGCGTGCCCTGCCCGCCCTGGTCGGCGAGATGAAGGGCCTCCGGGCGGATTCCGAGGCTCAGATGCATACCGGGGAGTGCAGCGGCATCGACCTTGAGGGTCGATCCGGCCACGTCGATGAGCCCGTGTTCGCGCATCGCGCCCTCCAGAATGTTGATCCTGGGCGAGCCGATGAATTCTGCGACGCGCTTATCGGTAGGATCGCCATAAATGTCCTGCGGCGGAGCGACCTGCAGCAACTCGCCATCAAGCATCACCGCGACGCGGTCCGACAGCGTCATGGCCTCGGCCTGATCATGGGTGACGTAGACGAAAGTTCCCCCAAGACGCTGGTGCAGCTCCTTGATCTCCGCGCGCATCTGCACGCGCAGCTTGCTGTCCAGGTTGGACAGCGGCTCGTCCATCAAAAAGACAGCCGGATGGCGCACCATTGCTCGGCCGACTGCCACGCGCTGGCGTTGGCCGCCGGAGAGCTGTCCCGGTTTTCGAGTCAATAGATGGCCGATATCCAGGGACTTGGCGGTGCGGGTGACTTCCATGTCGATTTCGGCAGCGATCCGCGCCCTTCCTGGAAGCAGACGGCCGACAAGGGGAAGCCTCTGGATGGCGGTGAGCCGCCGCATCCGGAGTGGCAGTGCAATGTTGGCGGCGACCGTCATATGCGGATAGAGGGCGTAAGACTGGAACACCATTGCCACGTCCCGCCGCTTCGGCCTGAGGCCATCGACCACCCGTCCGCCAATCAAAATCGACCCGGCATCCTGCACCTCGAGCCCTGCCAGCACACGCAAGAGCGTTGACTTGCCACACCCGGAGGGTCCGAGCAGCGTCAGGAACTCACCATCTGCTATCGAGAGCGAGACATCACGCAAAACAGGCATCGGGCCATAGTTCTTCACGATGCCGTCAATCGATACCGATGCCATCGCCGTTACTCCCACATCGTGAACGCGTTGCTGAGCACGGCGCTGAGATCGCTCAATCCCGTTTGGGCGTGTCCGCTGTTGTGTGAGACGTTAAAAGATCGGACTACTACAGCCGGATGACGACCATCGAATAATTCGATGTGAAGTTACGCGCATGCGATGATGTTTGGTGCTCCAAGACGAATGTGTCGAAGAGCAAATAGGGCATGGATTCATTAGCCCAGAGCCATAGCCTGATTGAAGCGAGCCGGGCGAAGGGGGCCGTTGGCGGCAAGTTGTCGTGAGGCGCCGCCACACGACGACATGCTTTATTCTGTTGAGGAACCGCTCGCCCCCATTGCGAGCGCGATAAAGGATAAGGACAAAAATAGATCGGCTCGCTGGGATGGCTTTTGGGCGGGATGTTTACCCAAGCGCCCTTCTTCATGGCAAGTTCTCTAGTCCAACCGGTGTCATAGCCACGGCCGGCAAGCAGCATCGATCCCGGAGGCGAGACAGGAGCTTTCTAGCAAGCCGATTGTCGTGAGCTTCGCCCGGTGTCAGCGCAAGCCGGACTGGCAGGCCATGTGCATCCACGAGCACATGAATCTTACTGGTCAATCCGCCCCGTGACCGTCCTCTGGCTTGTCTTCTATTCCCCTTGACGCAGGCACCGTGCCTGATGCACACGGACAATAGACGTGTCGATCATTTGCACGGCGGTGTCATGTGCGCCTTGCAGCGCGTTCATAATCGTGGCCTACATACCTGCGCGTCGCCAACGAACGAACCGGTTGTAGCAGGTCGTGTACGGAGCGAATGTGCCGGCAGGTCGCGCCACGGCGCCCCGGATCGCAAGACCCAGAAGATACCGTTGAGAACACGACGGTCATTCACCCGGGGTACGCCCCGCAGCTTGTTCGGCAGCATTGGTTTAATGGCAGTCCACTCCTCGTCAGTGAGTTCGTAGCGCATGAATCGCTCCTCAATCAGGGGCTCGAATCACCGCTTGGAGGCCAGCTCAACTTTGGTCGCTATCCGCCCGAAAGTAGAGTACTATGCTCACTTGGAGTTTTGGCGTTCATGACCCATAGCCGACTTTCGTGAGCTCCGTGCGGCATCTTTTTCACAGGCTTAGCTTGTCGCACGTTGCAAGCAACCCTTCAGCATATTGCTCACCGCCCGATCGAACCCAGCTGTCCCTGACGACAAACACCCAAGCAAGGATACCGATGAAATCAAAGATGGTGGCGCCCCAGACAGGCGGCGTGCCAGCAGCCCCGATCGCAGTCAGAGCGGCCCGCAGAGACGGGACATCAACGTTTGCCGCAACTTGCATCCAAATCGCAAACAACGACGCGATAAAGGCAAGCCCCACGGCAAGCAGCGCTATCGGCTTCATACCGCGCATATTGCGGCGAAACCCATATTGGGCATTCTCTTTGTCGACTAGCGGAAAGCCCTTGCGAACGCGCTCTTGAGCCATTTGATCGCGGAGTCGTAAGCAAGGTCTGTGGTGCGCGGATCCTTCTCTTCCTGGGACAATGTTGGCAACGCCAACCCCGGCACGTTCTTGGCGAGAAACGCATGGTAACGACCGCGCGTGTGCGGGTCGAGCCGGCCGCTGTGGCGGAGCAGATAAGTAGTTGGCCATCCCCCCCCATTCGCTCAGCAAGCGCGTTTCCACGATCTTTCCTCGGGTACGGGCCAATGAACTCAGCCAATAGAGCAGCCCGCAAGAGGAGGCGATCGTAAGCAGGGTCGAGCCGATGTTGGACGTTATCAGTTCAGGAAACCACGCCAATGCCGTAACGAGCGGCGCAAAGATGGTCAGCATAGCCGGAAACAGCCGCGCCTGTCGGCTGTAGCTGTCGAGCAATGATTTGATATCCTCCATCTCCGACGCTCAATCCTCCTGCTCTTCGGGATATGCCACCGGGATAGCGGCGCCCCAGCTCCGATGCGAGGCAGATCCTCCTCGGATTCGCACACTACAATTCTCCGTTGTGAAGACACTGGCGCCTCGATGATACATGGCGCGCACAACAGACTTGCGGGGATGATCCAGGTCCGCCTTTGCTGAACTGACAAGCGCTGTAAACGTCGCGGCACTTCCCTGCCTTGGCAACCGCGGTCCCAGCAGTTCGTCCAACAGCTCAGTGTTGACGTTATGCCGGCCGCCGTGGTGCGGGACTTGGAAGCGATCAATGCCAGGCAAATTCAGGCCGGCGAGGGATGCATAGTCGATGACCTCGCGCAATCCTGCGCGCCCCGTGTCGCCAGTGAGCAAAATCTTGTTGCCGCTGAGATAGGCGTACTGAACGACACTCATTTCGGTTTCATTGCTCGTCTCGCCACCGGGAAAATACTCCGCACCCCAAGCGGCTTTGACAAGGGCCGCGACGGTCTTGGCTGCGTCGGCGAAGGCACGACCAACCGACGACAAAATCCTCTCGTCGAGCGCGACCGGTGTTTTGTCGGACTCAACAACGAGATCGAGGAAACGTGTCCGCGTGGGAGCCATTACACGAAAGGCCCCGATCACTGCGCCCTGAAAGGGCTCGTAGATCGGAACGCCCTTCTTGATCGCAATGTCCTCAAGCGCCGCGAGATTACTGTAAGAAGACCGCAACGAACGCCTAAGGTTATCGACGTTAGTGTAGTTCTTAAAGCGAGGCAGCAGCTCTTCGGCGTACGCCCAAGGGCGCAACATCCAAAGGGCGCCAACGCTAAAGTGTTCTAAAACGGCCCGAAGCCCTACGGCGTGGTCGCCATCATTGTGCGTCGCGACAACGTGGTCAATGAAGGTCGGCCCACCGTAGAAAGTTTTGATATGCTTGACCACGGCATCACCGGTTGCCTGGAAACCACCGTCGAGCGACGTGGATGTTCTGAATGCCGTTGACCTCGTAGCGAAGACAGATGGCGTCGCCGCTGCTCTTGGCTTCAACGTCCAGAAAGTCGATTTCAAAAAAGTCCGCCAAAACATTGCTCCCGATATAAGCTTTAAGTTCGATGGAATGTGGTAGCGTCAGACAAGAATGCAACGTATGCGAGCTCCACGATCCGAATTTATGCTGGCCGGAGGGGCGGACATGGGCGTATGGCCCTCTAACGCAGTGAGGACCATTCACCAGCCCTGAGACCGGTAGAATCAGCCCCGCAGGGAGCGGCGCTGATAGCGATAGCCCTAGGCAGACGTGGGCCCCGAGCGCCTCCGCGAAGGCGGCGATATGCCTTGCGTGAGGGATCGTTACTCAACGGGCCGGAGACGAAGTAGCGCCCGAAAGCTCGGCGACGCCCAAAGCCCGGTCGCAGACACGCCCTTCAAGCCTTTCGCCATTGGTCGGGCTTCCCGGCATTGGTGTGCTTTACCCGTTCAACGATCGGCTTGTGACCGGGATTCAGTTCTCGAGCGCGCTCGATAGCTTCGCGTTGGGTCGCCAGCACGTCACTTGCGCGCTCGGAGCCACCACGGCGAACCGCGTAGTCACCCTGATCGCGGCGCTCAACATACATCTTGTCTTTATTATTGCTCATCCTGAAACCCCCTAGGTTGCTAAACCTCCAAGATGGGTATTTACGGCTCTGCGATAAGAGCTACACTAAAAAAGATTCATCTTGCCTTTGCTCGACTCGGGGTTGCGTGTGCGATTCGTGGATGGACCGGGGGATGTGGAGGCCCGTGAAGGCCACGACTAGGACATTGGAGAGCGATGCCCATTGTGAACATCACCTAGCCAGCGGCCCTTGTGGGCTCATGGCCCGAAGGCGAAATCATTGGATGCGCCTACTCCAAGCAGCCGCTTTTATGAGTACGCGCCCTAACACTACTTTGGCAGATTGTTGGATTTCGGCTTTTTATTAGGATTCCCGAATCAATTTTTCAATGATTCATGGGTGGTCGGCTCTTGGAGGGCTGACCATGGCGGAATGGGAAGACGAACTCGAACGCTGGCTGATGCCGTTCTTGGACCGGTTGGGTCATAAGACGCGGCAGCGGATGTGTCCCCTGTACGTTGCGGGATTGATCGGTCCTGGCGATCGCAAGAGCGTTCAGCCGATGGCAGAACGCCTCGCAACCGGCAACTACGATCAGCTGCACCATTTCATTGCCGATGGTGTCTGGGACGCGTCAGCGCTGGAATCTGAGTTGCTCAACCAGGCCGACCGGCTTGTCGGCGGCAAGGATGCGGTGCTGGTTATTGATGACACCGCGATCCCGAAGAAGGGTGAACGTTCGGTTGGTGTTGCAGCTCAATATGCATCGGCTCTCGGCAAAACGGCAAATTGCCAAACGCTGGTGTCTTTGACGCTTGCGCGAGGTGAAGTGCCGGTGATGGTCGCGTTGCGTCTTTTTCTACCCGACAGTTGGACGAGCGACCTGTCTCGTCTAAAGCGCGCTCGCGTGCCGGTCGAACACCGAACGGCACGGTCCAAGCCGGAAATTGCTTTGGCCGAGATTGACCGCGCGATGGCAGCCAACGTGCGCTTTGGATGTGTGCTGGCGGATGCAGGATACGGGCTCAGCGCACCGTTTCGACAAGGGCTAACGGCACGCGGGCTGGCCTGGGCCGTCGGCATCCCTCGGCATCTCAAGGTGTATCCGGTCAATGTGAAGCTCATTTGGCCGATTACCAAAGTCCGCGGAAAACCACGAAAGCACCACGTACCAGATATCTTATCGATTGCGGCAGAACACATGCTGGCCAGCGCCAAATGGAAAACCGTGAGTTGGCGCAGCGGGACGAAAGGTCGGCTGAAAGCCCGATTTGCTGCTCTCCGTGTCCGCACCGCCGACGGCCCTCCGCAGCGGATTTGGGACAAGGGTCAGCAGCATCTCCCAGGCGACAAGGCCTGGCTCATTGGCGAGCAACGAGCCTCGGGGGAGAAGAAATACTATCTCGCCAATCTCCCTGCGGCGACGGATCTGCGCACACTGGCCGCCACTATCAAGGCAAGATGGGTTTGTGAGCAGGCGCACCAGCAGTTGAAGGAGGAGCTTGGACTTGATCACTTCGAGGGGCGATCATGGCAGGGTCTTCATCGCCACGCCCTGATGACAATGATTGCCTACGCCTTCCTGCAACATCGCCGCCTCGCATACGCGGGGCGGAAAAAAAAGAATCAACGGGCCTCCGCCTCAGCCAACCATGCCCGCCGTGCGTCACGCCATCGTCGATCTCATCCTTCGGCCACCGTCTCAACGGTGTCCATACTGCCGAAAACAAATCCTTGAAAAACACCGGCCCAAACAGGTTCTGCCAAAGTAGTGCTAACCAATACAATGGACACTTCAATGGAGATCATAATTGAACAGGCGTGCCCCGTGTGCGACCTCGGAAGAAGCGAGAGTTCTGATAGGCCAGATCTCGCGGCGCTGGAAAATCCATCTCGGCTCGATGCAGTCCGAGCACGTGAGCGCAACCGCGAATTGACCCAGGTCAGCTCGGCGCCTGCCCGTCCACTCGCCGGGCAAGGGACGGCGATCCTTTGCACCCCGCATTGCAAACCCTTCAGGCACTCTTGCGACACAGGCAGGGCCCTGATTCACTGGTTCATTGTCCATCACTCCTGTTCAGCCTCGGCATGCCGATCACGCGCGCTTGCACCATCGGGCGCATCAGGCTCCTGGGACATCTGTGATGATCAACCGCTCCGCGGCGCCAAATACGGCGCTGGCCTCGACTGACCGTGCTGCGCCCGATCCCGCCGCCAATGGTCGGCCGGAGGCGAGGTGTTCTTCCAGCAAGGCTGCGCGGCACGAGCATGAAGCGTAGCGTTGCCAACGCCTCAACTTATTCCCGTCCCTGCTCTTTCCCCCCGTTGGTCTCAATGACGCCTTTGCTCAACGAAGCAAGGGCAACATCTGACCTACCCGCGTGATCCGCAAAAAGCGCGTTTCGCTGACCTTTTGGGCCCGCTACTTCAACAGGAATTCCAACCGCCGGCAATGTAGCAGGCGGGGCCGACATGCTCGCGCCGGAGCAACTGCCGATAGTCTCCAAGACGCGTCTCGAAAATCTCCTCGCGTACAGGACTCTCGAAGGCTTCGGACGGCCGCAGCAGTTCATGTAGAACCCGTCCGCTCATCGTCTGAGGTGCTTCAATGCCGAGCAGCTCCAGAATTGTCGGCGCGATATCGCAAATGCCTGACGCAACGAAAGATGCGCATCCGGCATTCGGAAACGCTGATCCTGCGACGAGGCCGACTGCCGCAAGCTCATTCGGATGGAGCCCGCCGTGAAGGCCAAGACCCGCCCGGCGGTCATTGTCATAGAAGGTGCCGCCTACGAGACCGAACGGGTCTACGGTATCGTCGGCGCGGAAGGAAAACGCGACGTCCGGGGCACGGGGATGGTCCGCAAAGATCAGGCGATTTGAGAGGCTCCCGGCGGCGATGCCGTTGACGTCGTCCTTCGCACGCGTGAACAGCGGCCCGCACCACGGCTCGGATGTCATGGCCGTAACCAGCCGCGCGACGTTCGCCTCCTCTGGATTGTCAAGATAGAGAGCACCAACCTGGCCGGGCACCACCACCACATCAACATCGGCGGACGGCGCCGTACCGGGGTTGAACCCTGCCGCACGAAGACTATTGGCGACTGAGATCCGCGTATGGCCGGTGATATGACCGTGGTCCGAGATCGCGAAAATCTGAACCCCGGCCTGCCTTCCCTCGGCCTGCCACCAATCGAGCACGCGACCGAACTGGCGGTCGCAATGGGCGATGATGGAGCGCGTCGCCTCGGCACCCGTGCCGTGGAAATGTGAGGTGACGTCCGGCTCACCATAGGAAAGGATCGTCACGTCGGGACGATATTTCGGCCAAACGACGTCGAGAAAGGCGGATGTAATCCAATCCTGTCCGGTGCGATCGGGCTCGGCTTTGGGTGGAGCTGGAGGCAATGGGCCGACACGCCTTTCGATCTCGGTGAGCACATCGTCTGGCGCACAGGCCTCGCGAAAATGACCAGACAGACGGATATGGCCGAAATCCTCGGCCTTGTGGTGGAACAGCCTGGTGGTACCCGCTGTATTGGTGGCAAGCACAGCAAGGCTCCGCCCGTTCGCCGCCAAGATCTCGCCGAGCGATGGCGCCGAATAAAGCCGGCCGCAGCTCTCGACATCGAGCCGGCGCAGCAGAACCGCATCGGACGTGTCGATGTAGCGCGGCGGGCTCACGGCTCGATCGAGATATTTGTTACCGACCATGCCATGCCGGTCGGCCGTGGCGCCGGTGACAAGGCTCGGGAAAGCGGATCGGGTTTCGCTCGGAAAGATGGTGCGATGCTTCGCAAGCGTCACCCCGGCCGCCTTCATGCGCCAAAGATGAGGGGTCAATTGCGGGGTAATGAGGTCGGGGCGCAAACCATCAAAGCTCGCGATAATAAAACGGTGATCGCAAGACATCAGCGAACGCCCACCATAGCCCCTGAATTACGAGCCTCTTGGAGAATACCTCCCACCACAGCCATAGCCGCCTCCAATTCATCGCGGCTCTCGGGGCTGCCGATGACAAGTCGGACATGGTTGAGAGGCAACTTCGGATCAGTTGCAAAAATCCGCCCTGGCCGGATGGTGATATTTCTTGAAGCGCATTGCGCAACCAGTTCGTCCTGATCGATGATCCCCTCAAGATCGAGCCAGAGGAAAAGCGCATCCGGCCGGGTCCGAAATGAGAGGCCATTGAGCCATTTCGTGGCAATCCTCTGTCTGGCGGCCGCCTCTTCTCTGACGCCGGCTACGATCTTTTGCATCGAACCGCTGGCGAGCCAGAGGTTCACCAGTTCGACGGAGAAGGGCGCGGCAAACCAGGTCGACATGCCATGGAAGCGGTCAAGCGTTGTTTGCGCCGCCTTGCCATGAGGCGCAACGAGGTAGCCGACCCGAACACCAGGGCCGACGCATTTGGCAAAACTTGTAATATGCCATGTCATCTCAGGCGCCAATGCGCCAAAGGGAGCTGGAACGCTCTGCGCGAGCACTCCATACACATCATCTTCGATGATGCTCACTCCATATTGCCTTGCGATTTGAACGATCCGCTGCCGCCGCTCGAGCGACATGACAATCGTGGTCGGGTTGTGGATGGTCGGCATCAGAAAGAGCGCCTTCGGCGCAAATTTGCGGCATGCCGTCTCGAACGCCTCGGGTTCGGCGCCATCGTGATCCATCGTTATTGTTTCTGTCCGGATGCCCTGAAGATGCGCATGCTTGCGAAAGCCGTAATAGGTGAGCTCCTCCGTTAAGATGGTATCGCCTCGCGCAGCGACTGATGCGAGGGCAAGAACCATCGCACTCTGGGCCCCATTGGTGAGGATGATCCGTTGCGGATCCACAGCCCTCCCGAAGCGCAAGGCCAGCCACTTCGCGGCATGAGCTTTGTCCGCTTCTGTTCCGGAAAACCGATGTTGTCTTACGCTGTTTTGGATCTGCGTTGAATCACTGAGTGCACGCAGGCTCTCTCTGACTGTCTCTTTCAGGTTCGGATAAGCTGGTGGAGTTGACCGTTCAAGGCTGATGGGCGCCGTTCGGGCCTGATGATCTTTAAACATGTTCTTGTTCCGCCGTTTGCGATTGGATCTGTGGTGACAAGAGGCTCGAGAAGATCGAGCGGTGCGGCGCATCAGAGATCGTGCTGGGAACGAGTGCCGGCGAACAGCAACGCCCGTCACCATCTTCCTGCGTCGCGATGAACGATCTGCAGACAAGTTCGCCGGCGGGTTCATGGCCCTGCGTGGAGGCAATGAAAGCCTGAAATAGCGCGGTCCGGCGCGACACCCTTAATGGAGCGCTCGCATTCGTGGCCCGCAACTGCTTCGCCAGCAGTTCTTGGCGTGAGCGCGCTGGGCTCACACTTGCACGGCGCGCAACGACATGAATGCTTGGCCAGCAACGTGCGGCAACAAAAGCCAATGCCGGGCCGGGTCGGGGCAGGATGAGCATCGCAGTCGACAGCCCGATGGCCGCTGAGATCAACATCACGATCCGACCTTGCCAACTGAAGAGGCGTACGAGCCGCGTAGTCGAACAGATGCTGCCGACGAATTCAGGTTCCAATCGAGCTCTTCCATATCGTCACGAAAAGTCGCAGCGAACGAGAAGTATTCCACTTCTCTCGTCTCATCGGCCGCCGACAGTTATCAGCTTCAAAACCCGGCCTGCTACAGTTGGATGACAGCCAGCGAATAATTCGATGTAAACTAACCAAATATGCGATACACCCCAGGACGAGATGTCAAAGGGCGCTGCGGCTCGAAGCAAAGGGATCCCTCCGAGAGATCGGCCGCGAAGAAAGTGCGGGCTTGCTGCGAATGGCCCGGGCCTGCTTATGCTCGTTAAGATCAGGCGCAGCGCCCTATCTCGCTCGAAGCCGATCACCCGCGCAGTCGCAACAATGCACGTCCTACCGTCCGTCAACCCCTCGCCGGCTTTCCGCTTGTCCCGCAGATGCTGGTAAACCGTTGAGTGCTGTACTATTGCGACAAGATGGATGCGAACTGCTCGCCCGTCGCGCCCAATTTTCGATTGTTACCAATCCGAGGTTCGTTCAAGATCTTCAGTCGTTCCCGTCGAATAGGATAGGACTGCAAACCAACTCATCAGCTCACCATGCATGTACACGACCACTCATCATTTCATGCGCCGGTCAATGCGAGCCTTTGGGCTGATGTCCTTCAGTCCATTGAGGCTTCTACGACTTGGCGGAATCTGACCTGCCTGGACGCAGCGCAATCGCCACCAGCGGCTTGCGTGCGGCTAGTGCGCTCCATCTGTCGGTACCCATTGCTCTAGCCGGTGGCGCCTTCCCACATATCCGCCGTGAACATGCAGAGCGAGCAAACCGAGCTGGCGTGCGCCGGCGCGACAAGATCGATCACGCCGACTGATGATGTTCGAACTTCAACAATCGCCTCGCAGAGGTTCACCCCGACGCGCTTTGCCGGCGTTTCCTCGCCGTACGCGGGCACGTGGGCTGATAGGCGGTATCGAGTACCGAACCGAAGCGGCTGGCCGCAGCCTCAATGTACCGCGAGCCTTCCATCGCCGTCTGGAGCGCCCGCAGAAGCGGCAGGTCCGACGGATGCGGCAATCAAGCATCGCCACTTTCGATTGTCTCATGCAAAAACATGATCGTGCGGTTGGTTAGACTGTTTGGGAGCGGGTAGGAACCGCAAAGAATTTGTCCTCCCAAGTCCGCAGGTCCTCCATCTTGTCTCTCATTGCAGAGCGCCTCCGCGCCGTCCGCCCCTCTGAAACCAAAGCCATGACAGCGCGTGCCGCCGAACTGCGCGAGCAAGGCGTCGATGTGATTACGCTCAGTCAGGGCGAACCGGATTTCGACACGCCAGCCGCTGTTTGCGAAGCCGGCATCCGGGCAATCCGCGACGGGCGGACGAAGTACACTGCGGTCGCAGGGCTTACGCCGTTCCGTCAAGCGATCCGCGAGAGCTTCAGCCATGACCACGGGCTCGATTACGCTCTGGAGCAGATTACGGTCGGCTGCGGTGCCAAACAGGTTGTGTTCAACGCGCTCTTTGCCAGCCTCGATCCGGGCGATGAAGTTGTGATCCCGACACCGTGCTGGGTCTCCTATCCCGATATGGTGGCGCTCGCCGGCGGCAAACCGGTTCTCGTCGCCTGCGATGAGCTCGATGGTTTCAAGCTCCGTCCCGAGGCGCTGGAGGCTGCGATCACGCCGCAAACTAAGTGGTTGATGCTGAATTCGCCGTGCAATCCAACCGGTGCAGTCTACAGCCGAAGCGAGTTGCTTGCGCTCGCCGCGGTGCTGCGGCGCCATGCGCACATTCATGTACTGTCGGACGACATTTATGAAAAGCTCACCTATGGCGCCGCGTTTGCGACCATGGCCGCTGTCGCGCCCGACCTCTGTGAGCGCACCTTGACCGTCAACGGCGTGTCCAAGGCCGATGCAATGACTGGATGGCGCGTCGGTTACGGGGCGGGGCCTCTCCCATTGATCAAGGCCATGAACCTCATTCAGGGCCAGACGTCGTCGCACACCAGCTCAATTTCGCAATACGCCGCCATTGAGGCATTGTCTGGCGGCCGGAATCATATCGATGAATTCGGGCGCGCCTTTCTCGAACGCCGCGACCTCGTGATCGGCAAGCTGAACCAGGCCGAGGGCTTATCGTGCCGGGTGCCGGACGGAGCCTTTTACGTTTTTCCCTCCTGCGCGGGCGTCATCGGCAAGCGCACACCCGGCGGCAAGGTGATCGAAACCGATACCGATTTTGCCATGTACTTGCTCGACGCATTCGCCGTGGCCGTCGTGTCCGGCAGCGGCTTTATGGCCTCGCCCTACATCCGTATTTCATATGCCTCCTCGCTCGAGGACCTTACCCGCGCCTGTGACCGCATCATCGACGCCTGCGCGGCCCTGTCCTGAAAGATCTGTCAATGCCCCCGGCCAAACGTCTTCGCATGCGTCTATCCGAAACCGGCCTCCTCCACGTCATGGCTGCCCATAGTCCGCTGTCAGCGATTCTTGCCGAAGAAGCCGGATTTGATGGCCTGTGGGCCTCCGGCTTTGAGCTGTCGGCGCTTTACGGCCTGGCGGATATGAGCCTGATCTCGATGACGCAGCATCTGGATATGCTGCGGGCGATCGCCGGACGCACGACGCTACCGATCATCGCCGACATCGACACGGGCTCCGGCAACGCCATCAATGTCATCCATGCTACCGGCGAATATGAGCGCGCCGGCGCCAGCGCCGTCGTCATCGAGGACAAGACCTTTCCAAAGGTCACGAGCCTTGCGGCCGATGGGCGCCAGGAACTGCTGCGGATTGAGGAGTTCCAGGGCAAGATCGAGGCTGCCATCGCGACAAGACGGGACCCCGATTTCCTCGTCATCGCCCGCACCGAGGCCTTGATCGCAGGTCTTGGCGAAGCCGAAGCTCTGCGGCGCGCCCACGCCTATGTGGAGGCCGGCGCCGACATGATCCTGATCCATTCGAAAAAGAAGGATCCTTCCGAGATCGAAAGCTTTTCGCGTGCCTGGACCGGATCAGTGCCGCTCGTGATCGTGCCGAACGCCTATCCGGATCTCGACGCCGAACGGGTCAAGGCGCTCGGCAATGTCCGAATAATGATCTACGGCAATTACGGCATCCGCGCTGCTGCAACTGCCATGCAGGAAACTTTCCGGCGGATCATTGCTGACGGTGGCGTCCAGAACGCCCACAAGGACATTTTGCCGGTGGAGGAGATTTTCAGGCTTCAGAAGATGCGCGAGATCAAGGCCGCTGAAGCCCGCTTCCTTCGCTGAACGCTGTGTTCTGATCTTTCCGCAACTCACGCGATCTTGAGGCAATACTTCGCGACCAAGCACCGCACAGGCCCCATCCACAAGCTTTGGGACGATTAGAGTAAAACGGCTTTATCCTCCAGCGAGCTGCGTCCTATCGACGGCGAGACCAGTGATCTCGCCGCGCCAACGGCCGCCATCTGAAAACGCGACCGCCGACGATCAATCAATCCGCAAAATCAGGTCGTACGGAGCGTACAGAAACGCGACTTTTTCCCTCGACAAACTGTCGATAGGCAGTACTCCGGCTGCACACATCGAAAAATGTGATGGGGCATTCGCCCTTCGTTGGCAATGGCCTGCCAAAGGCAACTAGCGGGCTTCCCAGAAGCGACCGGAGCAGATGATGGCTGCCGAACACGATGAAGTGCCCCTCAATGCAATCCGGGCGTTTGTGACCATTGCCCGCGAGGGAAGCGTGACACGTGCAGCCAGGACATTGGGAACGACACAGAGTTCGGTCAGCCGCTACCTGGCTGTGTTACAAGACTATCTCGGTACTGACCTTGTGGAACGGCGAGGCCGGCGGAGCGAATTGACGGAATTCGGCAGGCTTTTCGCGAACACCGTTGCCGAACCGCTTGACACAGTGTGCTTCACCGCCAAAAGAATGCGGCGCCGGACGCAAGCGGACGGAAACCGGATCGTGGTCCGCACCTCACTTTCCACCTTCGCCTACTCCTTTCTGATTCCAAATCTGCAGACGTTCTCCACTGAGATGGGTGGCGTCATCGTGGACGTGATCAGTTCATTGTCTCCGCCGACGTCCTCCGACGATTTCGACATCTTGATTACCCGTGATCTTTCCGTCATTGAACCGGCCGACGACTGGGAAATCTATAATGAGACGGTCGTATGCGTCGGCTCTCCAAATCACGTCGCGGGAAGAGCCCTCTCAATCGTCCGTTCAATGCCAATTCTCAACATCACCTCCCGGCCTGATATACTGCCGACATGGCTGAGGGCGATGAACCTGACCGCCAGGGATATCAAGTCGGGTGCGCGATACGATCACAATTACCTTGCTCTGCCCGCGGTCATAACCGGCAAATGCCTTCTGGTGGCGCCGGAGATTCTTGTCGGCGACCTCGTGCGCGGGGGCGTTCTGCAGGTGATACCGGGATCGCGTACACCCAGTGGCATGCAATATCGGGCCTATGCAGTCGATCGCAGTGACAATCCTGAAATTGCCCGCGCCTTTTGCCGGTGGCTCGCTCGGCTCTGCAAGAAGGCCGCTGTTTTGGAAGCAGGCTAACGCCGCATCGAGCTTATGACTGAAGACGGGACATCAGGTGTTCTCGGCGAAGCCGCACCCAAAGATAGCCGGATTGACGCGCCCTTTGCGCAACAGTGCCGCCACACGGGGCCGGATCCGCTCCTTGCTATCAGATGGCAGGCGCCCAACATTGCCCCCGACGTGACAGCCGCGCCCAGCTCCAGCAACCGGTGCGAGCGAAGTGCGTCCAACCAACCTTCTTGGCGGCTACCCATTTGATCACCAGTAAACAACTAAATGGCTTCAAGCTGCGAGGGGCAGCAGCTGCGCGTCGTGTCGACGCTCCCGTGCAATCTGTCATGTGAGGACGGTGCAATCAGACTTGTAGTCTTGGGCGGACCTGCGCGCGCCCATGCGCGTTGCATTGAGGAATGCGCAAGGTCTCACGCGTTCTGGAGGGGCTTCGTGCTGAATGCGAACGCGCTCAACGGTCGCGCCGAAACACGCGAGCTGATCTCCAGAAGGCCTCCGACGCGCGTCGGAGGCCTTCCCAGGAAATTTTAGCACGGTGCTAGCCGCCAGGCCGAGGGAGACTGCCTCGTACCTCGCAAACCCTTCCTGACGGATATTTCCTCCCGCCGTTCCTGAAGGGATCTTACCAATTGCGCTGAATGCGCAGCAGCATACTGAACGCGCTCTGGTTCTTGAGTTCATATACTGCAGCAGGCTTGGCGACTGCCGCGACCGCCGGCGCCGCAATAGTGCCAGAATATTTCTGATCGAGGAATGTGGCGAACAGATCCGCGGAGAATGTCAGGTTTCTGACCGGCGTCCAGCGCGTAACCGTGCCAACCGCAGCAATATTGAAGTCGGGGTTGCAAACACCTGTCAACCCGAGTGCGGCCATGCCAGCGCTGCCGCAAATCTGAGCCTTGGCCGCATCGGTGTAGCGAATAGCGGCCCACCCGCCGTAAACCGCTGTGTTCCAATAGGGATCCCAGTTATGAATGTAACCACCGTTGAAGCCGTACGTCGTGGTCAACTGAAAAGCCGTGCCAGTTGCCGCCGTCGAGCCAGAATAGATGGCATCAGCAACGCCGGCGAAACCAAGGCTCTGATACGCATCGGCTCGGCCAGTGCCCCCATACATCGCCCATGCGGTCGGGATGTTTTCCTGGATGCTAAAGCTGCTGGCACCCTTGGTGTAAGCGGCCTGCAAATTGATCGTGTCCCCCGCGCCGGTCGGGACATTCTTGATCGATAGCGCCAGCTGACCGGCCCAGCCCCACTTGTCGTCGGCGTGCCCGGTGACTTCGCTCCCACCATAGTACGCCGCATGGTTGTTGTGCGCCGCGGCCGATGCCTGGAAGAGGCCCCAAGCCTGGTCGATCCGCATCATGCCGACAATATCGGGAGCCACGGTGCCGCCATAACTCTGCGATCCGTAAGCTCCCGTCACGATGCCGGCGGCCGTGGCATTGGTCGTATTCCAGATATTGGTCTGGTAATAGGCAGTTGGATCCTGCGCAGAAACCGTCGCCGTGATCCCCTGACCGAAGTCAGCGGTATAGCTAAACTGGTTGACCCCCGAGGCATCGCCGCCGCCACCCGGCAGGCCATCGAAGAAGTTGTTGGCCGGGTAGTTGGTCCAGGGAGCGCTGAACTGGGAGACCGCCTTTCCCATCGTGAAGCCGGCGAATTGGATGAAGGCATACCCTGTCTCTTATACACATC
>NZ_JADFUD010000069.1:0-42395 GCF_054820065.1 Bradyrhizobium sp. UFLA06-06
GGCTTGGGACAGCCGTCCGCGCGCGCGGCGGTGGCTGCTGCGAGTGTGAGCGCAGCAAGCGCGCACCCGAGTTCGGCAAGTCGAGCGACGGCGCCGAACCGATTCTGAAACACTGGGGATGCTCCAATAGCCCGGCGCCGCTGCGGAGGTGGCAGCTTCGATAGAGATCGGCGGCGCGCGGGGATATTCCCGGTTGGCTCAAAATCTTCGTCAGTCGCCGGCCGCGCAAAGCGCACGACATTTCAGGGAATAGAATGGCAGCATGGCTGCTCCTGTTGTGGTGGCAAACAGGAGAGCCCCGGGAATGACCATTCGTTCGATCGCAGGCGTGCTGGCGCCGCGGCAAGCCAAAATTGCCGCGATGGCGGCGATCGCGATTCTGCTCGCCGTGAACAGCGCCCGTGCCGCGGGAGACGCGGCGCGCGGCGCCACGCTGTACCAGGGCTGCGGCGATTGCCATTCGATCGAGAAGAACGACGTCGGCCCGATGCACAGGGGCGTGGTGGGCCGGCTTGCCGGCTCCGTCGCGGGCTACAATTACTCGGACGCGCTGAAGAATTCGAAGATCGTGTGGACCGAGCAGAATCTCGACAAATGGCTCACCGGTCCGGACGCCATGGTTCCGGGTACCAAGATGTTCTACGAGGTTCAGGATCCGAAGGATCGCGCCGACATCATTGCCTTCCTCAAGGAGAAGGCGAAGTAGAGCGCTCTCTCCACGTCGTCCCTGCGAAAGCAGGGACCCATAACCACGGGAATATGTTGTTGGGGCGCGCTGTGGCCCCAGCTTTTTTCAATCAATCGATAGCTGTGGTTATGGGTCCCGGCCTTCGCCGGGACGACAGCGGTAGTGAGGCGCGAGCGCGACGCCTCTCAGCCTCAATCCACCACGATCTTGACGCGGTCGCGCGGCTTCACCTGGGCATGTGCGTCGAGGCCGTTGAGCACGCGGAAGCGCTCGGCCGGGTGATCGACGCCGGACATGCGGTGCGACAGCGATTCCACGGTGTCGCCGGGCTGCACGTTGATGACCTTGATGCGCAGCGGCCGCGCGGCCTGGATCTCGTCGAGCGTCAGGCGGCGGAACGAATTGACGGTCTCGCGCGCGTTGCGCTCGCTCTCGGTGGACTTCTGCTTGGCGGCGAAGATGAAGCGGTAGACGTCGCTGCCGAAGCGCAGCGCGTAGACCTTGAACTGCCACTGGTCGCCATGCGCGGTGGCCGACGCCGCCGGAAAGCCGTTGATGTTGAGGTCCTCGGTCGAGGATTTCTCGACGCCTTCCATCCAGCCCGAATTCAGGTAGTCGCCGAGCGACTGCTCGGCCGGCACCCGCACCACGTCGAAGCGCATCGCCTGGCTGCCGCCCTCGCGCACGCCGATCACCGCCTGCGCGGTGTTGTCGAGCGTGAAATTGTCGGGCGCGGTGAAGGTGAAGCCGAGCTTGGGATGCAGGAAGCGGCGGCCGCGCACGAAGCCTTCGCTGGGATCCTCGCCATAGACGATGTTGTCGATCGCGGCGAGATAGGTCTCGCGGTCGCGCTCGTTGCTCTCGGGCGACGAGTATTGCCGCGCGGTGGTCTGCGCGTTGTTGATGCGCTCGGGCGTCGCCGGATGCGACGAGGTGAAGTCCTGCGCCCGTGGATCGAGCGCGGTCTTGCCGATCTTCAGCGCCGCATTGCGCTCCATCGCGGTCAGGAAGCGCGCCGCGCCGTAGGGATCGAAATGCGCGCGGGCGGCGATCCCGACGCCGATGCCGTCGGCCTCGAACTCCTGCTGGCGCGAGAAGCTCGCCATCGTCAGCTTGGTCTTGGCGAGCGCCAGCGCGGTGAGATCGGGATCGGTGCTCATGTCGGTGACGACGCGCGTCACCACCGCCGCCTGGCGGGCCTGGTCCTCGCGCATCGCCGCGTGCTTGGCCAGCACATGCGCCATCTCGTGGCTCAGCACCGAGGAGAGCTCGGAGGTGTCGCTGGCGAGCGCAATCAGACCGCGCGTGACATAGAGCTGGCCGGTCGGCAGCGCGAAGGCGTTAACCGCGCCGGAATTGAGGATCGTGACCTTGTAGGCCTGGTCGGGCCGTTCGGAGGCGGCGACCAGCCGCTCGACGGTCTTGCTGATCAGGCCCTCGAGCTTCGGGTCGTCATAGGCGCCGCCATAGGACGACAGGATGCGCTCATGCTCGCGTTCGCTCGTGGGCGTCTGCTGCACCACGCGGTTCGGCTTTACCGGCGCCGCCGCTGCCGCGGGCGTGGCTTGCTCGAACCGGCCGATATTGCCGCAGGCCGACAGCGTCAGGGCGGCGCAAACAAGCGCCAGCACAGCCGAAAGGCGGCGGCCAGTCCCCTTTTCACGCCGTCCTGCGCGCTCAATCACGTCAAAAACTCACAAATTGTCCCGTAAAAAGACTGGGGCAGGGCCCCTGGGTTTCTTGAGTCCCTTGGGCCCTAGTTCCCGCCGAGCACTTCAAGCTGCCCCACCCGGAGCAGTTCGATTCGCGGCCCACGTCGTGCTTCCACCCAGCCTCGTACACGAATCTTACGATTTTCCAGAGACTTGGGCGCAAGCCCGGCCGCCTCAAACGCAGGGACTATGCGCCTTGAAATAGTCGCAGCAAAGTCCTGAGTCCAGTTTCGACCGAAATTCAGGTAGGTCGTCGCGCCCGCCTGACGCACGGACAAAACCCTGCCCTCGACCACTGTAAAACGCCCGATCCCGGCCAAAATATCGGCGGAACTTTCGGCGTTTTTTATGACGGTTGCCTCGGCCCAAGTTCCCGATCGAGCGGCCCTCGCCTCGGCCTCGGCCGCCATCAGCGCCGTGGCGCAGTCCTTGTCCGCGGTCTCGGACGACACCAGCGCGAGGCCCTGGCGCAGCAGCTCGCTTTGAACGGGGATCTCGTGACCCGCAAGGAATGCGTAGGCCGGCTGCCGGCCATAGCGGTCCGGCGTGTCGTCCTGTCCGCGCAGCGTCACCTCGCGGCCGACCAGCAGCGCCGTCAGCGCTGCCGTGGCTTTCGCCTTGTCGGCCACCTCGATACCGGCGAGCCTGACCTCGCGGCCGTCGTCGAGCCGAAGGCTGCGCGCATCGACGACGGCTGCGACGCGACCCTCGCCCTGAATTTCGAAATTGCAGCCAGTCGCTTCGGCGCGTCCGATGCACGCGCCGATCGCGAGGACGCATGCTGTCATCATCACCGCCCACGGACGGCAACGCCATGCTCTATCGCGTGGAGGCGTCATGCGGCACTCGTCACTCCGGCGCGCTCCGGTCGGAGCGTGGTCGCCAACAAGGACAGTCTGACGGAAAGATCGCTTCGGAGCCACCACAAGCGAAGCGAGATCGCATCGAGGGATGCCATCGTTGATTCGGTGGTCAATTTTTCTGCGGCGCTTCTCATCGCGTGCACGGGCGAGATTCGTGTTTCACATCGATACGTGCCTGTCGCGGGACCAACTCGTCTTCACCGCCCCTCGTTGTGACGAAAATTGCCGTCCGATCGTGCGTCGAGCGGCTCTCACACGCGTCAACCTTACCCATTCATGATCTCAACTCCGTGCGCGGAATGAGAATTCGTTATTGTTGCCAATGACTTGCGGCGCAAGGTAAGTTCGGCAATTTTTTGAAAGGCGACCGATCGCGGTCGCTCACGCATATTGCCGAGGTCCTTGTGTCGAATCCCGTTGTTCTGACGCTGACGACCAGCGATCCGCTCCACGATTATCTCCAGCTCTACAACGCGATCTCGGCGATCAGCGTCGGCGGCGGCCTGGCAGCGGCCAACACCGACTACGTCATCAACTTCTCGACCTCCGGCAGCGCCCGCACATTGCAGCTGCTCGACGATCTGCCTGCCATCAACCTGATGAGCGGCTCGACGCTCACTTTCGACGGAAACTCCGACTACAACAATCAACTCGGTGGCCAGGACAACAGCGACATCATCGACGCGCGCGGTTATCAAGGCTTCGTCGTCACATCAGGCACGGTGACGTTCAAGAACCTCACGATCATCAACGCGGTTGCGAGCGGCGGCAATGGCGGGGTCGGCGGTGGTGGCGGCGGCGCGGGTCTCGGCGGCGGCCTGTTCGTCGGACAGAACGCCAACGTCACGCTGAACAATGTCAATTTCGGCAGCAACACGGCCAAGGGCGGCGATGGCGGCGTGGTCGATCCTGCCGGCGGCGGTGGCGGTGGTGGCGGCATCGGTGCCGATGGCGGCAGCGGCAATGGTGGCGGCGGTGGTGGCGGCGGCTTCGGTGGCCAAGACTATTACGGCTACCACGGCAATGGCGGCAGTGGTTACAGCGAGGCGGGCTCCGACAGCCAGCATCCCTTGACCGGGGCGCAGACCGCGGGCGGCACACCGGCGACGATCGAAGGTGCGGCGGGCGGTGGACAGGGCGCCGACAATTACGGCGGCATCGGCTATGGCGCGCACGCCGGCGGCGGCGCGAGTGGTGGTGGCGGCGGCGGCGGTGTCGGTGGCGGTGGCGGCGGCATCGGTGGCGCCAACTCGGTGGGCGGCGGCCCGTCGGGCACCCTGATCGGCTTCGGCGGCGCCGGCGGCATGGGCGGCGGTGGCGGCGGCGGCATTTATGGCGGCGGCAACGGTGGTTTCGCCGGCGGTGGCGGCGGCTCCGGCAACGGCGGCGGATACGCGCATACCGGCGGCAATGGCGGCTTCGGCGGCGGTGGCGGCGGTTCGAACGGCACGCCCGGCACCGGTGGATTCGGCGCCGGCAGTGGCTCGCTCGCCGGCGGCGGTGGCGGCGGCCTTGGCGCCGGCGGCGACATCTTCGTTCAGCAAGGCGGCACGCTGACCGTCATCGGCGGCACCTTGATGGATGCGACCGAGACCGGCGGCACCGGCGCCAATGGTGCGGGCAACGGCTCGGCCTATGGCGATATCTTCATCCAGGGCACGATGGTGGTCACGCCGACGCACGCCATCTCCTCCCCCTTCGCGGGCGGGCCGACGATATCGACGACGCTCACGATAGCTGACACGATCGCCGACGAACGTGGCATCAGCGGCAGCGGCACGACCGGCAAGCTGGTCGTCTCCGGCGGCGGCACCCTGACGCTGACCGGAGCGAGCAGTTATGTCGGCGGCACCCAGATCGACGGCGGCAACAGCGTCTCGATCACGGCCGACAACAACATCGGCGGCTCGGCCGGTGCGCTGATCCTCAACGGCGGCACGCTGACCACGATCGGCGGCTACACCTTCACGCACGATATTCAGCTCACCAGCAATGGCGGCACCTTCGACATATCGTCCGGCACGATCATCGACACCGGCTCGATCAGCGGCTCCGGTACGTTCATGCTGTCCGGCGCCGGGACGTTGCAGCTCGGGATGGGACAGCTCGCCGGGCTGACCGGGACGTTCGGTCTGAGCAGCGCGCATCTGTCGCTGACATCGAGCGGCACGTTCGACGACACGCTTTCGCTCAGCGGCAATTCGATCCTGTCGATCGCGAACGGCAAGACCGTCACCGACAGCGCCCTCGTCACCGGCAGCGGCAATCTCGGCATCGACGGCGGCGGAACGCTGGTGCTTGGCCATGCGGCCAACACCTACGGCAGCACGACGATCTATTCGGGCACGGTGTGGCTTACCGCGGCCGGCGCTGCCGGAACCGGCAACATCTCGTTCACGTCAGGCATTGTCGGCACGCTGAAGATCGACAACGCCGCGCTGAGCGGCAATGCGCTCGCCAACACGATCGTCAACTTCAATCCCGGCCAGTTCATCGACCTGACTGGGCTGCAGTACAACACCCAGAATCCGTCGCTCAACACGGTCAGCCTGTCCGGCAACACGCTCTCGATCTCGAACGGCACCACGACCGATACGCTGACCCTTGCCGGCGTCGGCGCCGGGACCAGTTTTCAGCTCTCGCAGGATGCCAACGGCGGAACGATCGTGCAGGTCGTCTCGACGCGCGTCTTCAATGTCTCCAACGTCGCCGAGCTCAACGCGGCCATCCTGCAGATGGATTCCGGCGGGCAGAACGCCGCGCCGAATGCCAACTACACAATCAACATCACGGCGAACTTCAGCCTGACGTCGGAGCTGTACGCGCTCAATCTCTTGAGCGGATCGAGCGTCACGATCAACGGCAGCGACGGCCACGGCGGCACGCATACGATCGACGGCCTCAACGCCCAGCGTGGCTTCTTCGTCTATGCGGGTAGCGTCAATCTTGAGAACCTGACCATCCAGAACACGGTGGCCGCCGGCGGCGGCGTCGTCCGCGGCGGTGGCGGCGGTGGCGCCGGGCTCGGCGGCGCGCTGTTCGTCTCGTCGAACGGCAGCGCCACCATCGACAACGTCACCTTCCACAACAGCGCGGCGATCGGCGGCAACGGCGGTGCCGGCGGCACTGGCAGTATTAGCTCCGGCTACGGCTACGGCGGCGGCGGCGGGATGGGCGGACGCGGCGGAAGCAGCGGCGGCGGCGGTATCGGCCTCGGCGCTCAGGGCGCGGACAGTGATCTCTTTAGAAGCGGTTCGCCCGGCATTATCCCCAACACCGCTGGGGGCGGCAAAGGGAGCGACGGTTACCTGATCTCGATCGGGGGCGGGACCGAGCTTTACTGGTATGGCGGAGCAGGCGGCGCCAACGGTGGAGGCGGCGGCGCGGCTGGGTGGATCGGCAGCGGCGTCCGCGCACCCTACGGTCCGGGCGGCGGTGTCGGCGGCGGCAACGGGGCTGATGGCGGCAATGGCGGCTTCGGCGGCGGCGGCGGCGATGGCGGCAACGGCGGCTTCGGTGGTGGCGGCGGCTACAATGGCGACGGTGGCTTCGGTGGCGGCGGTGGCATCGGCGGTGTCGGCGGCTTCGGCGGCGGCAACGGCGCGCCGGGCGGCGGTGGCGGCCTTGGCGCGGGCGGCGACGTTTTCGTCCAGCAAGGCGGTTCGCTGACCATCAAGAGCGGCTCGCTGTCGAACGATTCCGGCTTCAGCGCCGTCAAAGGCGGCACCAACGGCATCGGCCAGGCCAGCGGCTCGGGTTTCGGCTCCGGCATTTTCATCCAGGGCAACAACGATCTCAGCTTCGCGCCGGCCAGCGGCCAGACGCTGACTGTCGCCAACGACATCGCGGACCAGAGCGGCAACGGCGGCACCGGCGCCAATGCGGGCGTCGGCGGGCTCGCGATCAGCGGCGGCGGCACCGTCATTCTCGGCGGCAACAATACCTACACCGGCAATACCACGGTCAGCGGCGCCGGCACCCGGGTGTCGATCTCAGCCAACGTCAATCTCGGCGCGGTCACCAACGTGCTGAAGCTGGGCGATGGCACCGGCATCAGCTTTACCGACGGCTTCACGCAGACCCGCAACATTACCGTCGCCGGCGATCCGGTCTTCAATGTCGCGGCGGGCGAGACCGTTACCCAAAGCGGCGTCATCTCCGACGGCGCGACGCCTGGTGATGTCGAGGTGACCGGCGGCGGCCGGCTGGTGCTGTCCGCGCACAACACCTATTCGGGCGGTACCGTCATCAAGGGCTCGATCCTCGAGCTGGCGGCGAACGGCGCGGCGGGAACCGGCGCGGTCGCCTTCACCGACGGCAGCACCGAAAAACTCGTGCTCGATACCGCGGCATTCTCCGGCACCTCGTTCAGCACGTCGATCACCGGCTTTGCCGGCGGCGACACCATCGACTTCGGCAACATCGCCTATGACGCCGCGGCGACGCTGTCCTATGCGAACGGCGTGTTGCTGGTGAAGAGCGGCAGCGGCACGACGCTCGCCTCGCTGAACCTGAGCTTTGGCGCCGGCGCCTCGGCCGGCTCGCTGCTTCTTGGTTCCGATGGCTCGGCAACGCCGCATCTGGAAATCCGGTCGCAGGCAAGCATCGCCTCGATCACGGCTGACACCACCGATCATCTCGCGATCCTGAACGCCGGCAAGGTTGTGACCATCACCGTCAACTTCAGCAACACGGTGAGCGTGACCGGCGCGCCCGAGTTGCTGCTCAATGACGGCAAGGCCGCGACCTATCTCAGCGGCAGCGGCTCGCAGGCGCTGGTGTTCAGCTACACGGTGCAGGACGGCGACAGCACGTCTGATTTGCAGGTGCAGAGCCTCTCGCTCAACGGCGGCACGATCAGGGATCCCGGCGGCCAGGACGCCGACGTGACCCATGCGGCGACCGATTTGCATCTCGTGATCGACGCGATCGCGCCGACTGTGTCGGTTGCGGCGAGCTCGACCGCGCTGCTGGCCGGGCAGACCTCGACCGTCACCTTCACCTTCTCCGAGGCGGTCACCGGCTTCGCGCTGATGGACACGACGGTGAGCGGCGGCGCGCTCAGCAACCTCGTGCATGTCGGCGTCAACGCCGCGCACCAGGACATCTACACGGCAACCTTCACACCCGACGTTACAGACGCCGAGGCGGGCTCGGTGCAGGTCAACGCATCGAGCTATACCGACAGCGCCGGAAACGCCGGCGCGGCAAGCAGCGCGATTACCGTCACCGGCGATACCAAGGCGCCGACGGTGGCGGTTGCAGCCGATCACACCACGCTGGTTGCCGGCGATAGCGCGGTTGTCACGTTCACCTTCTCCGAGGCCGTCGGCGGCTTTGGATTGGGTGATGTCACCGTCCAGGGCGGTACGCTGGGCAATCTCACCCATGTCGGCGTCGATGGCGCCGGCCATGACGTCTACACCGCGACGTTCACGCCCGACGTGACCAATGCCGAGGCTGGCTCGGTGCAGGTCAACGCGTCAAGCTATACCGACGTCACCGGCAATTCCGGCTCGGCGAGCAACACGATCAGCTTCGCCGGCGACACCAAGGCGCCGACCGTGTCGGTTTCAGCTGACCATGGCACGCTGCTCGCCGGTCAGACCGCGGTCGTGACCTTCACCTTCTCCGAGGCCGTCGCGGGCTTCGCGCTCGGCGATGTCAGCGTCAGCGGTGGTGCGCTGGGCAGCCTTGTCCATGTCGGCGTCAACGGCGCCGGCCAGGACATCTACACCGCGACCTTCACGCCCGACGTCACCAACGCCGAGGCTGGCTCGGTGCAGGTCAACGCATCGAGCTATAGCGATACGGCCGGCAACGCTGGCGCCGCCAGCAACGCCATCAACTTCACCGGCGAGACGCTGGCGCCGACGGTCTCCGTCACGCTCAATCCCGACACGGTGCTGGCCGGCGACCTTTCGGTCGCGACCTTCACCTTCTCGGAGGCCGTGTCGGGCTTCGCCCTTGGCGACATCACCGTCCATGGCGGCGCGCTGAGCAATCTCGTGCATGTCGGGCTCAACGGCGCTGGGCAGGACGTCTACACCGCGACCTTCACGCCCGACGTCAGCGACACCGAGACCGGCTCGGTGAAGGTGAATGCGTCCGGTTACAGCGATGTGGCCGGCAATGCCGGCGCGGCAAGCAACACCGCCACGATCGGCGGCGATACGCTGGCGCCGACGGTGTCGATGGCGGCGGATCGTAACGCGCTGCTGGCGGGCCAGACCGCGCTGGTGACGTTCACTTTCTCCGAACAAATCGCGAGCTTCGCGCTGGGCGATGTCACGGTGCATGGCGGGGCGTTGGGCAATCTGGTCCATGTCGGCGTCAACGCATCGGGCCAGGACGTCTACACGGCAATTTTCACGCCGGATGAAAGCAACACTGAAGCGGGCTCGGTGCAGGTCACCGCCGCGAGCTATGCGGATATTGCCGGCAATACCGGTGCCGCGAGCGGCACCATCAATTTTACCGGCGATACCAGGGCGCCGACGGTGTCGGTTGCCGCGAGCCCGAGCACGGTGCTTTCGGGCCAGACTTCGGTTGTCACCTTCACCTTCTCCGAGCAGGTCGCGGGCTTTGCGCTCAGCGATACCGTCGTCGCCGGCGGCACGGTGACCAATCTGGTCCATGTCGGGCTCAACGTGTCGGGGCAGGACGTCTACACCGCGACCTTCACGGCCGATGTCACCGACCATCTGTCGGCCGATCTTTCGGTTGCCGGGGCGAGCTACACCGACATCGCCGGCAATGCCGGCGGAGCAAGCAACGCGGTCAGCTTCACCGGCGACACCAAGGCGCCATCGGCGCCGACGCTAATGCTGCACCGGGACACCGGCGTCTCCAGCACCGACCACATCACCAGCAATGCGCTGATCGATTACACCAAGTTCGATGCGGCCGACACGCTGCGCTACAAGGCCGACGGCGCGTCGGGCTTCTCGACGGCGGCGCCGGTCTTCACAACGGACGGCGTGCATTCCGTGACAGTGCAGGAGGTCGACGCCGCCGGCAATGTCAGCGCATCCTCCAACCTGACCTTCACCCTCGACACCACGGCGCCTCATCTCACCGGAATCACGGCGACGCCCTCCGGCGGCGTCGCGACGCCGGGTTCGCTGGTCCAGCTGACGGTCGGCTTCAACGAGGCGGTGCACGTCAATGGTGGCACGCCGAGCCTGACGCTGAACGATGGCGGTACCGCAATCTACGACGCCGCGGCAACGGCGCTGCTCGGCGATTCCTCGAAGCTGGTGTTCGATCACATCGTGTCGTCGACCGATCGGGCCGGCTCGCTGGCGGTGACCGGCTTCGCCGCCAATGGCGCCGATGTCGTCGACCTGGCCGGCAATGCGGCCTCGCTTTCGGCGGTGTCCGCCGTCTTCGACGCCCTGCACATCAACGAGACCATCGTGCCGGCCTACACGCTCGGCGCCATTACGCGGCCGGAATTGCATCTGGATCTGGGCGGTCGCATCATCATGGATGCAACGGCATCGGCATTCGCCGGACATTATGGCACGCAGTACCTGTTCCTCGGCCTGCCGGCGGGAACGCCCCACCAGACCGTTCCCGACTTTCATCTCTGATCGCAGCGCGGCTGGAAGCTCCGGCGCGGCGCTCATTCCGCTTAGCGGAAAACAGATTGCTGCCGCTGCGGCTTGCTGCAGTGCAGGCCATGCGGCATGATCCGGCCCTCGAAACGGACCTGATGGAACGAGGTCCGCGCTGCAAGGGAGGGTTGGAATGAGACGAGTTTTGGCCGGCGTGTTGGCCTGTGCGTTTGCGATCTCGGCGAATGCGTCGCTGGCGCAGGACAAGCCTCCGCTGAAGCTCGGCGGCATCCTCGATATGTCGAGCCTCTACGCCGACATCACCGGCTCGGGCAGCGAAACCGCCGCCAAGATGGCGGTGGAGGATTTCGGCGGCGAGGTGCTCGGCCGCAAGGTCGAGATCGTGGTCGGCGACCATCTCAACAAGGCCGACCTCTCCGCCAACATCGCCCGCGACATGATCGACAACCAGGGTGTCGAGATGATCTTCGACGTCGCAGCATCCGCGACCGCGCTCGCCGCTGCCGAGATCGCCAAGGCGCGCAACAAGATCATCATGTTCAACGGTCCGGGCTCGATCCGCCTGTCCAACGAGGCCTGCGGCCCCTATACCGTGCACTACGTGTTCGACACCTTCGCGCAGGCCAATGTGACCGGCCTTGCCGCGGTGAAATCCGGTCTCGATACCTGGTTCTTCCTCACCGCGGACTACGCGTTCGGCCAGGACCTGGAAAAGGATACCAGCAATGTCGTGGTGAAGTCGGGCGGCAAGGTGCTCGGCAGCGTGCGGCATCCGATCAACACCTCGGACTTCTCCTCCTTCCTGCTGCAGGCGCAGGCCTCCAAGGCCAAGGTGATCGGGCTTGCCAATGCCGGCGGCGACACCATCAACGCGATCAAGCAGGCGGCGGAATTCGGCCTCACCAAGAGCGGCCAGAAACTGTCGCCGCTATTGGCCTTCGTCACCGACATCGACAGTGTCGGGCTCGATACCGCGCAGGGCCTGTTGCTGGCGGAAGCCTTCTACTGGGATCTCAACGACGACAGCCGCGCCTTCACGAAGCGCTTCATGGAACGCACCAAGCGGGTGCCGACTTCGGCACAGGCCGGCGTCTATTCCTCGGTGACGCACTATCTCAAGGCGGTGAAGGCCGCCGGCACCACCGATGCGGCCGCCGTCATGAAGGTGATGAAGGAGACCCCGATCAACGACATGTTCACCAAGAACGGCAAGATCCGCGAGGACGGCCGTATGGTGCACGACATGTATTTGTTCGAGGTCAAGAAGCCGTCGGAATCGAAGGGCCGCTGGGACGACTACAAGCTGGTGGCGACCGTGCCGGGCGACCAGGCCTTCCAGCCGCTGTCGGAGTCGCGCTGCCCGCTGGTGAAGAAATAACGCTGCGACAACCAACAACAACGAAAGGCAAAACGCCATGAGCGATAATCAGATGGTCCTCCAATCCCTCGACAAGGGCCTGCTCACCATCACCATGAACCGCCCCGATCGGCGCAACGCGCTCAATCCCGACATGACGCGCGGCCTCGTCGAAGCGGCGCGGCGCGCGCAGGACGATACCGAGGTGCGCGCCGTGCTGATCCGGGGCGCCGGCGGCACCTTCTGCGTCGGCGGCGACGTCAAGTCGATGGCGGAAGGCCGCGCACCGCTGCCGTTCGAGGCCAAGATGGCCAATCTGCGCCGCGGCATGGAGGTCTCGCGCATCCTGCACCAGATGCCGAAGCCGGTGGTGGCGCAGCTCGACGGCGCCGCGGCCGGCGCCGGGCTTTCGATCGCGCTGTCCTGCGATCTCCGCGTTGCCAGCGCCTCCTGCAAGATCACCACCGCCTTCGCCAAGGTCGGCTTCTCCGGCGATTACGGCGGCACCTATTTCCTGACCAAGATGCTCGGCAGCGCGAAAGCGCGCGAGCTCTACATGATGTCGCCGGTGCTGTCGGCGCAGGAAGCCTACAACCTCGGCATGGTCTCCAAGGTGGTGCCCGATGCCGATGTCGAGGCTGAGACGCTGGAACTGGCGCGATCGCTGGCGCAGGGCCCGTCGGTGGCGCTCGGCTACATCAAGCGCAACATCAACAATGCCGAGACCATGACGCTGGAAGCCTGCTTCGACGGCGAGGCGATCCACCATACGCGTGCCGGCGAGACCACCGACCACAAGGAAGCGGCCAAGGCCTTCGTCGAGAAGCGCAAGCCCACCTTCCAGGGGCAGTAGACCATGGCCGAGTACATGCGGCTGCGGCAGATCTGCCTGGTGGCGCCGCAGCTTGCGCCCGTCATCGCGGACATCTCCGCGATCATGGGTCTCGACGTCTGCTATCGCGACGGCAATGTCGCGAAATACGGCCTCGAGAACGCGCTGCTGCCGGTCGATACCATCCTCCTCGAAGTCGTTGCGCCGTTCCAGCCGGGGCCGGGCACGGCGGCCGGCCGCTTCATCGAGAAGACCGGCGGCCGCGGCGGCTATATGGCGATCTTCGCTTGCGAGGATCCCGACGCGCGCGGCGCCAAGGCCAACGCGATGGGCGTGCGCACCGCCAACGTGATCACGCACGCGCCGTATCACGGCGTGCAACTGCACCCGCGCGACTGCCGCGCTGCCTTCATCGAGTTCAACCACACCGACGGCAGCGACGACGTGTTGGGACCGTATCCGCCGGCCGGCCCGGACTGGCAGAAGTCGATCCGCAAGGACACGACGCTGTCGCTGACCGAGGTCGAGATGCAGAGCCCCGAGCCTGAGGGGTTGGCGGCGCATTGGGGCAGGATCATCGGCATTCCCGCCGATGGTACCGTGGTGAAGCCGCCGAACAGCACCTTCCGCTTCGTCAAGGGCGACAGCGAGATCATGAGCGGTTTGACGTTCAAGGTCGCCGACAAGGCGAAGGTGCTGGAGGCCGCGAAAGCCAGAGGCTGTGCGGTGAAGGGCGACGAGTTCCAGCTCTGCGGCGTGACGTTCAAGCTGACGGCGTGATTTCGTAGCCCGGATGCAGCGAAGCGAAATCCGGGGCCGCGCTCTTCGCGGATGGAGCGTTCCCGGATTGCGCTGCGCTCCATCCGGGCTATGTGTCTTTAGTTCCCGTCATCCTGAGGAGCGCGCAGCGCGTCTCGAAGGATGCACGGCCCGGCTGGTGGCCGTCCATCCTTCGAGGCTCGCTCCGCTCGCACCTCAGGATGACGGGAAGGGCGGTTGAGCTAGCGGCGACGATTCAATATCGTCGAGCGCAACAACAACAATCGGGAACGCGCCCCATGCCGCATCCGCTCGATACCTTCTTCGCCCCAAAAAGCATCGCGCTGATCGGCGCCTCGCGCGATCACGAGAAGATTCCCGGGCGGCTGCTCGCGATGCTGCGCAAGAACGGCTATCCCGGCGCGCTCTATCCGATCAATCCGAACTATGACGAGATCGACGGGCTGAAGTGCTTCAAGTCGGTCGCCGAGATCGGCGCGCCGATCGATCTTGCCGTTATCGTCATTCCCGCGCGTGCGGTGCTGCCGGCGCTGGAGCAGTGCGCGGCCGCCGGCGTGAAGAATGCGGTCATCATCTCGTCCGGCTTTGCCGAAGAGGGCGGCGACAGCGCTGACATGCAGGACGCGATCGTGGCGCTGGCGAAGCGGACCGGGATGCGGATCTCCGGTCCCAATGCCGAAGGGTTTTACAGCCAGGCGCAGAAGGTCGCCGCGACCTTCAGCCCGACCGTCGACGTCAAGCCGGACGCGCCCGATCTGGTCGCCGGCAAGCGGCGGATCGGCATCGTCGCGCAGAGCGGCGGCATCGGCTTTGCGATCTATCATCGCGCCAAGGCGCTCGGGGTCGCGCTCAGCTATGTCGTCAGCGCTGGCAATGAGAGCGATCTCGGCGCCGGCGAGTTCCTCGACTACATGGTGCAGGATGCCTCGACCGACGTGATCCTGCTGTTCATCGAGGGTATCCGCGACGTCGACAAGTTTTTGACGGCGGCGAAGCGCGCGGCGGAGCTCAAAAAGCCCGTCATCGTAACTAAAGTGGGCCGCTCCGGCGCCGGCGAGCGCGCGGCGGCCTCGCACACCGCGAGCATGGCGGGCTGGTCGGCGGCCTATGATGCGGTGTTCGCGAAATACGGCTTCATCGTCTCCAACGATCTCGACGAGGCCGTCACGATTGCTGCCGTGTTGACCACCAATCCGCTGCCGAAGGGCGATCGCGTCGCGGTGCTGACGGTGTCGGGCGGCGCCGGCATCTGGGGCGCCGATACGGTGTCGATGCAAGGGTTGCGGGTGCCGGAGCTATCGACCGGGATCCAGAGCCAGATCAAGCAATGGATGCCGTCCTATGGTGCGGCGGGCAATCCGGTCGACGTCACCGCGCAGGGCGTCTCCTCTGGCGGGCTGCAGAAGAGCATCGAGCTGTTCGACGCCTCTGACGAGGTCGATGCGACGCTGGTCGTGCTGTCGCTGTCGAGCGAGACGCGGATGCCGTTCAAGGAAGCCGAGCTGAAGCCGGTGATCGCGGCGCAGCACAAGCCGGTGGTGTTCTACTCCTACACGCTGCCGTCGCAATTCGCGCGGCAGGAGCTGGCCAAATCGGGCGTGGTGGTGCTCTCGGGGCTGACCCATGTCGGCGTCGCGATGCGGCGGCTGGCGGACTATGCCGCCTTCAGGCCCGCGCCGGAGATCGCGGCATCAGCGTCGCCGGTGCACGATCTCTCCGCGCATCTCACGGCGAAGACACTGTCCGAATATGACAGCAAATCGCTGCTGCGCGCGGCCGGAATCGCTTTGCCCGACGAGGTGCTGGTGACCGATCGCGACGGGCTCGACGCCGCGATCGAGCGGACTGGATTTCCCCTGGTCATGAAAATCCAGTCACCCGCGATCGCGCACAAGAGCGAGGTCGGCGGCGTCCGCGTCAACATTGCCGCCAAAGGCGCGGCGTTCACGGCCTATCGCGACATGCTGGAGACGGTGCGGAAGCAGCGGCCGGGCGCTGAAATCCAGGGCGTGCTGGTCGGGCCGATGGCGAGGCGAGGCGTCGAGATCATCATCGGCACCATGCTGGACGCGACCTTCGGGCCGATGGTGATGGTGGGGCTCGGCGGCATCACCACCGAACTGTTCAAGGATGTGGTCTATCGCCCCGCGCCGGTGAGCGCGGCTGAAGCGAGCACGATGCTGGAGACGCTGAAGGCCGCGCCGCTGCTGCACGGCTTTCGCGGCTCGCCGAAGGCGGATGTCGCGGCACTCGCCCGATTGATCTCGCAGATTTCAGTGCTGGCGGCGCAGCACCGAGGCGAGATCGCCGAGATCGAGGTCAATCCGGTGCTGGTGCACCCGGAGGGGCAGGGCGTGACGATCGTCGACGCGCTGGTAGTGCCGAGGGGTTAGCGTACTATCTCCCCACCGTCGTCCCTGCGAAAGCAGGGACCCATAACCACCGAATGGTGTTGGCGGAGCAAGGTAACGCCGCTTGTGCCCTTTCCGCTGGCCGCGGCGTATGGGTCCCTGCTTTCGCAGGGACGACCATGTTGAGAGAGAACGGCCGTTGAGAGAGAAAGGCCTCACCGCCCCTTGAAGTTGGCGACGCGACGTTCGGCCGTCGCCTTGACGCCTTCCTTGAAGTCTTCGGTCGCGCGCAGCTTGGTCTGCTCGGCGAGCTCATGGTTGGTCGCGGCGAGCACACGGTCGGCGAGGCCGGCGCGCATGGTGGCGCGGGTCGAGACCAGGCCGAGCGGCGAGCATTCGGCGATCTCCTGCGCGAGCTTCATCGCCTCGGCGCGCACCTGGTCCTGCGGCACCAGCACGTTGGCGAGGCCCCAGCGATAGGCCTCTTCGCCGGTGACGCGGCGGCTGGTGTAGAACATCAGCTCGGCATTGTTCTTGCCGATCAGCTCCGGCAGCGTTGCGGTCAGGCCGAAGCCCGGATGGAAGCCGAGCTTGGTGAAGTTGGCCGAGAAGCGTGCCTCGGGGCAGGCGACGCGGAAGTCGGCGGAGACGGCAAGGCCGAGGCCGCCGCCGATCGCGGCGCCATGGATCGCCGCGACGATCGGCTTCTTGTTGCGGAAGATGCGCACCGCCTGAACGTAGAGATGGTTGATCGGCAGGTTGGAAGCCGGATCGCTCTTGGCGCGCTCTTCCTGCTCCTGGCGGGCCGGATCGCCGAAATTGGCGCCGGCGCAGAACGCCTTGCCCTGGGCGGCGAGCACCGAGGCGCGGATCTCGATATTGTTGTCGAACTCCTCCAGCGCGTCGGCGATCTGGTTGATCAGCGCGACGTCGAAGAAGTTCAGCGGGGGTTTTCGGATTTCGATCAGGCCGACATGGCCGTGGGTTTCGACGCCGATATCAGTGTACTTGGTCATGATCTGTCCTCGTTGAATTAGCGCAGGCGAGCCCGCGCGGCTAGCGCAGGCCAAGTCCGCGGGCGATGATGCCGCGCAGCACTTCGGTCGTGCCGCCCTGGATCGTCAGCTTGGGCGCGGTCTTGATGGCGAAATCGAGCTGCTTTTCCAGCGTCTCGCGGTTGGTCGCGGTCTCCTCGACGAATGCGGCGAGATCGCGCACGCGATGCGGCAGCTGCTGCTCCCACACCGTGCCGATGTCCTTGACGATGGAAGCTTCGACCACCGGCTCCTTGCCGGCCTGCAGCATGCCCGCGACCGATACCGACATGCGACGCATGGTATGAACCTGCGCCACCAGGCGTCCGATGCCCTCGGCGCTGCGGGTGTCCGGATTCTTGCCGACCGCGCGCACGAGCTCGGTGAGCACGTAATAGGTCTCGAGGAAGCGCTCGGGACCACTACGCTCATAGGCGAGCTCCGACGTCGCCTGCTTCCAGGCGCCGTCGACCTCGCCCAGCACGTGATCGTCGGGGACGAAGTAGTCGGTGAACACGACTTCGTTGAACTCGAACTGGCCGGTGATCTGGCCGATCGGATTCACCTGGATGCCCGGCTGCTTCATCTTGACCAGGAACTGGGTCAGGCCGTGGCGGCGGTTTTCCTTGGTCGGCGGCGAGGTACGGAAGATCGCGATCATGTAGTCGGCGATGTGCGCCGACGAGGTCCAGATCTTGGTGCCGTTGATGAGATAGCCGCCGTCGGTCTTGGTCGCGCGTGTCTTCGCCGCGAACAGGTCGGAGCCGGAGTTCGGCTCGCTCATGCCGATCGCGAAGCAGACCTCGCCGCGGCAGATGCGCGGCAGGATGTCCATCTTGATGTGCTCGGGGGCGTATTTCAACAGCACCGGCCCGCTCTGGCGGTCGGCGACGAAGAAGCGCCGGGTCGGCGCGTTCGCGACCCGCATCTCCTCGGTGACGACATAGCGCTCGAGGAACGAGCGTTCCTGGCCGCCATATTTCTTCGGCCAAGTCATGCCGAGCCAGCCCTTGGCGCCGACACGGCGGGAGAATTCCGGCGCGTCATTGTCCTCGCGGTTCGGTGCGTGCGGATCGAAGGTGCCGGCGGCGATTTCCTCGGCGAGGAAGGCGCGCACCTCCTTGCGGAGCTGCTCGCACTTTTCCGGCAGGCGGATCGGATCGAAACGAAGGGCTGCAGTCATGATGTCCAGTCCTGATCTTTCTGCCTGATCTCAGCGCGAAGCCACCAGCGGCCACAATTCATCGGCGCCACGATTCGCGACGAGCTTGCCGAGCTCGACCGCCCAGTAGCTCTCCGAGCCGAAATCGTCGCGCCAGGCCAGCGCCCGCAGCGAATAGCGGTGCAGGATGTGCTCGATGGTGAAGCCGATCGCGCCATGCACCTGATGCGCGATGCCGCTGCCTTTCTCGGCCGCTTCCGAGCAGCGGATCTTCGCCGCCGCCGCTTCGAGGAACACCGCGTCATTGTCGAGCGACTTGGCGCTGGCGATGGTGTCGGCGGCCGAGGTTGCGGCAGCCAGTGCCGCGGCGTTTTCGCCGGCGAGTCGGGCGAGGTTGTGCTGCACCGCCTGGAATTTCGAGATCTTCTTCTCGAAGGCGACGCGCTCGTTGGAATAGCGCACGGAGATGTCGAGCATCGCTTCCAGCGCGCCGGCGATCTGCAGGCTGCGCACCACGCCGCCCATCAACATCAGCATGGTCTGGTCAAAGCCTTTGGGCGCCGGTCTGGTCGTGACCGGCTGCACCTTGTCGAGCGTGACGGTGTCGTTGTGATCGCCGCCAAGCCCGACGCCGGATTCGATCCGGCACTTCGCGGCATCGACCAGCGCGATCGACACGCCGCCATTGCCAACAGCCAGCACCGCGAAATGTTTTGCGTCTTTGGCAAACGGCACGCCGCGGGCGCGGCCGGAGAGGCTGCCATCGGCGTTGAGCGTCACGCGGTCCTTCGGGCTTGCCGGCAGCACGGTCATCTCGCCTTCGGGGGAGTTGATCTTGCCCTGCATCAGCAGCCAGCCGGCCAGCATTGTTTCGGCCAGCGGAACAGCGATCGCATGCCGCCCGGCGACGGTGAGCACGCTAAATCCTTCGGCGAGACTGGCGCCGGAACCGCCGAGATCGTCGGGCACCCAGGACAGCGGCAGGCCGGCTTCGGTCAGCGCCTGCCACAGCGGCGCCTTCCATGCGCCCTGCTTGTCGTGATTGATGATTTGGGCATCCGCGAGATCGGCGAAAATCTTTTCCGCGGTCTCGGCGACGATGTTCTCACTCTCCGCCACAGCGTTCCTCGTGTTGATTGGCTCGGGCTGGCCGTTCGGCCATGCCGTGCTTGCGATGTTGTCTTGCGCTCAATGATGCGGAAAAGCCATAGCCGTGACAAGCGCTGCCCGCAGGGCCACTTGCGCGGATGGCATGAAGCCGGACATGGCGCATGAATTCCGCATAGTGAACTTTCGATGGTCCCTGTTTGTATGGCCACGCACACGTGCAAACTGGCCGGTGACATCTGTTCAGTCCGCCAGATGAAACTCGATCGCCTTCCGCATCAGGTCGGCGAACTCGGTCTCCTGGGTGACCAGCGCGTCGTTCAAGCCGGCCACGCACAGCACCAGCGGTTCGTTCGATTCCGCTGATGGCGGCAGGTTCATGGCGACGGCGCCGGCGCCTGGCGTGACCAGGCCGAGCGAGAAGGCGTGCCCCTTGGCGCGGACCTTCTTCAGCTCCAGCAGCAGCGCCTTGACGTCGACCTGCCGGTCGGGCCGGGTCTCGTTGGCGTTGATCAGGCGCACCAGGCGGCGCACCTCCTTGTCGGGATAGGCCGACAACAGCGCGTAACCCGATGCGGATCGCGCCAGCGGCCGCAGCGTTCCGGCCTTGACATACAGCCGCATCGGCAGCTTGGCCTGAATGATATGGACATACTGCGCGCTGAGCCCGTTGCGCACCGCGAGCATGATGGTCTCTCCGGTCCGCGCGGAGAGTTCTTCCATCAAATTGACCAGACGTCCTTTCGTGAACAGCGCCGGGCTCAGCCAGTGCCCCAGCATCGAGATCCGCGGCGTCGGGATATAGGTGCGGCGACTGGTGTCATAGTGGAGATAGCCGAACGCCGTCATCGTCCGCATCAACGCCGAGGTGCTGGACTGCGGGAACTTGAGCGCCGCCGCGACTTCGATCGCGGAAGCGGCGCGCTGGTGCTCCTCGAAGAATTCGAGCACATCGAACACGCGCCGCGCCGACTTGACCGCATTGTCCATCTTCGGCAGGTCGCGTGAGGTATCGCCGGGGAAATCGGGGCGGTCGAAAGTCCGCGCGCCGGCAGCCGCGCCGGCTTTCGCCAAATCTTTCTTCGCCACCGGCATCGCTATCGTCCCTGCTGCGCCACCCGCCGCTTCAGCCACCAGCCATATTGCTCGGGCCAACTCGTCCACTCCGGATCGCATCCGAGCGCAAGTGCCGTCTGCGCGGGCCAGTTCGGATTCCACAGCAGTTCGCGGCCGAGCGCAATGAGCGTCGCCTTGCCGTCCCGCAAAATGGCTTCGGCGTAGTCCGGTTCGCGGATCAGCCCGACCGCCACCGTCGGCATGCCGACTTCCTTCTGGATGCGCTCGGCGAACGGCACCTGGAAGCCCGGGGTGCGCGACACCAGCGAATTGCCGCGCGGCAATTTCATGCCGCCCGACGAGCAGTCCACCATGTCGATCCCGACCGCCTTCAGCTCGGTCGCAAACGCGATTGAGTCCTCGATCGACCAGCCGATGTCGACGCCGTCGACTGAGGAGATGCGGACGAGGGCCGGCAGATGGTCCGGCCATTCCTCGCGCATGATCGCCGCGATGCGCAGCGGCAGGCGCATGCGATTCTCGCGCGACCCGCCATAGTCGTCGTTACGGTTGTTCGCCAGCGGCGACAGGAACGAGTGCATCAGATAGCCGTGCGCGCAGTGCAGCTCGATGACGTCGTAGCCGGCCGCCCTGGCGCGTCGAAACGCCTGGCGGTAGTCGTCCACCAAGGCATCGATCTGCTCTGACGTCATCATCTGCGGCGAGGGCCAGCCGTCGTCGAACGGGATGCCGCTCGAGGCGGCGATCTGCCACGGGCCTTCGCCGCGCGCCTTGATGTCGGCCTCACCCAGCGGGTTGCCGCCTTCCCACGGCCGCTGCGAGGAGCCCTTCCGGCCGCCATGGGCGATCTGGATCGCGGCCTTGGCGTTGAAGCTGTGGATCAGCGCGGCGAGGGCGGCGTGGTCCGCGATGTGCGTATCGTCCCAGATGCCGAGGCATCCATGGGTGATGCGCCCCTGGGTGTTCACCGAGCTCTGCTCGACGAACACGAGGCCGGCGCCGCCGGCGGCGAGCTTGCCGATATGCGCGGTGTGCCAATCGGTGGCGCGCCCCTCCCGCGCCGAATAGGTCGCCATCGGCGAGACCATGATCCGGTTCTTCAGTTCGAGGTCGCGCAGTTGCAGCGGAGTAAAGAGCAGCGGCAGCTCGGTCATGCGATCTCCAGCCTTGCTTGTGGTTTCTTGCCTGTGGTGTGTGGATTCGTGCGCGCAATCATTTCTTCAGCAGCGGGCAGGCGCTCTCCTCGGGCGTCGCAAACGCCTCCTTGCCCGGGATGACCTGAACCAGCTTTTCGTAGTCCCAGGCGCCCTTGGATTCGGCCGGCGATTTCACCTGCACGAGATACATGTCGTGGATCAGCTGACCGTCCTCGCGCAGGAATGCGTTGCGGGCGAAGAAATCGTCGATCGGCATGTCCTTCATTTGCGCGATCACCTTGGGGCCGTCGTCGGTGCCGGACTTCTCGACCGCCTTGAGATAGTTCATGACCGCGGAGTAGAGACCGGCCTGCACCATGGTCGGCCGCTTCTTGGTCCTGGCCATGAAGCGCGCGGCAAAGTCGCGGGTCTTGTCGTCGAGATCCCAATAGAAGGCGGTCGCGAGCTGCAGCCCCTGGGCGGCCTGCAAGCCGATCGCGTGGATGTCGCTGGTCTGCATCAGGAAGGCTGCGAGCTTTTGCGTGTGCGCCATCCCGAATTCCTGCGCCTGCCGGATCGAGTTGGCGAGGTCGCCGCCGGTGTTGGCAAAGGCGATCACGTCAGCCTTCGAGCTCTGGGCCTGCAGCAGATAGGACGAGAAATCCATGCTGTTGAGCGGATGCCGCACCTCGCCGGCGATGCTGCCGCCGACCTTCTCCACGGTCCTGGCCGCGTCGTTGCGCAGCGCATGGCCGAAGGCGTAGTCGACCGTGACGAAGTACCAGCTCTTGGCCCCCGATTTGGCCAGCGCCCGAACCGTGCTGTTGGCGAGCGCATAGGTGTTGTAGGTCCACTGCACCGAATTCAGTGAGCAGCCCTTTCCGGTCAGGTCGGAGGAGCCGGCCGACGACACCAGCATTGCCTTGTTCTTCTGCTTGGTGAGCTCGAGCACGGCGAAGGCGACCGCGGAATTGGCGAAATCGACGATGACGTCGACATTCTCCTGCTCGTACCAGCGCCGCGCGATGCCGGCGCCGATATCCGCCTTGTTCTGATGGTCGGCATCGACCATGGCGATCGGCTTGCCCAAAACCTTGCCGCCGAAATCCGCGATCGCCATCCGGACCGCTTCGACCGCGCCGGGGCCGGCAGCGTCGGCGTAGAGGCCGGCCTGATCGGTCAGCACGCCGATCTTCACCGCGTCGTCGGAAATCTGCGCGTGGGATGGTGCGGCGAAGACGACTGAGAGGATTGCAGCGCTCGCGGCCATCCATCCGTATCTCGATGTCATTGTCCCTGGTTTCCTCTACTTCGATTGCCTTATGGCGTTGGTCTTGTCTTGCCGCAGGTCGATCATGCCCGGATGCGACTGCGGATCCCTGTCCGCGCCGAGCAGCACGTGTTTCTGGATCTTGTTGGTCGAGGTCAGCGGCAGCTCCGCCACGAAGGCGATCCACGCCGGCAGCTTGAACGCCGCCAGGCGTTCGCGGCAGAAATGGAAGATGTCTTGCGCGAGCTCGCGTGCAGCATCGGTGCCGTCGTTGATCACGATGAAGGCCGCAACTTCCTCGTCGCGGATCGGATCGCGCGCGGCGACGACTGCGGCCTGCTTGACCAGAGGCGACGTCGTCAGCACGGCCTCGACCTCCGCCGCCGAGATGTTCTCGCCGGCGCGCCGGACCAGGTGCTTCAGCCGGTCGACGAACACGAAGGCGCCGTCCTCGTGCTGCCAGGCGCTGTCGCCGGTGTGAAACCAGCCGCCGCGCCAGGCCTGCTCGGTGGCCTCGGGGTCCTTCAGATAGCCGGAGAAGAAGCCGCGCCGCGGCGTCGCTTCCGAATGGCGCACGCAGAGCTCACCGACTGCGCCTGCCGGCAGCGCATTGCCGTCGGCATCGAGGATGATCATTTCGAGGCCAGGGACGCTGCGGCCGATTGTGTTGGTCTCGAGATGGCGCGGCTCGACCGTGTTGAACGGACTGCGTCCGGTCTCCGTCATGCCCCAGCCTTCGACGAAGGGGATGTCGAAGCGTTCGCGAGCCCGCGCGCGCTGCTCGGGATTGGCGCCGACGCCCATCGAGAAGCGCAGCGCATGGGCTTTCTCGTCCGGCGTCTCCGGCTGCGCCAGCAGGGCCGCGACGATCACGCCGAGATAATGCAGCACGGTTGCCCGGCACGCGACGATGTCGCGCCAGGCATGTTTCGCGTTGAAGCGTTCCGGCAGGATCAGACAGCCGCCGGTCAGCATCATCGCGATCGGGGTCAGCGTCAGGCCGGCCATGTGAAACAGCGGCAGCGGGCTGTACAGGCGCTCCGTTCCGGCATGATACGTCGCCTCGCCGCCGTGGCTGATGTACCAGCGGCCGGTCGAGACCACGTATTCATTGGTCAGGATGCATCCCTTCGGGCGCGCCGTCGTGCCTGACGTGTAGAGCAGCGCAGCCTCGGTCTCGCTTCCTGGCTCGCCGGCGCGCGGTGGCGGCCGCATGGCCGGCGGGACTTTCTCGACGCCGGCGCCGAGATCGTCACCGGAGACGATGAGCCGCGGAACGTCGTCGGTCAGCGCCTTCTGCAATTCCTTCTGATCGGCCAGCGTGACGATCAGGTCGGGCTCGGCATGCGCGATCAGGTATGCGATTTCCGCCGCGCGATAGGCCGGGTTGATCGGAACGATCGAGACGCCGAGGCCGTTGAGCGCCAGCCAATGCACGATGAAATCGGGCCGGTTCTCCAGCAGCAGGCAAGCGCGGTGTCCGTGGCCGAAGCCTGCTGCGCGGTACAGATCGCGCAACGCGCAGACCTGCCGCGCGATGGCGCCATAGGACAGTTCGACGCCATCGGGAAAGTATGCGCGGTCGGGGCGCGCGGGAATGCAGAGAAAGGGTTTGAACGCTGCCGCATCGGATGTCGCAGCGAACGTGCTGAACACGGTGTACATCGTGGCGAAACTTCCCTTTGACGGCCGCTGATCGATGTCAACGATGCCGATCCGAAGGAGCCCGGGTGCTTCGTTGAGCGCATTTGTCATGCGATCGCGACGTTGCGCGGAAGCTATAAGGACGAATAATATGCTGTCAAATCCATTATGAGTTTCCATAAAACTCATATGTAGTTTGAAGCCAAAAGCGGAGGTAACGAGATGAAGATGCACATGTTGTCGGGCGGCCGTCTCCAGATGTCGAAGCGGACTTATCTGCCTGACGCGGCGCGCGGCGAGATGATCGAGCTTCCGGTGTCCTGCGTGCTGTTGCGGCACACGCAAGGCAATGTGCTGTTCGATACCGGGTGCCATCCCGATGTCGCGACCGATCCTGAAGGACGGCTCGGCACGCTGGCCAAATACATGCGCTCGATCATGCCGGCGGACGACCATGTGCTGACGAGCCTGAAGGCCGTTGGCCTCGGCCCCGACGACATCGACGTGGTGATCTGCTCCCACCTGCACACCGACCATTGCGGCTGCAACGCCTTCTTCAAGAAGGCGACGATCTTCGTCCACGCACTCGAGGTCGAGGCCGCGAATGCCGATAACGCGTTCGATCGCGGATACATCAAGGCGGATTGGGATCATCCGCTGAAGATGGAGATATTCGATAAGCAGATGGACGTGTTCGGCGACGGCAAGCTGACGCTGGTCCCGCTGCCCGGACACTCGAAGGGAACGACCGGCGCGCTGGTCAAGCTCGACAACAGCGGCGAATTCCTGCTGGCGTCCGACGCGCTCAGTGTGCGGGCCAATCTCGACCAGCGGACCTCACCGAGGAACAGCCTCGATGTCGACCAGTTCCTGAAGTCGCTCGACGAGATTGCCAGGCTCGAGGCATCCGGCGTCAAGATCATCTGCGGCCATGACGAGGCGCAGTGGGCCAGCCTGCAAAAGGGGGCGAACGCGTATACGTGAGGATTTGGCGCGGTTTGCAGATGCTGTCTCCCGCGATATGGTGTGCCGCCGCCGGAGTTCATCTGGCTCACAGCAACAAGGAAAATGCAGATGTCCAAGGATGGTTTGTGCGCGATCGTGACGGGATCGGCATCGGGACTCGGCGCCGCCACCGCGCAAATCCTCGCCACGCAGGGCGCGCGCCTCATCATCAACTATTCCAACAGCAAGGCGGAAGCCGAAGCGACCGCGGAAGCCTGCCGCAAGCAGGGCGCCGAGGTGCTGGTGGTGCAGGGTGACGTCTCGCGCGATGAGGACTGCAAGAAGATCGCGGCCGCCGCGCAGGGCTGGGGCCGCCTCGACGTGCTCGTCAACAATGCGGGCACCACCAAGCACGTGCCGCATCACGATCTCGACGGCCTGACCGCGGAGGATTTCCAGCGCATCTATGCGGTCAACACCATCGGTCCGTTCCAGATGGTTCGTGCCGCGCGCGCGCTCCTCGAAGCCGGCGCGAAGGCATCGAGCCGTCCCTCGGCGGTGGTCAACGTCTCCTCGGTCGCCGGCATTTCCGGCGGTGGTTCGTCGGTCGCCTATGCCGCGAGCAAGGGCGCGCTCAACACCATGACGCAGTCACTGGCGCGCGCGCTGGCGCCGTTGATCCGCGTCAACACGGTGTGTCCGGGCTATATCGATACGCCCTGGTTCACCAAGGGGCGCGGCGAGACGGGCGCCAAGCAGGTGCGCGATGCCGTGGTCGCGCGGGTGCCGCTGAAGGTCGCATCAACGGCCGAAGATATCGCCAATCTGGTCTGCTTCCTGGCAAGCCCGGCCTCGAGCAACATGACCGGCGAATTCGTCCGCATGGATGCCGGGATGCATCTGATTCAGTGAGCTAACTATCCACGTCTTCCGACCGTTACGGAAACGAAAATGCCCGGGCCAGGCCCGGGCATTTTGATCTTGGATCAATATTCGGTTCGCTGTGCTGTCACCTGTTTCCCGGATCCGGGATCACGCGCGCCGCGACCAGCCGATTCCAGATGAACAGCACCACCAGCGCGCCGATCGTGGCGGTGATGAAGCCGGCGCCTTGTTCGGGACCGTAATGGCCGATCGCCTGGCCGATGAAGGTCGCGAGAAACGCACCGGCGATGCCGAGCACGGTGGTGAGAATAAAGCCGCTTGGATTGTTCGGTCCCGGCGACAGGAACCGCGCGATGATCCCCGCGATAAAGCCGACGATGATGACCCAGATGATGCCGCCCATGACTGTCGTCCTCCTCAGATGGAATCAACGCTGCCGTCAGAGCCTGCGGTGCAACTCGTCGCCGCTCGGCAGCCGTCCGTCCGGCGTCAGGTGATTGATCGCGTCGGGCAGATACTGGCTCAAGCCCTGCAGCAGATCGTCGCGCGACAGGCCGCTCGTTGACGCCAGCGAGTCGATCTGGTCGGCGCCGAGCGCGTTGGCGAGATCGCCGGGCGCGATCTGCTTGTTGGGACCGTTGCTGACCCAGGAATTGGCCGCGTCGCCGTGACCCTTTTGCTGCAACTGGTTGAGCAGGTCGCCGAGGCCGCCGCTGAGCACGGTGCCGGCTGCGCCGCCGGCGAGCAGGCCACCAAGGCCGCCCTTCAGCAGATCACCGAGCCCGCCGCCACCGGCGCCGCCGGGCAGGCCTGCAGTGACGTTGCCGGGAGGAAGCGGCGGCGCCTGCGCCGGCTTCGGCTCAGGGGCGCTCGCGTCCGCCTGGCCGCCCGAGAAATGCTTGACCGCCTTCCATGCGAGCAGCGCGAGGATCGCCATCGTCATCGGCGACATTCCGCCGCCGCTGGAGCTGTCGGATGATGTGCTTGGCGCGCTCGGACCGCGCGGGCCGTTCTGCATGCCGTTGAGTACGTCCAGTAAACCCATGATCGTCTCCTGCCGCAACCGTGCCCCGAGCGGGAAACATAGCTTCCGCCCATGACGGTTACAAGGCGGGCCACCCGACCTGCGGTGCGTCGAAATAGGCAGGCAACCCAAGGTCTGCTATCGAGCCAATGATGAATGGACGTTCCAGATGAACCAGGACCGGCCGATCGGCATTGCGGGCGCCGGAAGCATCGGCTGCTTCGTCGGCGGCATGCTCGCGGCCGCGGGGCGCCGTGTCGCGCTGCTGGCGCGGCCGCGGCTGATCCGGGAGATCGCAGGCAACGGCTTGCGGATCAGCAGCTTTGACGGCTCCGAGCGGACGGTATCCGCGGACCGGCTCATTGTGTCCGACGATCCGTCGATCTTGTCCGACGTTCAGACCGTGCTGGTGACGGTGAAGAGTGCCGATACCGCCGCGATGGCCGATGTGATCGCGCGCCACGCGCCTGGCGATGCCGCGGTGATCAGCCTGCAGAACGGCGTCGGCAATGTGCCGCTGCTGCGCGACCGCCTGCCGGGCCGCAAGGTGCTCGGCGGCATGGTGCCGTTCAACGTGGTCACGCTCGGCGACGGCCGCTTCCATCGCTCGACCTCCGGCGACATCGTGATCGCGCAGGATGACGCGGGCACCGCGGCGCGGCTGTCGGTGCCCGGGCTTGCGATCAAGCCCACCGGCGATATCGACGGCGTGCAGTGGGGCAAGCTGATCGTCAATCTCAACAATGCGCTCAATGCGCTGTCCAATATTCCGCTGCGGCAACAGCTCGCGCAGCGCGGCTGGCGACGACTGCTTGCCGATCAGATGGCCGAGGGCCTGGCCGCGGTGCGCGCCGAAGGCATTGCGCCGGTGTCGCCGACGCCGCTGCCGTCGAGCTGGATGCCGTCTTTGCTGCGGCTGCCGGATGCGCTGTTCGACATGCTGCTCGGCCGCACCATGAAGATCGATCCCGAGGCGCGCTCCTCGATGTGGGAGGATCTGCAGCGCGGCCGCCGCACCGAGATCGACTATCTGCAGGGCGTGATCACCGCGATCGCGGATCGCCGCGGGCTCGCGGCGCCATTGTCGCGCCGCGTCATCGCGCTGATCCGGAAGGCGGAGGCGGACGGCAAGGGATCGCCGGGGCTGACGCCAGAACAGATCCGCGATGGCAGCGACCATGAACGCCGATGATCGTTCGCCACGTCGATCGAACAACAGAGGAGGTGACATCATGAAACGGTCCAGCATCATGCTGCTCACGCTTGTTGCGCTCGTGGCCGGCCCGGCCCGTGCGGCGCCGCCGACCGTGACACCGTCGCCTGGCTATGATGCGCGCTTGCAGGAGCAGCGCGCGGCGGCTGCGGCAGCAAGCCGAGCGGCCGTGCCTGCGCACAGATCGGTCGCGCCCCGACACCACAAGCGCACCCGCGCGCGCTGATCCATGACAGAGACGACCTCAGATGAAGCTGCTGTTCCTCGCGCTCACCTTCGTGTTTGGCTTCGCCACGGCCGCAGGCGCCGACGACTATGCCGGTTCGATCAGTGCCTACCGGCGCGCCAATCGCATGCCCGCGGTGAAGCTCGACGCGAAGCTGAACGCGATGGCGCTGAAGCAGGCGCAGGCGATGTCGGCGACCGGATCGGTCAGCCACTCCGCGGGCGGCAGCTTCTTCACGCGCATCGCGCCGCTCAAGAAGCAGCGCGCCGCCGAAAATATCGGCGCCGGCTTCATCGCCTTCGCCGAGATGCTGAAGCAGTGGGAGAATTCGCCCGGCCATCGCGAGAACCTGTTGATGCCGGGCGCCAAGCGCGTCGGCGTCGCCTTCGTCGACAACCCGAAGTCGCCGTACCGCAGGTTCTGGGCGATGGTGATTACCGATTGAGCCTGCGGTGTCATTCCGGGGCGGAGCGAAGCGACGAACCCGGAATCTCGACGGTAATGGCAGCGAGATTCCGGGTTCTCGCTTGCGCGAGCCCCGGAATGACTAAGCGAGTCGTCAGTTTCGCTTCGCAACCTTGGTCGGTGGCGGCGGTGTCGGCGTGAACAGCTTCTTCAGGCCGTCCAATCCCTCGGAAAGCCGCGGCCATTCGCAGGAGAACGTACCCTTCACGCAGTTGCTTGCCCGCGGCCGCGGCTCGGGAATAGGGACGGCAGCGACCCGCGGCTTGACCGGCCTTGCGGCGGGGACGGGGACTTTCGCAGTTTCACTGCGCACCGGCTCATTGTGCAATGACGCCTGCTGGATCTGCGGCGGCCGCACCGGCTGTGTCTCCTGCCGCTCGAGTTGCTTCGCATTGAACGCCGCGACGATACGCGAGCGCCGCTGCTGCTCGAGATAGCCGGTATATTCCTGGTCGATCTTCTTCTGCTCGTCCGGCGTCGGATTGGGACCGGCAATGTCGAAGCTGCGGTCCTGCATAAAGTCGTAATAAGTGTAACCGCCGCCGGGCTTGCGGCGGCCGGCGAACTTGGCGTTGCAATCGGCGAGTTGCGCGGTCTTGTCTTCCCTGGTCTTGGCCTTCTCGGCGAGGTCGGCGCAGTCCTCGAAGTCCTTCGGCCCGCCGCGCCACCATTGCGCGTGCGCGCTCATCGGCGCCAGCACGCAAGCGACGGCGAAAGCGGCAACAGCCAACGTCGATGATCGTGACGGCATCACGGACATTGAGACCAAACCCGAACGACACAGAGTGAGCAGATTGTCGCCATTTTAGTGACACTTGTCACCCGGGAACCCGACGATTTTCCTGACCTGTGGAATGTTGCTGCGGTTGATGGAACACAGCCTTCGCGATTGGAATAATTGAAGAATCTCATGGGAACGGGCCGGAGATCAGAACAATTCGCGTTTAATCGTTCACTTCACCCTGTGCAGCAACGCAACCAGTTCCGCCTGCCTGTGCGTGCCGGTCTTCTGGAAGATCGTCTTGAGCTGATTGCGCGCGGTGGCAAGGGCAACGCCGGCCTCCTGCGCGGCCGCTTCGACCGAATCGCCGCGTGCAAGCCGGGTGGCGAGGCGTGCCTGCGCCGGCGTCAGTTCGAACGTCGCCGCCAGCAGCGCCTGATCGAACGCCGCGCTGCCTTCGAGATCGCGGATCAACAGGATTGCGCGCGCCCCCAGGAACGGCGACCGCGCGGCCGGAGGCACCGGTTGGATCTGGATCACGATTGGCCGCTTGTCGATCCGGCGCACCACGATCGGCGACGACGGTAATGGGTGCAGGTCCGAGCTGTGGGCCAGCTGATCGATCAGCCTGGTCAGATCGGCATTGGCCTGCCGGTCGAGCAGCGTGAGGCGATTATTGCGGATCGCAAGGTCGTGGCCGAGACAGCTTTCCGCCTGGCTGTTCATGCCGATCACGGCGCCGAAGCGGCCGACCGCAATCGCGGCGACCTGGATCAGATCGAGCGCGCTGGTGATGCCTGAGAGCGCGGAGCGGCCGACGACGGCGGACAGCGTCGCGGCTTCCGTGAGCGGCGCCGACACCCTTCGCAGCGCCTTGATCTCGTCGGCGTCGAACAGGCCTTCCGTGGGTGAGCGCTGGATCGTCAGTGCCCACAATGCTGGGCCGGAGTGGAAGCCGACGGCCGCGAACCATTTCAGTCCGAACTCGCCGAGCGTAGCGTAGAGCGGATCGCGCAGCATCTCGGTTTCGGATTCGAACAGATCCGCATCGGTGATGACGTCGACGCCGGCGTGCATCAGCGGCACGCCGCGGGCCGCGCGGATGTCGGTGAGGTGAAGATTGTGCGGGAAGTAGGTCTTGGTGAAATACTCGGTGATCGAGTCCGTGCGCGGAATGTCTTCGGTGCGGATATCGCTCTGAAGCATCGCAGCGCCGGTCGCGCCGATGGCGGCGCAAACCTCGTCCATGAAGGACGGCCAGGTCGAGGGATCGAGAACCACATCGCCGAGGCGCGCGGTCACATCGTCAAGCCTGTGCAGGTCGACCAAAATTCAGCTCCGCCGATGCAAACAGCGTTGTTTTGTCAGGCGAAACAGGCTGCACCTCGTTGCGCCCGGTACCGGGCATAAGAAAACCGAGGGGCCCGATATGCAAGTTAAATCAGCGACAGGCTAGGGGTCGGGTCCGCAAGCACTGGCGAAACATGATCGAAAATCGGCGGGTCGGCTCGCCGGTACGATCCGGCCGCTACGATCGGTGACCATCCTCACGGTGGTCGGCTTTGGTCAGCGCCACGCGGCAGAAGCTGGCGGCGATCGCCGCGACCTCCTCGACGGCTTGCGGGTATTGCTTCGACACCCAGCGCAGCGCGATCGAGATGACGGCACCGACCATGCCGACCGAGAGCAGCGAGGCGGCCGCGCCCTTGCCGCGCTTCGCATCGAGCGTCGGCGGCACCAGGATGTCGCTGAAGACGCGCAGGGCGTCGAGCTTGACGGCATCGACCGCCGGACTAATGCCGGAAATTTCCAGCAGAAAGACCCGCGCAGGCTTCGGGTGCTGCTTCAGCCGCGTGAAATACAGCGTCAGGGCGGCACGCAGCTTCATCTCGGCATCGTCGCCTGCGGCTGCGGCGGCAGCGGTCATTTCCTCGTGCAGGTGGCCGACGACATGGCCGTAGGCGGCGATCAGCAGGGCCTCGCTGTTGGCAAAGGACTCGTAGAAATAGCGCTCGGTCAGTTCGGCCGCCTCGCAGATCGCCTTCACGGTGGCGCCGCGATAGCCGACCTCGCCATAGACCTCGATCGCGGCATCGATCAGCTTGAGCCGCCGCTCGGTGCGGCGTTCCTCGGCGTCCATACCGCCATAGAGGCGGGCTTTCCGGCTGCTTGCCATGAAAGTCTATTGACACGAGGCATTGTCAGATGTCAAGTTATCTGACAATACGTATTGTCAATACTGCCACGGGAGAGGGTCAGGGCATGTCCGCTCATTTCGACGTGTTGATCGTGGGCGCGGGACTGTCGGGCATCGGCGCCGGCTACCATTTGCAGGCCAACTGCCCGGACCGCAGCTACGCCATTCTTGAAGGCCGCGACTGCATCGGCGGCACCTGGGACCTGTTCCGCTATCCCGGCATCCGCTCCGACTCCGACATGTACACGCTCGGCTATTCGTTCCGGCCGTGGACCGAGCCGAAGGCGATCGCCGATGGCCCCTCGATCCTGAACTATGTGCGCGAGACCGCGCGCGTCTATGGCATCGACAAGAACATCCGCTTCAACCACCGCGTCGTGCGTGCCGACTGGTCGTCCGCTGACTCGCGATGGACGGTCGAGGTCGAGCGGGGGCCGGAGAAGACGATCGAGCGCTTCACCTGCAACTTCCTGTTCATGTGCAGCGGCTACTACAAATATGAACACGGCTACACGCCCGACTTCCCCGGCATCGCCGATTTCGCCGGCCGCGTCGTCCATCCGCAGAAATGGACTGACGACATCGACTATACGGCTAAGAAGGTGGTGGTGATCGGCAGCGGTGCGACCGCGGTGACGCTGGTGCCGGAAATGGCCAAGACCGCCGCCCATGTCACGATGCTGCAGCGTTCGCCGACCTATGTCGTGGCGCGGCCGGACGAGGACAAGGTCGCCAACTGGCTGCGCGCGCGGCTGCCCGCGAAACTCGCCTACGGCCTCACTCGCTGGAAGAACGTGCTGTTCGGTATGTATTTCTACCGGCTCTGCAAGCGCGATCCGGAGCGCGTGAAGAAGCTGATCCTCGGCGGCGTGCGTCACGCGCTCGGTCCCGACTACGACGTCGCCACTCATTTCACGCCGCGCTACAATCCCTGGGACCAGCGGCTCTGCCTGGTGCCGAACGGCGATCTCTTCCAATCGCTGCGCAACGGCGGATCGTCCGTCGTCACCGACCAGATCGAGACCTTCACGCGTGGGGGCATCAAGCTCAAGAGCGGCAATGTGCTCGACGCCGATATCGTGGTGACCGCGACCGGCCTCGATCTGCAGGTGCTCGGCGGGCTCGAGATCAATGTCGACGGCGCGTGTGTCGATCTGTCGAAGACCATGAACTACAAGGGGCTGATGTACTCGGGCGTGCCGAACCTCGCCGCCGCCTTCGGCTACACCAACGCATCATGGACGCTGAAATGCGACCTGACCTGCGAATATGTCTGCCGCATGCTCAACCACATGAAGGCGAACGGCTACGCGCAAGTCACGCCGCGGCGGAACGACCCGACCGTCACCGAATTGCCCTGGGTGGACTTCTCCTCGGGCTATATCCAGCGCGCCGCCGCCAGGTTCCCCAAGCAGGGCTCGCGCCGGCCGTGGCGGCTCTACCAGAATTATGCACTCGATATCATGACGCTGCGCTTCGGCGCGCTGAAGGATGAGGCCATCGAGTTTCTGCCGGCGCGTCGGGCGAGCGCGGATGGCGCCTCGAATCCGGCCCGGCAGGTGGCGTAACGCGCGACGCGCCAAACGCCGCGCAACTTCGCGCGCGTCCGATGTGGCGCGGGCTGGCGATCACCCGGCAGCTCTGCTATGGGATGGCGACGCCCGCATGTTTTCGCTGCGGGCGGTGCGGTCCCGTAGCTCAGCCGGATAGAGCGACGGTTTCCTAAACCGTAGGTCGGAAGTTCGAGTCTTCCCGGGATCGCCATTTCTCGCTCGGCCGCACGCTGTCGGCGAGGCTTTTGCACCATGCATTCCGGCGCGATCTGCCCGGCGTTTGCTCCCCCAAGTTCACCCGAGATCAGGTTCACCCCAAATTAGGGAAAGCCCGGGACAATGGGGAGGGGGCACCGGAAGACCGCGCGTATGCGAGCTAGCGTTCCAGAACGGGTTGAGCAGGGGGGCGGCGACGCCCTTCGCGATCCGCTGCGTTCAAAGGGCCGGCCGCTCGTCGTCGATGTCGACGAGGTCATGGTGCGGGGAAGCTCCGTCCCGGCCGATATCGCGTCCGACTCGATCCGCCGCCTTCGCGCTTTCGCCGCGGCGATCACCGCTTCCCTTGGACCGCAAGCGCGATCGACGCATGGTGCAGATCCATCGGGGTTCGATCCATCCCGGGCGCAATTCGACCACGACGCGGTGAGGTTCCTGCTGCAGGTGCTGGGCGAAGGCCGCCCGGTCTACCTTTGCTCGGAAACCCATCCCGAGCCGTTCGTCAGCGCGGTCTCCCAGCATCTTGGCGTCTTCACCGCCTGGGCCGCCGCGCCGGAACGTCAATTGCCGGCGGCACGGCGCAAAGAGCTGCCGCCCGTGCTTCGCCAGGGTTTTGACTACATCGGCAGCGCGGCGGTCGTGTTGCCCGATTCCGCATCGCGCCTCGCCCGCCCCGGTCGATCCGAGTCGCCCGCGCCCGCGCAGGTCGGCATGCGCGTCAGTATGCGCAGCTGGCTGAAGCTGTTCAGGGTGCATCAATACGCGAAGAACGCCGTTGTGCTGGTGCCGCTGCTGACCGCACACAAATTCGCATCGGGATCGGCCGCGACGTCGCTGCTTGCCGTGATCGCATTCTCGCTCTGCGCGTCGGGCGCCTACATCCTGAACGATCTTCTCGACGTCGAGGCCGACCGCGCGCATCCGACCAAGCGCAACCGTCCGATCGCAAGCGGCGCCATCCCGGCATCGCAAGCCGTCGGCGCGATGACCCTGGCGCTGGTCGCCGCATTTGCGATCGCAATGTCGATATCGATCGAGTTCGGCGGCGTCTTGCTCGGCTATTTCGCGCTGACCACCTCCTATTCGTTCTGGCTCAAGCGCATCGCGACCGTCGACGTCGTCGTGCTCGCCACGCTTTACACCGTCCGCGTGATCGGTGGCGCGGTCGCGATCAGCGTGCCGATGTCGGAATGGCTGCTTGCGTTCTCGCTGTTCATCTTCATGTCGCTGGCGCTGGTGAAGCGCTATATCGAGCTCGCCAGCCAACCGGACGGCGCCGTGCTGGCGGCGCGCGGCTACCGGGTCGAAGACAAATCGATGATCGCGATCCTCGCCGCCGCATCAGGCTTCAACGCCGTCGTGATCTTCACGCTCTACATCTCGTCCGATACGGTGCGCGCGCTTTACAGCCATCCGCAACTGCTCTGGGTCGGTTGTCCGATATTGATGTACTGGATCGGCCGTGTGATGCTGTTCGCGCAGCGCGGATTGATCGACGACGATCCGGTCATCTTTGCGCTGAGGGATCGCGTCAGCTGGGTCGCGCTCGGCGCGATCGGCGCCATCATGCTCGCCGCCATCTAGCGATGCCGGCGGCTGCGTTACCAGGAGCTGTGATGTCGACCTCCAGTCCGGGCGGCATTGGCCTGTCCGGCTGGGGCAACTATCCCAAGGCGTCGTCCGAACTGCTGGCGCCGCAGACGCCCGCAGGCGCGCGGGACCACCTGCTTGCGCGGTCCGGCGTTGTGGCGCGCGGGGCCGGGCGGGCCTACGGCGATGCCGCGATCGGAACGCAATCGACAATTTCGTCGCGCGGCCTGAACCGGATGCGGAGCTTAGATGCCGCAACCGCCCGATTGACGGTCGAAGCCGGCGTCACCATCGCCGACATCCTTGCCGTTTTCGAGCCGCGCGGCTTCTTCCTCAAGGTCGTGCCCGGCACGAAATTCGTGACGATCGGCGGCGCGATCGCGGCCGACGTTCACGGCAAGAACCATCATCGCGATGGCGGCTTCGGCACCATCGTCGATTCGTTCCGCCTCGCGCTACCTGGCGGCGAGATCGTCACCTGCTCGCGATCGGAAAACGCCGCGTTGTTCGCGGCGACGCTGGGAGGCATGGGCCTGACGGGCATGATCCTCGACGCGACGCTGCGGCTGCTGCCGATCGAGACCGCCTGGCTGCGTCAGGACACCCGCGTCGCCGGCAATCTCGACGCGGCGATCGATCAGCTGGAAAGCAGCACATCGAGCACCTATTCGGTGGCCTGGATCGACTGCCTTGCGCGCGGTGCGGCGCTCGGACGGTCGCTGGTCTATCTGGCCGAGCACGCCACGCGCCGCGACAAGGATATGCTGGGGCCCGCCCTCGAGACGTTTCCCAGGCTTCGCACGTCGCGGCTCGCGGTCCCGGAACCGTTTCCGGGATGGTTGCTCAATCGCGCATCGATGCGGGTGTTCAACGAGCTGTACTTCCGCCGCGGCGCCGCACATCCGGGCAAGCCGCGGCTGGTCCATTGGGACCCGTATTTCTTTCCGCTCGATGCGATCGCCGACTGGAACAGGATCTACGGCCGGCGCGGCTTCGTGCAATACCAATGCGTGATCCCGCTCGACCGCGCGCGCCGCGTTCTCGCCGAAATTCTCGATCGTGTGTCACGGCGCGGCGACGCGTCGTTTCTCGCGGTGCTCAAGCAGCTTGGCGAAGGCAGCGGGCCGATGTCGTTTCCGCTCCGCGGCTACACGTTGACGATGGACTTTCCGGTCAGCGACGCGCTGTTCGGGTTTCTAGACCAGCTCGACGCGCTGGTGGTCGATGCCGGCGGCCGGCTCTATCTCGCCAAGGACGCGCGGCAGTCCCGCGCGACATTCGAATCCGGATATCCCGGCCTTGCGGCCTTGCGGGACATCCGCCAGCAGACCGGGGCAAACAGCCGCCTCGTGTCCCATCTTTCAGCACGGCTTGGAATTTGATGACCGGCACAAAATCAATTCTGGTGATTGGCGGCAGCTCGGACATCGGGCACGCGACCGCGCTGCGCTATGCGAGCGAGGGATGGCGCGTGATGCTCGCCGCCCGCGATATCGAGGCGGCACGGCGCAATGCGGACGACATCAAGACGCGAAGCGGTATCGAAACCTCGGTTGTCGCGCTCGACGTGCTGCAGACCGGGCAGCTTGCCGGCTTCGTCGCCGGCCTTTCCACGCTTCCCGACACCGTCATATGCGTTGTCGGAGAGCTCGGCGATCAACCGCGTGCCCAGACCGATCCCGAGCTTGCGACGAGGATCATGCGCACCAATTTCGAGGCGCCCGCGCTGCTGCTCGAACTGTTCGCGCAAGCCTTCGCGACGCGCGGCTCGGGAACCATCGTCGGCGTGAGCTCGGTCGCCGGCGATCGCGGGCGGGCCTCGAACTATTACTACGGCGCGGCCAAGGCCGGCTTCTCGCAGTTCCTGTCCGGCCTGCGCAATCGCCTGGCGCTTGCGGGCAAAGTCCGTGTCGTCACCGCCAAGCCGGGATTCGTGCGGACCAGGATGACGGCGCATATGAAGCTGCCGGCTCCCCTGACGGTGCAGCCGGATCGGGTCGCGGAGGATATCTTCCGGGCCGATGTGACGAGGCCGCGTGACGTGATCTATGTGGCCCGCCGCTTCCGGCTGGTGATGGCGATCATCTGCGCGCTGCCGGAGACGATCTTCAAACGGATGCGCATCTGATGCCTGGCGTCGCCGCCAACCACGCGTCGTTCCCGCGATCCAGCGCGATCCGGCAGAGCGTCCCGCTTGTGACGGCATCGCTGTGGTTCGTGCTGTTCGCGGCGACCCTGACCCTCAGCGTCACGCTCTGCGACGGCCGGCTGATCTTCACCCTCGACGATCCCTACATCCACCTCGCCGTTGCCGATCACATTCGGTCCGGCGGCTACGGCGTCAATGCGTCCGAGGTCTCGTCGCCGAGCTCGTCGATCATCTGGCCCTATCTGCTGGCCGTGACCGAGAGCATCAAGCCGGGCCCTGTGATGGCAACCCAAGCTAGATTGAATAGGTTAAGCAGTCGAAAAATTGCAGGGAGGGGGCGGTTGGTCGCCTGACAGCCGCGGAGATGCATGAAATCGGACGGTGGAGGCTGGAACCGGACGGTATCTCGGTGTCCGGATGCGACTTTCGCTGGACGCTCCGTCGGCGGCAGTGATAACGGCTGACAAGAACCATCTCACGACGGACCGCATGCCGAAACCGCCGCCTCCTTCCAATCGCGGGCCCAGCCCATCTCCGGTCCTGCAACGCGCCGTGGTCGCATTGCAGATGGGACAGGTCGTCGAAGCCGAGCGGCTGGCGGCAGAGGTCTTGAAGGCAAACCGGACCGATGTCGGCGCGGCCTCGATCCTGGCGCGGGCGCTGATGATCCAGAACCGCAACGAGGAGGCGATCGCGCCGCTCGAACGAGCCGTGCGCCGCGTCGAGGATCCCGGCCTCGAGACCCTGCTCGGCGCAGCGCTCGGCGGCGCCGGTCGCGGCAGCGAGGCGATCGATGTGCTGCGGCGAACCACCGCGCGGCGGCCGCCGTACCTGCCCGCATTTCAGGCGTTGGCAGGGCAATTGCACTCGGCCGGTCGCATCGACGAGGCGGTTGCCGTCATTGAGAGCGCGCTTGCTCTCGCGCCGGGGAGCCTCGAGTTTCAGCTCCTGCTCGCGCAGCTGCTGCCCCAGCGCAATGAGCGCGGCCGGGCGCGCGCGATTCTGGAGAAGCTGCGCAATGCGGCGCCGGGACATCCCGATGTTCTGGCCGCGCTCGCGCGTGTGCTGCTGCTCGATGGCGAATATGCTGCCGCAGCGGATCTCTACCGCCAGGTGATGGCGCAGCGGCCCGACGATCCCTTGATGCGTCTCAGCTTCTCCGCCAGTCTTTTGGAAATGGGCGACCGCGCCGCCGGCGAGGCCAATCTGCGTCTGGCGTTGCGCGGCCGGCCGCAAATGATCGGTCGCACGACCGCCGCGCTGATCATGTCATCGCACGGCCGCTTCTTCTTCCGTCGCAGCGCCTTTGCGCAATTCCTGAGCTAGCGTTTTCGAGCGAAGCAGACACCGGTTCGCGCCAGGAAAGCGCGTCAAACTAGAATCCAGAGCTTCGGTTCTGATACAATGAGAACAGAAGCTAGGCGGTCCAGCCGCTGGTGCACCGTCGTCCCGGCGAAGGCCGGGACCCATAACCACAAATGCTGCTTGTTCCGCGACGTTGGAACGACGAGTCCCGCTCACAACACCCGCTGCGGCGTATGGGTCCCGGCTTTCGCCGGGACGACAGCCGGGATAAGCCACGGCCTCTGCGTTCAAGCACAAGCGTCTCTGGATACTCGATCATCTGCATGCGCGGGTGATGACACCGAACTGGCTCAGGATCGCGCCACAAACTCAGTGTCGTCCCTGCGAAAGCAGGGACCCATAACCACCAATGGTCATTGTTGAGCGATGCCGGAACGACGGGTCCCGCTCACAACACCCGCCGCGGCGTATGGGTCCCTGCTTTCGCAGGGACGACAAGTGGGGGGAATCTTCTCCCCACCAACGCCCGTCATCGCCCGCAACGCGGTTTCGCGCGCCCGCTCTACGTCCGGAATTGGCGCCGATAGAGTCCGGACTCCCGGGCCATCCTGTTGGTCAGTTCCTGGGCGCGCGATGTTTCATCCGGCGTCATCGCCGCGGTCTGCGCGACCCAGTTCTCGCGCTTCACCGGGAAGCATTGCGCAACCGGCGTGCCCTTGGGCAGCACGCCGTTGAAACTGGTGTCGTGCCAGCGTGCCGGGAAATGAACCCAGCTGTCGTGAAACAGATCGCAATCGACCATGCCGGTCAGCGTGGTGAACGGCAGGTCGAACCGGTTGACCGGATGCGTGAAGAACAGCGAGTAGCCGGGCGGCGCCTCGATGGTCCACAGATTGATGAACTTGATGACGAAGCGGTCGGGCTCGAACAGCGGCGAGCCGACCACCTGGCTTTCGTCGTGGAATCCGACCGGCGAGCGCGGGAATTCGAGCGCGCCGCCGGCCGGAAGGTCGTTGTCCCAGGTGATCGCGCCATTCTCGACCTTGAGATCGCAGACCAGCGGCAACAGGAAACCCGATGTCATCGCATCGACGAATGGCGGGCAGCGCTTGACGGTATCCTCTTCGCGATTGCTCATCGTATTGAAGGCCTGCGTCGGCATCGCCTTGAGCCATCCGGGAAGACCCAACGATGCAGGCACCGGCGGCGGAATCTTGCCCTCGAGCTCCGCCGGGCAGCGGAATTTGATGGTGATCGCTTCGTTGTTGTTGGACACGGCTTTGGCCCTTGGTTCGTTCAGTGTCGGCGGCGCCCTTGCGCCAGTCGATGCTCGTCTAGCACGCGACGACGGGGCGGAGAAAGCAGCCGCATCGCTCGCCAAGCGAGCCACGATATCGAGCTATAAGTTGTTGTTATCATGACGGATAAGGCAAAGCCCTTAATCTCCCGCTTCGGCGCGCCCCAATGCCGCTTTTCCGCGTCTTGCCGCTCACCGGTGTGCAAGACTCTGCCGATAGGCATTGGCTTTCGACGCCCGCCCGGCGCATCATCGCCGGCGTCGCTGACGACAAGATCTGCGAGAGGTAACGGAGGTACCGATGGCCGAATCGAAGGTTGAGACCGCCAACACTGCAGCTGCCGCGTCCGCCTCCGGCGAGAGCGGCGGCCCCAGCGAGCTCGCGGTCGCGACCGTCCGCACCGTGCCGATCGAGCAGGCGCAGTCCCGCACCGAGCACGATCTGCTCGGCGACGACGACGTGCCGGCCAATGCGCTGTGGGGCATTCACACCAAGCGCGCGGTGATGAACTTTCCGATCACCGGCGTGCCGGTCGGGCACTTCCCGGAATTCGTCCGTGCGCTGGCGCTGGTGAAGCAGGCCGCCGCGCGCGCCAACAAGCGGCTCGGCTATCTCGCACCCGAGAAGGCGGATGCGATCGAGGCGGCCTGCACCCAGATTGCGACCGAAAAGGTCTATGCCGAATCCTTCGTCGTCGACGCGATCCAGGGCGGCGCCGGCACCTCGACCAACATGAACGCCAATGAGGTGATCGCCAACGTCGCGCTGCGGCTGATGGGGCGCAAGCCCGGCGATTATCACGCGCTGCATCCGAACGACGACGTCAACATGGCGCAGTCGACCAACGACGCCTATCCGACCGCGCTGCGGCTCGCGGTGATCTTCGCCACCCAGCCGCTGGTGCGTGCGCTGGACGATCTCGCCTACTCCCTCAAGGGCAAGGCGGTGGAGTTCGCCGACGTGTTGAAGATGGGGCGGACCCAGCTTCAGGATGCGGTGCCGATGACGCTCGGCCAGGAATTCGATGCCTTCCACGTGACCGTGAAGGAGGACGTCGCGCGCCTGAACGAGATTTCCGCGCTGTTCCGCGAGGTCAATCTCGGCGCCACCGCGATCGGTACCGGTATCAATGCCGATCCGCGCTATGCGGCGCTCGCGGTCGAGGAGCTGTCGCGGCTGTCCGGCCAGCCGATGGTGCTGGCCTCCAACCTGATCGAGGCGACGTCCGATCTCGGCGCCTTCGTGCTGTTCTCCGGCGTGCTCAAGCGCGTCGCGGTCAAGCTGTCCAAGATCTGCAACGACCTGCGGCTGCTGTCGTCGGGGCCGCGCACCGGCATCGGCGAAATCCGTCTGCCCGCCGTGCAGGCCGGCTCGTCGATCATGCCGGGTAAGGTCAATCCCGTCATTCCCGAGGTGGTCAATCAGGTGGCCTTCCTGGTGATCGGGCACGACCTCACGGTGACGATGTGCGCCGAGGGTGGCCAGTTGCAGCTCAACGCGTTCGAGCCGACCATCGGCTATTGCGTCTTGAGCTCGCTGCGCATGCTGACGGCGGCGGTCGATACACTGACCAAGCGTTGCGTCGACGGCATTGAGGCCGATCGCGAGCGCTGCCGCAGCCTGGTGCAGGGCTCGATCGGCCTGATCACGGCGCTGGCGCCGTCGCTCGGCTACGAGGCTTCATCGCGCGTGGCGCGCCGTGCGCTCAAGGAGAACCGCTCGGTCGCTGACATCGTGCTGGAGGAAAAGCTGCTGACCGAAGCGGAGCTCAACCAGTTGCTTGAACTCGAAGCAATGACCCGCCCGGCGCGCCGGCAGCCGGTGCCGAAGAGTTGAGGGCGAGGCGCAGCAATTGCGCTCCCTCCCCCGCAAGCGCAGGGCTATCGCATTTCGTGGCGGTGTCCTCGTGGCCATCCTTCGAGACGCCCGCCTTCGGCGGGCTCCTCAGAGTCTGACTCAAAATAAGTCTTTGAAAACCAAGGGACGCGGTGCCGGGCTCTTAGGAGGTAATAGAT